>JBEPVA010000203.1:0-7006 GCA_041691295.1 Gemmatimonadota bacterium
CCGGTCCGCCTGGCCACTGAGAATCTCAGCGCGTTTTACGGGACCAAGGCCGGGATCCGGGAAGTCAGCCTCAGCTTCCCGGCCAATGCGGTTCACGCCCTGATCGGGCCGTCCGGCTGCGGCAAGTCGACCTTCCTGCGCACCCTCAACCGGATGCACGAATTGACGGACGGCGGGCGGATCAGCGGGCGGGTGCTGCTCGACGGCAAGGACATCTACGGCCCCGGCGTCAGCGCCATGACGTTGCGCCGCCGGATCGGCATGGTGTTCCAGCGTCCCACTCCCTTCCCTACCATGTCGATTTTCGAGAACGTGGCGGCGGGGCTTCGAGTCGGCGGCTCCCACAGCCGGGCCGAGATCGCGGCGATTGTGGAGCGGGCACTGCGCCAGGCGGCCTTGTGGGAAGAAGTGAAGGACCGGCTCAAGACCAGCGCGGTGGCACTGTCCGGCGGCCAGCAGCAGCGGCTGTGTATCGCCCGCGCCGTGGCACCGGCCCCCGAGGTGCTCCTGTTCGATGAGCCCACCGCGTCACTGGACCCGATGGGCACCCAGCGGATCGAGGAACTGGCGTTCGAACTGAAGGGCAGCTATACCATCGTGATCGTGACCCACAACCTGCAACAGGCGGCGCGGGTTTCCGATACCACCAGTTTCTTCTACATGGGCAGCATGATCGAGACGGGTCCCACCAAGCTGATGTTCACGACGCCGAGGCAGGAGCAGACCGAAGCCTATATCACCGGGAGGTTTGGATGACCGGCACTCTGACCCCAACGCTGGAGCACCCCTCCGCTCCCATGCTGCGACCCACTCTTACGGCCCCTGTGCCGACCCAGCCTCGGCCGGTGTCGGAAGGCCCCCCGGCGATCGAGGCCAAGGATTTCCGCTTTTCCTACGGGGAGCGTGAGATCCTGCACGGCATCAACCTGGGCTTGGCGCGCAAGGCGGTCACCGCGATCATCGGACCGTCGGGCTGCGGCAAGTCCACCTTTCTCCGGGCCATCAACCGGATGCATGACCTGGAGCCCCGGGCCAGGTACAACGGCCAGATCCTGTTGGACGGCCGTTCGATCTTCGGCCCCGGCTGCGATCTGGTCGAGCTGCGCCGCAAGGTCGGAATGGTGTTCCAGCGGGCCAACCCGTTCCCCAAGTCGATCTACGAGAATGTGGCGTATGGCCCGGAATTGAACCGCCTGGTCAACCGGCGCGAGCTGCCCGACCTGGTCGAGCGCTGCCTCAGGCAGGCGGCGCTGTGGGACGAAGTAAAGGACCGGCTCGACTCGCCAGCCACCGGCCTCTCGGGCGGCCAGCAGCAGCGGCTCTGCATTGCCCGGGCCCTGGGCAATCAGCCCGAAGTCCTGTTGATGGACGAACCCTGCTCGGCGCTCGATCCCATCGCGACCCTGAAGATCGAGGAGCTGCTGGTAGAGCTCAAGCAGAGCTACACCATCGTGATCGTGACCCACAACATGCAGCAGGCCGCTCGAGCCTCGGACTTCACCGGATTCTTCTTCAAGGGTGACCTGGTTGAGTTCGGCGAAACTGCCGACATATTCACTCACCCGGCTCGCGACGAGACCGAGGCCTATATCACCGGGAGGTTTGGATGAGCCTCGAGAATCACCGCCATTTTCATGACGAGCTGAATGAGGTCAAGACCCGCCTCCTCACCATGTCCGGTGAGGCGGAAGCGGCGCTGAGCGCCGCCGTCGAGGCCCTGCTGCAGCGCGATCTCGAGCGCGCACACCTAGTTATTGCCGGCGACCGGACCCTCAACTCGCTGGAAATCGAGATCGAAGAGCAGTGCATCAACCTGCTGGCCCTGCAGCAGCCGATGGGTCGGGACCTGCGAATGCTGACCATGGCGCTCAAGATTGCCAGCGACCTCGAACGGGTCGGCGATCATGCGGTCAACATCGCCCAGAGCGCGGAGCGGCTGGCCACCAGCCGCCCGATCGCCCCTGAGCCGGAAATCATCGAAATGGCCCGGCTTGCCCAGGACATGCTTTCCGATGCCCTGGAGGCTTTTATTCGGGGAGACTCGGTGGCCGCGCGGGAAGTCTGCCGCCGGGATGACCAGGTCGATGCCCTGCATCGGTCATTGTTCCGGATCCTGCTCACCCATATGATGGAAGACCCCCATGTCATCGGGGCCAGCATGGAGCTGCACCTGGTCAGCCGGAATCTCGAGCGGGTAGCCGACCTGGCCACCAATATCGCGGAGGACGTCGTGTTCCTGGTCGAAGGCAAGTCGATCAAGCACCACATCGAGGACGAGGCTACACCCACCGAAGCCGCGACAGGGGCTTCCCGGTGACCGCTGTGCCGCTCCCGGAGGCCCGCGAACGCCTGGCGGCGATCGACGTCGGCTCCAACTCCATCCGCCTGCTGGTGGCGGAGGCGGGAGCGGCCTCCGGCCTGACCGTCATCGACGAGGTGAAGGAACAGCCCAGGCTGGCCGCCGGCGTGGCCCGGACCGGCCGGCTCGATCCGGCCGCGATGGACCGGGCACTCGAAGCCCTGGTCCGGATGCGCGATGTCTGCGAGCGCCGCGGCGTCAGCCGGATAGCGGCGGTGGCCACCTCGGCCGTGCGCGAGGCCAAGAACGGCGCCGAGTTTGCCCGGCGGGTGCGGGATGAAACCGGCATTCATCTCCAGGTCATCGGCACCGACCGGGAGGCGCAGCTGTCCTACCGCTCGGTAGCCCACCACTTCCCGCTCGAGGGCGGACGGGTGGTGGTGGCCGATATCGGTGGCGGCAGCCTGGAGTTGATCGCGGCGGTCGATGGCCTGGTCGAGGAATCGATCTCGCTGCCATTCGGCGCCGTCCGCATCACCGAGCTCCACCTCCCCGGCGAAAACATCCGCAAGGAAATCCGCCAGCTGCGGGAGTGGGCCCGCAACCAGTTCCGCCGCAAGCTGGCCATCCGCACCTGGCGGTCCGCCATGGTCATCGGATCGGGCGGCTCATTCACCAATCTTGGCCGGATGATCGCCGCCCGGAGGGGCGGCTCCGGTTCCGAAGCAGTCCACGGCGTCACGGTCACGGTGGCCGAGGTGGAGCAGCTGCTCGACTGGCTCAGCGGACTATCGCCCGAGCGGCGGGCCGAAGTGCCCGGCCTCAATCCGCAGCGTGCTGACATCATCCTGGCTGGACTGGCTATCACCGCCGAGCTGCTGGACCGGATCGAGGCCCGCTCGCTCCGGATCAGCGCGTTTGGCCTGCGTGAGGGACTGCTGCTCGAGATGTCGGGCAACGACAACGTCCCGGCCGCCGCCGACCCGCTGCGACTGGCCCGCGAGTTTGCCGAGCGGTGTCACTGCGACCGCCGCCACGTCGAGCAGGTCAGACTGCTGGCGCTGGCGCTGTATGATCAACTGGCCACGTTGATCGGCGGGGTGCCGGAAGACCGCGGATTGCTGGAAGCCGCCGCCCTGCTGCATGACGTGGGGCAGGTCGTGAGCTACCGCAAGTATCACCGTCACAGCTTCGATCTGATCATGCACGCCGAACGGCTGCACCTCTCGCCACGGGAGCGGTTGCTGGTCGCACTGATCTCGCGCTACCACCGCTCACGCGGCCCGCGCAAGAAACACGAGGAGTTTGCGGCCCTGTCGGAGGAGGATCGGGCCCTGGTGCGGCGGCTGTCCGGAATCCTGCGGATCGCGGACGGGCTCGACCGGGGTTACACGTCGGCCGTCGAGAAGATCACCATCGAGGCCTGCCCGACCAGGCTGACGATCAGGCCGGTGCCGCGGTTTGGCGGTGCGGACCTGGCCCTCGAATCATGGAGCGCCAATCAGCTGGCCGATGTCCTGGCCAAGGTGCTCAAGCGCGAGATCGTGGTCGAACCGGCGCAGGCGCAGAGCTAGGCCACCAGCTCTCCCAATGGACGGTCGGAGCTCAGCGCATCGAGCGCCGAAGCCCCGATTCGATCGGCCCCAGCCAGCAGCATGGAGGCAGCATCAGCCAGGCTGCGGATGCCGCCCGACGCTTTGACCCCCATCCGGCGACCGGCTACCAGACGCAGCAGCCGCACCGACTCGATCGTCGCCCCGCCGCCGGGATGGAATCCAGTCGAAGTCTTGAGCCAGTCCGCCCCTGCCTCCCGCGCAATCAACCCCGAGATCATGATTTCCTGCGGTGACACTGCCGCCGTTTCCAGGATGATCTTCACCCGGGCCGGCCTGGCCGTGGCAATGACCGACACCAGGTCATCGTACAATTCCTCCCAGCGTGCTGCCGTGATCAGGCCCAGTGGAGCTACCAGGTCCAGTTCAGTGGCGCCATCCAGCACTGCCAGCCGAGCCTCGGCTCGGCGTGAAGCGCCGCTGGAAGCGCCGAGGGGAAAGTCCACCACCCCAGCCACAGCGGTATCACTCCCGGTCAGCCGGTGGGATGCCGCCCGAATCCAGATCGGATTGAGGCAGACCGCCGCCGCGCTCAGCCCGCGTGCCCGGTCGCACAGTTCCAGCGCGTCGGTCTCTGAGGCATCGGCCCGGAGCAGCGTCGCATCGAGGTAGTGCGCCAGTCCTCTCCGGTGCTGCCAGTCAGGACCGAGCCAGAACGGATCAGCCGGCCCCCCAGCGTTCTCCGCAGCCCGCACGACCAGGTGAGTGGCCTCGGTCTCGAGCATCGGAATGTTCAGGACCACGCCGCCTGCCTCCGGTGGCGGGCCACCAGCCACGGATCCCGGAACAGCGGCAGCAGCAGGACTCCGCCGAGAAAACCACCGACGTGAGCCCAGAACGCGACGCCGCCGGCATCCGAGGACGAGACCAGTCCGCCGAACAGCTGGATCAGGAACCAGTAGCCAATCATGGTCCAGGCCGGAATGGCAAAGCTGATGGGAATGATCAACAACAAGAAGAACATGTGTACCCGGACCCTGGGATAGAGGAAACCGTACGCTCCCATGACACCGCTGATCGCGCCGCTGGCGCCGACCATCGGCAACAGCGACCTCGGCGCGACCGCAACCTGACCGAAGGCTGCGGCCAGGCCGCACAATAAGTAGAAGGCAAGGAACCTCTCCCGCCCCATGGCGTCCTCCACGTGGTTCCCGAACACCCAGAGGAACCACATGTTGCCGATGAGGTGCATCCAGCCGCCGTGCAGGAACATCGAGGTCAGCGGGGTAAACCAGGTCGGTGAGGTGCCTAGAACGCAGGAGGTCCCGTTGCCCAGCTCGATCATCGAGCCCGGCTTGACCAGGTGGGCCAGCTCCCCCGGGATCAATCCCAGCTCACAGACGGTGGTGGCCAGCGCCGCCGGTTCCCCGGCCTGTTGAATGACCAGCCAGATGACCAGGTTGGTGAGAATCAGCCCGATGGTGACGACCGGGGTCCTGAAGTGCGGGTTGTCATCCCGGTACGGAATCATGCTTTAATGTAGTAACCCCCTGCCAGCGCGGTCCGGTCCAGCGATAAGTCTGCCAAACTCCTGCCAAAACGGCCGAAAATGCCGGTATATCCCTTGCCCAAGGGGGGCCCGACGTCTTCGTACGCCGGTCCCCCTCCAGGGCGACCCACCTCAGTACCTCGAAAAGGAATCTCTCACTATGGCTTCAAAAATCATCGGTATCGACCTTGGGACGACCAATTCCGTCGTCTCGGTCATGGAGGGTGGTGACCCAGTCGTCATCCCCAACGCCGAGGGTGGTCGGACGACACCGTCCGTCGTGGCCTTTACCAAGGATGGGGAGCGGCTGGTGGGCCAGGTGGCCAAGCGCCAGGCGGTCACCAACCCCAAGCAGACCATCTTCTCGATCAAGCGGTTCATGGGCCGCCGGGTCGGTGAAGTGACCGAGGAAGCGCGCCGGGTGCCCTACAAGATCGACGCAGGGGCCAATGGCCTTGCCGCGGTTGAAATCCAGGGCAAGAAATACACGCCACCCGAAATCTCGGCGATGATCCTGCAGAAGATGAAGCAGACCGCCGAGGACTACCTGGGCACCAAGGTCGAAAAGGCCGTCATCACGGTCCCGGCCTATTTCAATGATGCCCAGCGCCAGGCCACCAAGGATGCCGGCAAGATCGCCGGTCTCGAAGTGCTGCGAATCATCAATGAGCCGACCGCCGCCGCTCTGGCGTACGGGCTCGACAAGAAGAAGGAAGAAAAGATCGCGGTCTTCGATCTCGGCGGCGGCACCTACGATATCTCGGTGCTGGAGCTGGCCGAGGGCGTCTTCGAGGTCAAGAGCACCAACGGCGATACCCACCTCGGTGGCGATGACTTTGACCAGCGGCTGATCGACTGGCTGGTGGCCGAGTTCAAGAAGGACCAGGGCATCGACCTGGCCAAGGACGCCATGGCGCTCCAGCGGCTTAAGGAAGCGGCCGAGAAGGCCAAGATGGAGCTGTCCACCACCCAGCAGACCGATATCAATCTGCCGTTCATCACGGCGGACCAGTCCGGCCCTAAGCACCTCAACCTGACCCTGACCCGGGCCAAGTTCGAGCAGCTGGTGGACGACCTGGTCCAGCGGACCATTCCGCCGATGAAGCAGGCGCTCAAGGATGCGGGCCTCGATCCCAGCAAGATCGATGAGGTCATCCTGGTCGGCGGCTCGACCCGGATCCCGAAGATCCAGGAGATCGTCAAGGAGTACTTCGGCAAGGAGCCCAACCGCTCCGTCAACCCGGACGAGGTCGTGGCCATCGGCGCCGCCATCCAGGGCGGCGTGCTCGGCGGCGAGGTCAAGGACGTCCTCCTACTCGACGTGATCCCGCTATCGCTCGGCATCGAGACGCTGGGCGGGGTGACCACGGTGCTGATTCCGCGGAACACCACGATCCCGACCAAGAAGTCGGAGACCTTCTCCACCGCGGAGGACAACCAGACCACGGTCGAGATCCACGTCCTTCAGGGCGAGCGGCAGCTGGCCGTCGACAACCGGACCATCGGCAAGTTCCAGCTGACCGGCATTCCGCCGGCGCCCCGCGGCATGCCGCAGGTCGAGGTCACCTTCGACATCGACGCCAACGGCATCCTGCATGTGTCGGC
>JBEPVA010000204.1:0-6962 GCA_041691295.1 Gemmatimonadota bacterium
CGGATGGTCCGGATCACCAATCCGAATGCAAATTGTCAGGCCGGGATCGTCGTTGCTGTATACAGAAAAACGGTCTTCAGCAGGGTGATTCGAATCCTGGGAATGCCCTGGAGCGGTCCGTGTTATTCCGCGGCTGTTTTCTGCCCGCGGCCTTCCGCGGTTCATCTGGCCAGCGGTGCAGCCGTGCTCACTCCCACAGTCCCCGCGGCGCCAGCCACACTCCCTTGTGCCGGCCCCGGTGCGCGCTGCTGTTTCGCGTCACCGCCTGGTGTTCACCGGTCTGGCGGAGCACCGCCTGGAACTCCGCGCTGGTGTGGAGCAGCGTGCCCGAGAGTCTGATGCTGCCGCCTTCCGGAAATCCGGTCGAATCATTGGTCTGCTGCATGGTCGTGCTCCCTTCGTGAGCCGGTGGCTCGAGTTAATGCGGCTGCTGCCAGGCGCCCAGTGAGCGCACTGTGGTGCTGCCCGCCGCCAGGTCTACTCCAGTCCAGATGACCTCACCATGGAGGGACGGGTCCGACCGCAGCCGGACGTCGTGGCATCCGGACGGGACCGCCCGCTGGAGTGTCTCATTGGTCGTGACGACGCCTGTGCCCAGCACATCGCGGCCCCAGTCCTGGGTGCCGCACGATCTGACATTCAGGTACCAGACCGCCTGGTTGGTCAGGTTGGTAATCGCCAGGCTGGTATTGCCGGCAGCCGAGGGCCCATACATCCCGCCGGCACAGGACACCAGCGCCGTGCCCAGGATCGCGGCGGCCGTGGATAGCGGTCTCATTGCATCTCTCTCCAGGTTTCGAGGCTCATCTTGAACTCACTCCCGGCGACCAGGTCGAGGCCGGGCCGGCTCACTTCGGGTTACACGCCGGGGATCGGTCCTGACCCGGACATCCTGACCGCCACGAGGCACCGCCCGCGTGAACGATGTCCCACCGCTGCGCCGATCTGGTTCTGCCCCCCCCGTAGCACCAGGTCGAGTGATGGGTGCCGTTCTCGATTGCCAGGCTCGGCGGTTACCGTTCAGTGGCCAGGAACGTCCCGGCCGCGCTGATCATCACTCTCTCATTCATCGGATCCTCGGCCGTAAAGCCGCCAGCCTGCAGTTCAAAGCTTCCCTCCATCTGGCCGCCACCAGCCATCCGCACGGTGAGCATCCCCGACCGTGCCCTGTACACGCCGGTTGGCCGGGTCGGACTGCCAGTCAGGATCAAGGCGTGCAGCGCAGGACTGCCAGGTTCATCGTCCACCGGGTAAATCCCCGGTTTACTCGGCCCCGGGCTGGTAGTGGCGAAGAGCACCGCCGCTTCAGGGCTGGTGCTGCCGAGCTCCAGCGAAAACTCGGCTCCGCCCTCGCTGGTATGCCGCCGGAATCCCGCCTCGCCGACCACGACCTTGGCATCGACCGCGGTCAGACCGCTGTCGCCTTCGATTGTCATGATGAAGGAGGAGACCGCACTGCGACTCACCGAGCGTATCCCGGGACTCGCGCCCCAGCCCCTCGTCGCCATTCGGCCCGCGACCAGCAGGCCGAGCAACGACACGGCGGCAAGCGTCTGGCGGTACATGATTGCCGCTTACTGCTGCGCCAGAGCGGTGAAGCTGCCGGTCACATGAATCCGGCGACCTTCCTGGTCCGGCGCGTCGGCGGTGAATCCTTCGCCCTGCAGATCGTAGATCCCGTCGATCCGGTATTCGTTCGACCGGGTGATGGTCAGCGTCCCCGAGTGGACCCGGAAGCTGCCGGTCGGACGCTCAGCCGAACCGGTGACCACCATCGCCTGCACGGCTTCGGCCTCCATCAGGTCGGACACCCGGTAGAGGCCGGGCTGGATCCGGTTCGGGGCCCAGCTGGTGAAGAGGATCGAGCCATGATCGCCGTACGCGCCCAGCGAAACGGTGAAGGTGGCGGCCTGCCCACCATTGCCATGGACTGCCCCGAACCGGGCGTCTCCGCTGATCTCGGCATTCAGCGCCCCATCGATGGAGGCATGGAACGAGGCGGCCTTTGCGATCTCGGTAGTCCGGCCAACCTGTGTCGGCATCGAAGCCGTGCTTGCCACTGCCAGGGCGCCCAGAGTCAGGGTCAACAGAACCGTCTTCATGCCAGCCTCCTATAAGTGATGGACCGCCAGGGATCCGTGCCGGGGTCGCCGCGTTTGCTGCCCCGCTTCATGGCGCCTAGTATATGGAGCGGTGTCACCGCGGAGTGTCTGGCCGGTCAGGCCGGAATCACCTGAAAGTCACCTCGGATAACTTGCTGCGGATTAACACGTTAGGTGGACTATCCGTAGGCGGATTGCAGGCTGGCGCGCCGGGTGCGGCGGGCCAGCCGCGGCGCCTGGCCATCCTCGCGTTGCTGGCCCGGGCCGGCGACCGGGGCCTGACCCGCGATAAAGTGGTCTCGCTCCTCTGGCCCGATGCCGATGAGGAACGGGCCCGGCGGGCGATTACCCAGGCGCTCTATGCTCTGCGGCAGGATCTGGGCGCCGAAGAGGTCATCCTCGGGGTCAAGGACCTGCGGCTCAACCCCGATGTGGTTCAGAGTGACGTGGCTGAATTCGCGGCCTTGATCACGGCGGGAGATCTGGCCCGCGCGGCTGGGTTGTATCGCGGTCCGTTTCTCGATGGATTCGTCCTGCCCGGCGCGGCGGAGTTCGAGCGCTGGGCCGAGAACGAGCGCACCGGGCTGGCTCATGAGTATGCAGAGCTGCTGGAGCAGCTGGCCCGGCAGCGGATCAAGTCCGGGGATCAGGCCGGTGCCGCGAGCTGGTGGAAGCGGCTGGCGGCGCTGGATCCGCTGAGCGCCCGGGTGACGCTGGAGCTGATGCGGGCCCAGGCCGCCGCCGGCGATAGCGCGGGTGCACTGCAACAGGCGCGGATTCACCAGATGCTGGTCGATCAGGAACTCGGACTGGCTCCCGACCGCGACATCCAGGCCCTTAGCGATGAGCTGCGGCGAGCGGCCAGTGCGCCGGTGAGCAAGTCACCGGCTGCGACGCAGGTCGGTTCTGGCACCGTGGAAGCCGATGCGGCGGACCGGGTCGAGAGCCAGCGACCGGCGAAAGTCGGACCCGTTCCACTGCCGCGGTCGCCCCGTGAATCCGATGCACACCCGTCGATTGCGATCACGTCCGGATGGGCCACCGCCTCACACGCCGGCGAAGGTCGTGGGACCCCATCCGCAGCAGAGCCACATCCGGTTCCACCTTCGAGTTCGAACTCTCCAGCCGCCCGCCGGGCTTTGCCGCTCGCCATCGGGTTGGGCATGGCGGCCCTGGTGGCACTGGGACTCTTCGTCCGGGCCAGGCTGCGCTCGGGCAGCGCCGGTACCGACAAGCGGCCGGTCGTCGCGGTCGGCCGGATCACGGGATATGGTGCCCCTGGTGCTGGGGATATCGGCCGACCGCTGTCGGACATGCTGGCCACCAATCTGGCCCGCTCGCCCGACCTGATCGTGATCAGCGCCGCACGGATGTACGAACTTGTGCTGCAGCGCTCCGCCACACCCGATACCTCGGCCTCCGGCCTGCTGGCGGCAGCCCGGTCAGCCGGCGCGACAGAGCTGGTGGATGGCTCACTGTTCACTCTGCCCAACGGGCGACTGCGGCTCGACCTGCGGCGAGTCGACCTGACCACCGGCAGCGTCCGGCAGGCGTACACCATGGAAGGCGGCGACCTCTTCAGCCTGGCTGACACCGGCACCGCGCGACTGCTGCACAATCTGGGAGCGGCGGCGGTAAGCGGGTCGCTGGCCGACGTGACGACCAAGTCGGTCGAGGCTTACCGGCTGTATGAGGAGGGGGTGCGGGACTACTACGCCGGTCGGCTCAAGGATGCAGAGTCGAAGCTGGGGGAAGCGCTCAAGGCCGATCCGTCGTTTGCCATGGCGATGTTCTACTTCGCCCTGTCAGCGACGCCCAACCGCGCCGTCGTCTCCGGACGGATGAATCAGGCGGTGCGGCTGGCCGATGGCGCCAGCGACCGTGAACGGCTGATGATCAAGTCGGCGTGGGCCTGGAACAACTCCAGTCCAACCCTGATGACCCTGGCCGAGACGCTGGTGGTCCGCTATCCCAAGGAAGTCGAAGGGCCGTACTACCTCGGCATCGCCAGGATCTCCGCGGGTGACTACACCGGAGCCCGGACACCGCTGCACGTGGCCCTGGCCATGGATTCGCTCGGCCTCAAGGGCGCCGACCCGAACTGCATTGCCTGCCGGGCGCTGTCGGCGCTCATCGACAGCTATCTCCAGGTCGACTCGTTGCCGGGCGCGCTCAAGATTGCGCGGCTGTGGACCCGATTGCAGCCGGGGTCTTCACAAGCCTGGGGGATATTGGCGGAGAGCTACAGCCGGATGGGCCAGTCGGACAGCGCGATGGCCGCCGAGGTGGTGTCCGACTCGCTCGATCCCAGCTGGGCCGGCTCGGGTGTCCGGCTGCGGCCGACGCTGCTGATGCGCGAGGGTCGCTTTGCCGAAGCGGATGCGATTCTCCGGCCGCTGACTCTCGGCCCGCCGGGAACCTCTCAGTCCGAAGCATGGTGGCAGCTCACCATCAGCCTGCGCAACCAGGGCCGGCTGGCGGAGGCGCTGTCAGTGGCCAGGCGGTTGTGGCACGATAATGTGACGCGATCGGGAATCGCGGACATGAAGGGGGTCGCGTCGCCGCTCCGGGTTCCGGAAGCGCAGGTCCTGTATGAGCAGGGCCGCTATTCGATGGCCGGCGCGCTGTTCGACTCGATCGCGGCCTATCGATTCACCGAGGAAGACAGTGCGGCCGAGGGGAGACATGCCGCCTGGAACCTGACCCATGCGGCCACCAGCTTTGCGGCCGCCGGCGACAGTGGCCGGCTCAAGCCGCTGCGGGACAGCGTGCAGCGACTCGGTGCGATGAGCTTCCAGAAGCGGGACCACCTGCTCTGGTTCTATGTCGATGGACTGTGGCAGCGGGCCCAGGGCCGGAACGCGACTGCCGCGGAGGCCATGCGGACCAGCATCGCATCAGCGGCGCAGGGTTATACCCGGGCCAATGTCGAGCTGGCCCGGCTGTACCTGGTGCTGAACCGGCCCAACGATGCCATCGCGATCCTGCGACCGGTGCTGCACGGACCACTGGAAGGGTCGTCGCTCTACCTGACCCTGACCGAGACCCATGCGCTGCTGGGTCAGGCCTGGGAAAGCGCCGGCAGCCCCGACAGTGCCGCGTCGCATTTTCACTGGGCAGTGAACGCACTGGCCGGCGCCGATCCCGGGCAGACCACACGCCGGGAAGAGATGAAGAAGCGGCTGGTCGCGCTGCAGCGCTGACCGGCAGCAGCGAATGCTCGTCACCCGGCGGATCGTTATTCCGATCTGTAGCCGGGGGTGGCGGGCTCCACGTTGGCCAGGTGGGAAAGGTCCGGACCATGGATGCAGCCCAGATGTCTGCCTTGCCTCCACTCTATGCCGGGTGGATGGATGAATTTCTCGGCGCGCCGATTCCCGGGGAAGCGCCCAGCACCTGCAGCGATTGCGCCATGTGCGCGCCGCCCGGCGTGCCGACCGACGCCACCCTGCTGTACAATCCCGCCACCAAGTGCTGCACCTACCTGCCGCGGATGTGGAACTTCCTGGCCGGCCGGGTGCTGGCGGACCATTCCCCCGAGTCGGCGGCTGGACGCGCCACGCTCGAACTGCGACTGGACGCCGGGGTGGCCGTCACGCCGATGGGTCTCGAGCAGACTCCGATTTTCACTCTGCACTATGCCCAGGCCCGCCATCATTTCGGGCGGGTGGGCACGCTCCGCTGTCCCCACTATCTGCCCGAATCGGGCGGGTTGTGCGGGGTGTGGCGGCACCGCGAGTCGACCTGTGCCACCTGGTTCTGCAAGCATGAACGGGGAGCGGTCGGGGAGCGGTTCTTCAACCAGCTGCACAGGCTGCTGGTCACCGCCGAGATGGCCCTGGCCCGCTGGGCCGTGCTTGAACTCGATATCGGGGCCGAGGCGCTGGGGCTGATCTTTCCGCTGCCCACGCCGCAACCTACCGCCATGACACCGGAGGACTTCGACGGCCGGGTCGATCGGCTCCTGTATCGACGCAGGTGGGGGCACTGGGCCGGGAGGGAGCGGGAGTTCTTTGCGGCGGCGGAGCGGCTGGTCGGCGGATTGCGCTGGGCGGAGGTCCGGCGGATTGCGGGTCCCGAGCTCCAGGCCCACGAGCGGCTGGTCAAGGAGGCCCACGGGCGGCTGCTGTCCGATGTACTGCCGGAACGTCTGCGCGCCGAGCCGATCAAGATGGAGCAGCAGGGGCCCGACATGTCCAGGGTGGGCACCTACAGTCACGTGGATCCGCTGTCAGTTCCCAATGAGCTGATCGGAGTGCTGCATTATTTCGATGGCCGGACTACGACGGAAGCGATACTGGCCATTGAAGACGAGGCGCGATTGAGGCTGGAGCCGGGACTGGTTCAGCGGCTGGCGGATTTCGGAATCCTGAAGGAGGTCGAGGGGGGGTAAGGCGGCCGGCACATGCCGGCCGCCCCTCTCGAGCGGCTACTTGTCTTTCCACTTGCTCCCGCTGTTGACCATCCCGCCCTTGACCTGTTCGGCCTTGTCAGCGTCGATCTTCTTGAGGTCCTGGACCTTGTCGGTCGGCTTCTTCTCGGTGGACATCTGGCACTCCTGTGTAGTGGTAGCTGAATGATGGCTGGCGGTCGGTCTAGAACTTGTCCTTCACCGGCCCGGGCTTGGTCATGCCGCCCTTGACCTGTTCGGCCTTGTCGGCATCGATCTTCTTGAGATCCTGAATCTTGTCGTCTGGCTTCTTTTCGGTAGACATGCTCTGCTCCTGGGTGGTGGACCGCAGTGGCCAACTAACTCGGGCACGAATGCTGGAGGCCGGCCCCCGGCCGGGCGGGGGCGACAGTTTTTGTGGGGGGGCGGGGGCCGGTGGGCAAATAACCGTCACCCCCCCCATTTAAAAA
>JBEPVA010000205.1:0-6930 GCA_041691295.1 Gemmatimonadota bacterium
CGGCATCAATACCCTGACCCTTGGCGGCCTTGCCATCGCCCTCGGCGAGGTGGTGGACGATGCCATCATTGATGTCGAGAACATTGCCCGCCGGCTGCGCCAGAATCGCCTGCTCGATGCACCGCTGCCGCCAGCCGAGGTGGTTCTGGCGGCGTCGATCGAGGTCAGGGCCAGCGTGACGTATGCCACCTTCGTGGTGGCCCTCGTCTTCCTGCCGGTCGTACTGCTCTCAGGAGTGCAGGGCGCCCTGTTCCGTCCACTTGCCCTGGCCTACATCCTGGCCACTCTTGCCTCGCTGGTGGTGGCGTTGACAGTGACGCCGGCGCTGGCCTTGCTTGGCCTGCGTCACCAGGGCGCCGCCACCGGAGAGCCGCCGCTGCTCCGGTGGTGCAAGGCGCGGTATCGGTCCGGCCTCGTGGCCCTGGCACCCACTCCCGGCCAGGTCGCGCTGGTGTCGGCTCTGCTCTGCGCAGCCGCCGCGGCCACCCTGCCATTCTTCGGCGCCAGCTTCCTGCCGGAATTCCGTGAAGGTCACTATCAGATTCACATGTCGCTGGTTCCGGGAAGCTCGCTGGAGGAATCGGTCCGGGTGGGCAATGCGGTGACGGCGGTGCTGCGGGCCGATCCACGGGTCAGGAGCGTGGCCCAGCGGGCCGGTCGGGCCGAGCTGTCGGAGGACACCTGGGGCACCCACTACAGCGAACTCGAGGTCGACATCAAGCCGCTCACTGGCAGCGCGGCCGAATCACTGCAGCAGGATCTCCGTCGCCGGCTGGGCCAGATCCCGGGGGTGAACTTCGCGATTCGGGGATTCCTGGCCGAACGGATCGAAGAGACGCTGACCGGGTCGACCGCGGGATTGGTGATCAAGTTCTATGGTGATGACCTCGATAGTCTCGATGCAGTCGCTCGGCGAGGAGCGACACTGTTGCGAGGCATCCGCGGGGCGGTGGATGTGGAGTACGATCCGCCGCCGGTGGTCCCTGGCTTGACCGTTCGACTCAAGCCCGGCGAGGTGGCGCGGGCCGGTCTGCGCCCTGACGCCGTGCTGACCGCGATCGAAACGGCCACCCGCGGCGCTCTTGTCGGCCAGGTGTATGAGGGCAGCCGGTCGACCGGGATCAAGGTGATTCTGCACCCGGACGAACTGGTCAACGGCGGCGGTATGCGCCGCCTCCCGCTGTTTGCGGAGGATGGCCGCATGGTGGAACTCGGGCAGGTGGCCGACCTGGCACGGACTTCCGGGCGGTACATGGTGGCGCACCAGGGCGCCCGGCGACTGGTCACCGTGACCGCCAATGTCTCGGGTCGCGATGAATCCGCCTTTGCGGACGAGGTGCAGCGCCGCCTCGCATCCGAAGTTCGGCTTCCCGGTGGAGTCTACGCCGAAGTGGGCGGCACCGCGCGGGCCCGCCGCGACTCTGGGCGTGAACTTCTGTTATATGGAATGCTGGCGGGCGCCGGCATCCTCATGCTGCTCAGTCTCGCGTTTGGCGAAAGCACCCGGCTGCTGCTGGTGCTGGCCAACCTGCCGTTCGCCATGGTGGGTGGGGTCCTGGCGGTCTTTGCCACCGGAGGGGTGCTCTCGCTCGGTTCGCTGGTGGGCTTCGTGACGCTGTTCGGCATCGCCACGCGGAACGCGGTCATGCTGATCTCGCACTACGAATACCTGGTGAGGAAGGAGGGTCGGCCCTGGAACCTCGAGACCGCGCTGCGCGGCGCCCTGGAGCGGCTCGGCCCGATCCTGATGACCGCCGCCGTGACCGGTCTGGGCTTGCTGCCGCTGGCGCTGGGCAGCGGTGATCCTGGCCGCGAAATCGAGGGGCCGATGGCGACGGTTATCCTCGGTGGATTGATCACCTCCACCCTCCTGAGCCTGTTCGTGCTGCCAGTGCTGGCCCTTCGTTTCGGCCGCTTCGAGCCGCATCCGGTACGCCTGCCAGGTCAGCTGCTCGACGCCAGCCGCACCATCGACAGATCATAGCTGTCGAACCTGCGCCCCAGCCAGCCGGCGAGCAGCCGGGCTTCGAGCAGCAGCACCACCACGGCGACCAGCGCCCCGGGCAGCAGTGCCGCGGCATCCAGCCGAGGATAGCAGTAGGCGGCAAGCACCCCACCCGCCAGCGCTGGAATCATAAGCCCCACCACCAGGAACGCTCCCGCCGCCACCAATCCCACGACCGATTGGCCCATGGCCTCGACGCCGGCGGATCGCCGGTCTCGGCGGACCCATTCGGGATAGAGCAGGGCGCCGGCGTTGTAGATCGCAACCATCATCCAATTGACCGGCAGCACCAGTAGTGCGGACGCCACGAACGAATACGACAGCAGCGAGGTGCTCAGGCCGTTCTCGGTAACATGCCAGAGCCCGCCCAGTGCCACGGCGAGTAGCAGCAGCTGGTAGGCACTGAGAATCAGCGCCGAGGCCGCGATTTCCCCAGTCATGACCGCGGCACCGCTCACCGGATAGCTGCGCAGCAGGTCCATCCGGCCCAGGTCCTTGCGCAGATCATAGCGGACCCATTGGGGGCCGATCAGTATCAGGAAGACCGCCCAGAACAACCCGAACCAGCCGAGCACTTCGCGCAGGCTGTCCGTCGGCTCCATCAGTCCGAAGATGAGGGCGCTGCACAGTGGAATTCCCAGCGCCAGCATCGTCGGCAGGGAAATTGATCGTAACTGGCAGAGCAGATTCTTCCACGCGACCGCCATGGCGGGACCGGCCCCGACGGGCAGCGGCAGTGTCCGCCGGACCGGGTGGCCGACCGATCTCGGTCCGCGTGCCAGGTGGCGTGCGGCACGACTGGAGGCGTTGAGCGCCGCCTCTTCAAAGGCGAAGTCAGCCCGAATCACCCAGGCGAAATGGGCCAGCAGCAGCAGCACGGCCGGGATCATCTCCCGGAGCCATGTGCCAGGGGTGAGGGCCACGGTCGGCCGCAACAGCGCCTTCATCGGATACAGCAGCGCCGAGATAACCGGTTGATTGGCCAACCCGGTCAGCGCCTGTACGAAGCTGCCGGGTCCCTGCCGCCAGGCCAGTCCGAGGACTGGCCATTGAGTGAACAGGTACCACACCGGGGCCAGGCACAGCGCGCCGACCAGCAGCCAGAGAGCCAATGGCCGTCGGTGCCCCCCCGAAGCCAGCGATCCGCGGGTGAGCGCGGCCCCCAGTCGGTGGAGGTACAAAGTTCCGAAGCAGACCCAGAGCGAAATTGCCCGAAGCATGTCGGGTGCGGCACCGAATCCAGTGCGCCTCGCGGCCACGGTCCAGAACAGCGTATTGATCAGGAGAAAGAACTGCACCCGCATCACCTTGAACCGGATCAGCTGGTTCCGGGTCAGTGGGGCGGGGAACAGGAAAGTCAGTTCGGCCGGCGTGAACGCCAGCGCCGAGCGATCATCCTCCATCAGCCACCACCGGAGCGCGAGCAGCGTCATCAGCGCGGCTAGCTGATTGATCTGGCGTTCGGACGCTTCCAGAGAACTGGGGCTGAGCGGATGAGGTCCCAGCAGCACCAGCCACAAGTAGCCGATGCCCAGCAGGTAGACCACCAGATACCGCGGCCTGACGGCTTTGGCCCGCAGTGTCCGCAGTCGATTGGCCAGGCTCCTGCCGGTCAGGTATACCAGGGCACTGGTCACTCGGTGGACTCGGTGCCTTCCGCCGTCACGGCCAGGAAGATGGCCTCGAGCCCTCCGGCGGCCGGAAAGGCCGCAGCCAGTTCCCGCTGGGTGCCTGACGCAACGATTCTGCCCTGGTGCATGAAGATCAGTCGGGTACAGAGCTCCTCGATCAGCGGCAGCTGGTGCGAACTCAGCACGATTCCGGCCCCGGCGGCGGCCCGCCGGCTGAGCAGGTTCTTGACCTGCCGTATCCCGACTGGGTCGAGCCCGGTGAGCGGTTCATCCATCAGCAGCAACTGAGGGTCGTGGATCAGGGCGCAGGCCAGCGTCAGTTTCTGCTTCATTCCCCGTGACAGTTCGTCGGCCAGGGCATGGCGTTTTGCCGACAGCGAGAATTGCTGCAGCACCGCGCTCCGCCGATCGGCATCGTCGGCAATGCGGTAGAGCCGGGCGGTGAACTGGAGGTGCTCTTCCACGGTGAGATAGTCGAACAGCGATGGTTCGTCCGGCACGAAGGCCAGCCGCGCCTTGGCCAGCAGCGGTTCCTTCCTCAGGTCGAACCCGGCAACCGATACTCGACCTTCGGTGATCGGCAGGATCCCCGCGAGGCTCCGCAGGGTGGTCGTCTTGCCGGCCCCGTTGGGACCGACCAGCCCCAGGATTTCTCCGGAAGCCACCCGGAAGCTCAGCCCTTGCACCGCTGGCCTGTCGCCATACAGCTTCGTGAGGCTTTCGACCTCGAGCATTGAGTCTCCGGATGGGTGCGGGCTGAAACTTCAGGCCGTCTCAGCTCGTTACTTAATGGAACACCTCAACGTGCTGGCGGAAATATGCGCAACTACTGGCTCAAGATCGCCCTCGGGGCACTGGGTGTCTTCCTGGTGGGACTCCTCGGCGTGACCCTGGCCCGCAAGGCCAAGTCATCGGTGGAGGGCACCCTCAACTCCACCGATCCGATCTCGATTCCCACTCCGTTCGTCGATTTCAAGCTCGACGGCCGGCGGCTGGGTGAAATCTCGCGCGTGGTGCTGCTCCGGAACGACCCCCACCACATTTCTGGCGTGACCGTGGTGCTGAAGATGGCCGATTCGCTCCGTGGCAGCCTGGCCAACTGTATCCTCACCGCTGACAAGGTGGATCAGACCGACAAGAAGTCCAGCTTCCGCTGCCAGACCAGTGCTGACACCGCTGGCCAGACCCTCATGCCGTTCGGCCGGGTGGCCATCCGTGGCAGCTCAGACACCTTTGCGCTGCTGCTGCCCCAAAAAGCCATCGAGGGAATTCAGCGCACGTCGTTCAAGCTGAACGGCAACGACTTCAAGATCAGCGACGAGTCGGATTCGGCCCAGGCGGTGAACGACTCGATCAAGGAAGTTCGGGACTCGATCCGAGAGGCCATTCGCGACTCGCTCAGTGACGCGGCCGAACGGATGAGCGATTCGATGCAGACCGCCACGGAAAAGATGGCGGATTCGCTGACCGAAGCGGCGCTCCGCAAGGCGGGCTCGGCCATCAAGTCTGTTAAGCCAGTCCCGGCGCCAAAACCGCCCAGGCCGCGAGTGCCGAAACCGGCGGCCACCACGTCGACCCCGTAAGCGCATGCTGCTGGTACTCGATAACTACGACAGCTTTACCTACAACCTGGTCCAATATTTCGGTGACTTGGGCGCTGAACCAATCGTCCACCGCAACGATGCGCTCACGGTAGACCAGGTGCTGGCACTGGATCCCGATGCCATTGTCATCTCTCCCGGGCCTGGCACGCCGGTCAACGCTGGTATCTCGGTGCCGCTGGTCCGGGCCGCTGCCGCCGCACGGATCCCGCTGCTGGGTGTCTGCCTCGGCCACCAGGCCATCGGCGAGGCGTTCGGTGGCACTGTGCTCAGGGCCGACCGGCTGATGCATGGCAAGACCACCGCCATCCGGCATGCTGATACCGGACTGTTCACGGGCCTTCTCAATCCCCTCACGGTTATGCGATACCACTCGCTGGTTGTGTCACCGCTTGACCTTCCAGTGGAGCTTGAGGTCACGGCCTGGTCGGGAGACCGTCCTGCCGGGACTGAAATTATGGGCCTCGCGCACCGCCAGCTCCCGATTCACGGCGTCCAGTTCCATCCAGAGTCGATCGCCACCGATCAGGGGCGGGAACTGCTCCAGAACTTTCTCACCCTAGCACGGGCATCTAATCCCCACGGAACCGCCTCTGCACTGATCTGAGCAATGCCTGCAACTCATTGTAAAACAGTAAGTTACAGTTATTGCCCGTAGCTCCATTTCTCTCAGGCATGAGTTTTGACACTTCGGCCGAACCTTATTACGTTGGTTGATGCCCGTCCTCGGTGTGATCCCCGCACGACTCGGCTCCACAAGACTACCCCACAAGCCTCTGCAACTCCTGGCCGGTGAGCCACTCGTCAACCGGGTGGCCGAGCGAGTTCGTGGGCACCATGTGGTTGACCGGCTGGTCGTGGCCACTGACTCGACCGATATCGCCAGAGCGGTGGCAGCCATCGGCATCGAGGCGGTCATGACCCACGACCGGCACCTGACTGGCACTGAACGCGTGGCCGAGGTGGCCAATCAGGCGGAGTTCTCCGGTTTTGACACCATCCTGAATATTCAGGGGGACGAGCCGTTCGTCACTCGCGAAGCGTTGGCAGGATCACTGGCGCGGGTCGCCGCTGGAGATCAGGTCGGCACGGCGGCCGCGCCGCTTGAGCTCGAACTGGTCGATGACCCGGCCCGGGTCAAGGTGGTCACGGATCATCTAGGGCGGGCGCTCTATTTTTCTCGTGCGGTGATCCCGTTTCGACGGGACGCGTCCGATCCGGCCGACGGGCTCTACTGGCAGCACCTGGGCGTCTACGCCTACTCACGGGCCGCGCTGGCACGCTGGGTGGCGCTGCCGCCCTCATCCGCTGAGCTGGCCGAGAAGCTCGAGCAGCTTCGGGCATTGCAGGACGGAATGACCATTGGGGTGGCCCGGCTGGCTGAAGCCGCGCTGCCCGGTATCGATACTCCAGAAGACCTGCGCCGGGCCGAGGCGCATTGGTACGCTCCCGCGAGGTGATTCCATGACGCCGTCCCAGTCGAGTTCCAGCACCAAGTACATCTTCGTCACCGGCGGCGTGGTTTCGTCGCTCGGCAAAGGCATCGCGGCGGCGTCGCTGGGCCGGTTGCTGGTCGAACGCGGCCTGACCGTGACGATGCAGAAGTTCGATCCGTATATCAACGTCGATCCGGGCACCATGTCGCCGTTTCAGCACGGCGAGGTGTTCGTCACCGACGATGGCGCCGAGACGG
>JBEPVA010000206.1:0-6842 GCA_041691295.1 Gemmatimonadota bacterium
GCCCTCCTGGGCCCGGATGGCCCCGGCGAAGTACCGGAAGTGATCGACCGCCAGCGGCATGTCCGCTGCCATGGTCTCGCGGATCGGCTTGCCGTTGTCGATGGTCTCGATCAGTGCCATCGACTCGAGATTCTGCTCCAGCCGGTCGGCAATCCGATTGAGGATATTGGCGCGGTAGGTCGGGGAGGTAGTGTTCCAGCTGAGCGCCGCGGCGTGGGCGGCGTCCAGCGCCTTGTCGACATCTTCGTGGGTGGAGCGGGCCACATCGCAGAGGTGCTGGCCGGTGATCGGGGTGGGATTCGAGAAGTACTGTCCCCGGGCCGGTGGAGCGAATTCGCCACCGATCCAGTTGTCGTACCGGGCCCGGATCGGGATCTTCAGCTTGGCGGCGGGCGCCGAGGTGGGCAGTGTGGCGTTGCCACTCGGCTTCATGGTGGAGGTCATGGTCGGACTCCGGGTCAGGCGGGTTGGACAGATGGCAGGCAGGGAGCGCTGGACTGAAGGCAATTCGAACGCCAGGGCCCGGAGCTGCGGGACAGATAGTAACGACGGCCGATCTGGCCGCTACTGACATACTGATACTCCACGATGGGCCGGGGTCGCGCAAGGAGTGACATTCGGCCGGGCAAACCCGAACCATGGACAATTAAGGGAGTCATGAAGGTGCCATGAAGGAATCCGTTCCACCCGAATGCCACGACCGAATTCTGGGCGTGGCCGATTGGGTGTGCCGGATCCGACTTTAGACTCTGGAACCTCGACTCTCGACTCTCGACCCCCGACTGCACTGAGCAGTTAGTAGTTAGCAGTTAGTAGTTCCTGTTCGCTGTTCGCGTCCCTTGACCCGCGACCCAAGCGCCGCAAGCAGAACCCCGCTAAGATCCTCCCGGGCCGGCATACCGGATCGGCCCGCCTTGTCGTGAGTGCCGAAGCCGGGCCTCCAGGATGAAGGCGCAACGCTCTCGAAGCATGAGAGGTTGCGCCTTTTGCGTGCATACAATGGGAATCACACCATGGTCGCGAGACGAGCAATCATCAACCTGGGCGCCTCCCTCGCGCTGGTAGCGGGCTGCGCCCAGCTCCACTTCCTCAAATCCGCGTCGGTGCCCAAGGCCCGGGGAGAGAGCGCGCCGGTCCGCGGTCCTGCCTTCGGCGACCCGGGTTCCGCCGGCCAGCCTGGATCGCACAACGAGGACTGGCCGGCGTACAATCGGACCCTCCGGGGAGATCGATTCGCGCCGGCCACCGCCATCACTCCGGCCAATGTGGGCTCCCTCCGGCGGGTCTGCGAAGCACCACTCGGCGAGCGGGCCAACCTGCAGACCGGTCCCATCGAAGTCGGTGGCACCATCTTCCTGACCACCGCGACCACGACGGTCGCGCTCGATGCCGAGAGCTGCGCCATCCGCTGGACCCATCGCTATGCCTATGACCCGAGTCCCGATTTCGACCTCAAGGTCAATCGTGGAGTCGGCTACAGCAACGGCCGGCTGTTTCGCGGGGCCAACGACGGTCGGGTCTATGCCCTCGACGCGGCCTCGGGTGAGGAGGTCTGGAATGTGGTGGCCGGAGATGTTTCCAGGGGAGAAACCTTCCCCGCCGCGCCGATTGCCTGGGGCGGACTGGTCTACATCGGCAATGCCGGTGGTGACAATTTCGGGGTGGTGGGGCGGATGATGGCGCTCGACGCGGCCACTGGCGGCGTGGTCTGGACCACTCCGCTGGTTGCCAAGTCCGGGCCTGCAGCAGCGAGCTGGCCGGCCAGCACTGAAATCGTGCCGCGAGCCGGTGGCGCTACCTGGACATCCTACGCTCTCGATACCCTCAGCCAGTCCCTGTTCATTCCCACCGGCAACGCGGGCCCCGATTTCCTGCCGGACCTTCGGCCCGGCAACAACAACTACACCACGTCCATTGTTGAACTGGACAGCCGGACCGGAGCATTCCGCGCGGCCCATCAGCTGGTCCGGAATGATCAGCACGACTGGGACGTCTCGGCGGCACCGGCCCTGATCGCGACGGCCAGGAATGGCCAGCTGATCATCGCGGCGGGAAAGGACGGCCACGTTTACGGCATTGACCGGTCCAGTGGCGAGCAGCGGTTCCGGACCGCCGTGACGAAGATCGAGAATGTGGACGCCCCGCTCACCGCCGAGGGTACCCGCTTCTGCCCGGGAGTGAATGGCGGTGTCGAGTGGAACGGGGTCAGCTATGCCCCGCCGCGCAACGCACTCTACGTCAACTCGGTCGAGTGGTGCACCACCATCAAGGTCGGCCCGCCCGGCGATCTGAAGGGAAAGGATGCCCTGCCCTGGACCGGATCCTCCCAGCTCACTCATCCGTTCGGTGTGCCGGACGGCACTCGTCGTGGCGCACTCACCGCGCTCGACGCCGACAACGGCCAGGTGCTCTGGCGGTTCGATGCCCCCACGCCCCTGGTGGCTGGAGTGCTGTCCACCGGCGGGGGAGTGGTCATGACCGGAGATCTGGCCGGCAACTTCTACGGGTTCGACGGAGCGGACGGTTCGGTGAAGTTCCGCGACTCGACCGGAGCGCCCATCGGCGGCGGCGTGATCAGCTATACCCGCGGAGGACGGCAGTACATCGCCGTGGCGGTGGGAATGGACGCCAAGACCTGGAATCTCAAGAGTCCCGAACCTCGGCTGATCGTCTACTCGCTGCCGCGGTGAGCGTCGGGCGGGCGGGCGGACGGGCGGACGGGCGGAAAGTCCGAAGTTGGAAGGATTGTCAATCGGGACTATTTCACATTTCGAATCGTGTCTCTCGTCTCTCGACTGCAGTTAGCGGTTCCTGTTCGCCTTTCGCTGTTCGCTGTTCTCTTTTCGCGACCCTCGCCCCCCGACTGCAGTCAGCAGTTCCTGTTCGCTGTTCGCCTTTCTCTGTTCGCTGTTCCCGTCCCTCGACCCTAGTCTCTCGACTCTCGACTCTCGACTCCAGACTTTAGACCCCCGACCGCCCGCCTCCGCATCACTCCGCCGAGATACGCAATGCCCGCCGCCGGCAGCCAGACCCAGACCGCCTCGCTGGCAATGATCATGACGCCCCGGGCCGAGAAGAAACGCTGGATACCAATGGGAGACACCGCGATCGGACGCCAGGGGAAGAAGTAGCGCTGGCTGGCGAACGGCGAGAAAAACGCCACGCCCATTCCACCGTCGGTCATGGCGTCGAGGAATCCGTGCGAGGCAGTGGCCACGAACAGGTAAGCCCACAGCCAGGACGCCGAAGTGCCACCGATACCGCGTCGACCCACCGCAACCACGACGGCCGTGACCAGCAGGACGGCAAAGACGAGTGAGTGGGTAAAACCACGGTGGCCAAACAGCGAACCGTACGGCACCCCGAGCCAGTAGCCGATGGCGTCGATGTCCGGCAGCGCGGCACAGGCGGCGCCGAGCAGCAGCACTCGGCCTCGTTGCGGCGGGCGGGCAACACCAGTGCCGAGGGCAGCACCGAGGATCATGTGGGTGGGGAAGGAGGCCATCAGGAATGCTAGTCACGAATGGCGGGTCGCGGGCATTCGCATCCTTCCCTTCGACCCCCGTCCCTCGACGCTCGACCCTTGTCTCTCGCCTCTCGACTCTCGTCTCTCGTCTCTCGTCTCGCCACTCACTTCCCCAGCGAATCCCTCAACGCCTGGGCCTGGCGGGTCCACGGGCTGTCGGGCCCCAGACCGTTGCCGAGCGCCACGACGGCCCGGCCGGCGGCGGCCCTGGCCGCGGGGAGGTTCTTCGCCGCGATCATGGCGTGGGCCGACACCAGTTCCGCCCGTCCCACCAGGCCACTCCGGGTCAGTGACAGTGAATCGACCGCAGCCGCAGCCACGGCCCCACGGGCCAGTGAGTCGGCGGCGATCGGATCGCCGGCGGCGAGACGCCACTGACCCGCAGTGATGAGCAGCGGCGCCAGCCGGGGTGCCACGGCGACTCCAGAGTTGGTCAGCCGGCCGATGGCGGCTTCCAGCCGCGCCGAGCCACCGGCCGGGTCGTGCTGTTCGTAACGCAGCCAGGAGTTCAGATGTTCGTACCGGTACGCAAAGGCCCCGGTACTGTCCTGCACCAGCTTCATCTCGACCCGGGCCTCTGCAGGCCGCTGTTGCGCCAGCCGCAGTTCCGCCATGGCCGGCGGAGCCCAGGTGGTGCTCCATGGTCCAGTGGCCGAAGTGTCCCGCAGCGCCCGGGTCATCCAGAGGTCGGCCGAGTCGATTTCCCCCACCCGGAACCGGGCTGTCCCGTACAGAAATGCCAGGATCGGGGTAACCTGCCCCGCCCCACGTCGCACCTCCATGCGGTGCACGAACGCATGGAGGATCGAATCCTCGACCCCAAACTCCCCCAGTTCGTTGAGTGAAGCGACCAGAAAGGTCATCGCGTGCGGCAGCACGTCGGTCTCGGCGTAGCCGGCCGAGTCCATCGTCGCGATCATCTGGATCTGGTACTGGCTGGCCTCGCGGGTCCGACCACTGACCCGCAACGCATTGGCGTAGTCGTTGAGCAGCTGGCCGATGTAGGTGACATCGGGCGGTCCCGTCGTTCGATCGGAGCCAGCCAGCGCGACCGCCCGGGCCATCAACGGCACCGCCGAATCGGCGTGCCCTTCCGCCACCAGCAGGGTCGACTCGCCATCGAGGCAGGTCGCCTGGATCTCGATCGGGAGGTCGATGGACCGGGCCATGGCGGCCTTGGCTTCGGCCAGATCGACATGGGCCGAGTCGAACATGTCATCGTAGGCAAAGCTGTAGACCCGGATGCAGGCGGCCAGGGCGAGCTGCGGGTCGCTGCGGCTATCCCGGGCCAGCTGCTGCGCCTGGCCCAGAATGTTACGCTGGGTCACCCGGTCACCGGTCTCGTAGAAGCTGCCCGAGAGATCCGCCATGACCTCCGCCACCAGCCAGGGCTCGTGCTGGAACTCCTGCTGCAGCACCGTGGTGGCCAGCGCGATCCGCTCCGGCGAAGTCAGCTCCCGGCCATTCGCCCCGCGCGAGTCACCGGCCAGCACCCGCTGCACCGCGTTCATCGCCCGGCTTCGGGTGAGTTGCTGCACCGCCACGTCACGCTGCCGCCTGGCTTCGCGGGCCTGGAAGGTGGTCATCACCGCGGCCGCCACCAGCAGAATGGCGACCAGCACCGCGCTGCTCACCGAGCCACGGTGCCGCCGGATGAACTTGGCGGCTCGGTAGGTCCAGGCGTCCGGCCGGGCCAGCACCGGCTCGTGGCCGAGGTAGCGGCTGAGATCATCGCCAAAGGCGGTCACCGTCGGATAACGCTCGAATGGATTCTTCCGCAGCGCCTTGGACAGGATGTTGTCGAGATCACCGGTGTACCAGCGCCGTAGCCGATCAGGGGAAGCATCACGCGCGGCGGCCAGACGGATCGCCTCTTCACTGCTCCGGGTGCCGCTCGGCCCCACCACCCGGGACAGAATTGCCGGATTGGTTTCCAGGATGGCCCGCACATGCTCGGCGGGAGTGACGCATCCCTGGCTGGTCGGATGCTGACCAGCCAGGAGCTCGTACAGCAGCACGCCGAGGCTGTAGACATCGGTGGCGGTGGAAATGGGATCGCCCTGGATCTGCTCAGGGGCGGCGTACTCGAAGGTCAGCACCGCCTCGTGGGACGCGGTGAGTACGCTGCGTCCCCCGGCCCCATCCTCCAGCAGCTTGGCAATGCCGAAGTCCAGCAGCTTCACGGTGCCCTCAGGCGTCACCAGGATGTTGGCCGGCTTGAGGTCGCGGTGGACGATCAGATTGGAATGGGCGTGCGCCACGGCGTCCAGCACCTGCAGGAACAACTTGAGCCGGGCCTCGACCGGGAGCCGGCGCTGATCGCACCATTGATCAATCGGCAAGCCATCGACATGCTCGAGCACCAGGTAGGGCTGGCCCTCGGGACTCACGCCCGCATCGAGCAGCCGCGCGATGTTGGGATGGGTCAGCCGTGCCAGCACACTCCCTTCGCGCCGGAATCGCGCCTCTCCCGCCGGACCCGCCACGGCCAGGCTGAGAAACTTGATGGCGACGGCACCTTCGAACCGGCCATCACTCCGCCGGGCCAGCCAGACTGAACCCATCCCGCCCTGCCCGATCGGCCGTTCGAGCACGTAGGCCCCGAGCCGCTGACCCACCAGCGTCGAGACCGGCGGAATAACCGGCGCCTCGGCAGGACTGAGGAATCCCTCGCGTTCCAGTTCGTCCTCACTGCCCAGCAGCGCCTCGAGCTCCACCGCCAGCGAAGGGTGCGAGACCCGGTGCCGCTCCAGCCAGGCCGCCCGCGCCTCCGGCTCCAGCTCGAGCGCTTCATCGAGCAGGGGACTCAGATGGGGCCAGTTTTCCTTGCTGAAACGAGGCATTCAGGTGGCCTGCGGGAGGTGGCGGAAGGTGAGCGGGCTCACATCAAGATCGGAATTGGCCGGGTGATCATGACACCTCGGCGTCCTCAGCATCATCAGGACCCGACTTGCGCAGCTCCCGGTGCAGTACCAGCCGCGCCTTGCGCCAGTCGCGCAGCACCGTCCGAAGACTCACCTCGCGGAGCGAGGCGATTTCGGTAAAGGTCAGCCCGCAGAAGAAGTGCAGGTCGACCAGCTCGGCCAGCCGGTGATCGACCGTGGCCAGCTGATCGATTGCTTCACCCAGCTCATCGAGGTCGGTGCCTTCCGACGCTCGTTCCTGGGCCCGCTCCTCCTCGAGTGGCAGCAGCTGAAATTCCCCGCCCCGCTTGGTGGCCTTGCGGCGCCGGGCGTAGTCGATGATCAGGCCGCGCATGGCGCGGGAAGCGTATCCGAGGAAGCGGGGCCGGTCGGGAAACTGGGCCTTGGTCCTG
>JBEPVA010000207.1:0-6840 GCA_041691295.1 Gemmatimonadota bacterium
ACTCTTGGGCTGGCCCCGGCACCGCGCCTTGTACCCGGGGGCGCCCCGCATCAGGATTTGGGGGGCGGCGACCAGGGTCTCGACATTATTGATGGTGGTCGGCAGACCGAACAGTCCCGCGGCCGCCGGAAATGGCGGCTTGATCCGGGGGTTGCCCCGCTTGCCCTCGAGGGAATTCATCAGGGCGGTCTCTTCACCGCAGATGTACGCTCCGGCCCCGCGGTGCAGCACGATGTCGATCCGCTTGCCGCTGCCGAACGCATTGGCGCCGACCGCGCCGGCGGCATAGGCCTCGGCCACCGCCTTTTCCATCACCTTCCACGGCTCGGTGAATTCACCGCGGATGTAGATGTAGCAGGTCTCGGCCCCGATGGCGTAGGAGGCCAGCGCGCAGCCTTCGATCAGCGCGTGCGGGGTCCAGCGCATGATCTCCCGGTCCTTGAAGGTGCCGGGCTCGGATTCGTCGGCGTTGCAGCAGAGGTAGTGGGCCTTGCCGTCGTTCTTCGGCATGAATGACCACTTGAGCCCGGTCGGGAAACCGGCCCCGCCCCGGCCACGCAGGCCCGACGCCTTGATCTCCTCGATGATGGCCTCGGGTGTCATGCCGAGGGCCTTTTTCAATCCCTCGTAGCCGCCCCGCTTGATCCAGCCGTCGTAGCTCCTGGCCCCGGCATCGCCGAAATACTGCGACAGGAGCACGGTTTCCTTGGCGTGACTTGGATGCGGATAGCCCATTACTTGTAGCTCTGCAGGAGACCAGGGACCCGCTCGGGGGTCACGTTCTCGAGGAAGTCGTCGTTGACCAGCATGGGTGTCACGAAGCCGCAGGCGCCGAGGCATTCGGTTTCGATGACCGTGAAGCGGCCGTCGGGGCTGGTGGTGCCGAGTTCCTTGCAGCCAGTTTCCCGCAGCAGCGCTTTGACCACCTCTTCGGCGCCGCACATGTTGCACGGCGAGGTGGTGCAGACCTGGATGAAGTGCCGGCCCACCGGGTGCTGGTGATACATGGTGTGGAAGGTCAGTACCCCGCGGACGTACGCGGGAGTGAGTTCCAGGACCGTGGCCACTTCAGCAATACCGTCGTCCGGTACCCAGCCGCGGGCCTCCTGCACCATCCAGAGGGCGGGCAGGAGGCAGGCCTGCTTGGTGGGATATTTCTGGAACAGGGCGTCGAGCCTGGCGCGCGTCTCTCCGACGAATACCGGGGCATAGCTCTGAGCATGGCCGGGCGACCCAGGGGTCGGCCCCACGGGGCCTCCTGGCACGGTCTTGGTGTTCACCGGTCGATCTCTCCCATCACGATGTCCACGCTGGCGTTGATGGCGATGACGTCGGACAGCAGCGCCCCCTCGCACAGGGTGGGCAGCGCCGCGAGGTTAATAAAGGAAGGGGGACGGATCCGCCACCGCACCGGCTTGGCGGTGCCATCAGACACGAAGTAGTAGCCCAGCTCGCCTTTGGGGTTCTCGATCCCCAGGTAGGCTTCCCCGATCGGCGCCGGCACTCCCTCCATGACCTGCTTGAAATGGAAGATCATCGCTTCCATGTCACTCATGGCCCTGGACTTGGGCGGCAGGATCACGCGGGGGTCGTCGACGTTGATCGGGCCCGGCTTGAGCTTGTCGAGGGCCTGCTCCAGGATCCGGGTGGACTGGAACATTTCCTCGAGCCGGATCAGGTAGCGATCGTAGTTGTCGCCATGCTCGCCGACCGGCACGTCGAAGGTATAGTCCTCATAGCCGAGGTACGGCCGGTCCTTGCGGACATCGTACGCCACACCGGACGACCGCAGCATCGGGCCCGACAGCGAGTAGTTGATCGCCTCTTCGGCGGAGATGGCACCGACCCCCTGGTTGCGACCACACCAGATCGCGTTCCGGGTGAACATGGTGTCGACTTCCTTGAGGACCTTGGGAAAGGTCCGGCAGAAGTCGCGCAGCCCATTTTCCCAGCCCTCGGGAATGTCCGCCATCAGGCCACCGACCCGGGTCAGGCTGGTGGTCATCCGGGCGCCGGTCCAGGCTTCCTGCAGGTTGTAGATCCGCTCGCGCTGCTGGAACAGCCAGAGGAACGGGGTAAAGGCGCCGATGTCGATACCGGTGGTGCCCAGCCAGACCAAATGGGAAATGATCCGGCTCATCTCGCAGGCCATGACCCGCAGCACCCGGCAGCGTTCGGTGATCTCGATTCCCATCAGCTTTTCGACCGCCAGCGCCAGGCAGACGTTGTTGGCCATCGGGGACAGGTAATCGGTCCGGTCGGTCAGTGGCACGATCTGGTTGTAGTGCCGATACTCGCCCAGCTTCTCGAAGCCACTGTGCAGATAGCCGACGTGCGGAATGACCCGGAGCACCGTCTCGCCGTCGAGCTCCACCACCAGGCGCAGCACCCCATGGGTGGCGGGATGCTGCGGCCCGATATTGAGCAGCATATGCTCGTCGCCGAGGTTGTCCTCGGTGCGGCTGGGTTTGATGGTGAGGGGGAGGCGGATCGGCTGGCCCATGGCATCGACGCCGGTAGTGGCCAGGTCCATGGAAACGGTGCGGGCGCTCATTCGACCAGGCCCCGCTTGCCCTGGTTAAGCCGCTCGCGAACATCGGCGGGCAGCTCGCCGTAGGCTTCAGCGATGGAGAGTTCCTCGAGGCTGTAATGCGCTTCGGGATTGGCGGCCAGCGCCTGGCGGGTCTGCTCGGCGCGGCTGAAGTGACCCCGCAGCGGGAAATCCTTGCGGAGCGGATAGCCTTCGGCGTAGGTCTCCCACATCAGGATCCGGCGGAGGTCCGGATGCCCAGTGAAGGAGATGCCAAACATGTCGTAGACCTCGCGCTCCAGCCAGTCGGCGCCGCGCCAGAGATCATAGACCGAATCGACCTCGAGCACCCCGGTCTTGACCAGGTCGATCTTGATCCGCAGCTCGGCCTTGCGGTCGATCGAACGGAGATTGTAGACCACTTCGAGGTCGCGTTCGGGGTCACGGTACTCCACCGCGGTGATGTCGACCAGATAATTGAAGTGCTGGGACCGGTCGTCGCGCAGCCAGGCCAGCATCTCGTGGGCCCGCTGGCCAGAAACGTGGACGATCGAATCGCCGCAGGACTGCCAGACCCGGGTGACCGCGGAACCGAACTTCGACTTTAGAGCCTCAGCCGATTGGGCGCCCGCGTCAGCTGCGACGGCGGTTGCGGTCATGGGGTCCCTCGCACGTTCATGCTCGGGGCGAGGTCAGCAAAGGCTTCGCCCTTCCATAGACCTCGTGCGCCTGCGGCGCTCGGGACGAGGTCCGCATACGCTTCGCTCATGCTGACCTCGTCTGCTGCACCGAGTTGCCGAACGGCTCCGATATCTCGTTGATGGTCTGCGGCGGCAGGAACAGGCCATCGGGGCCCAAGCCCTGTTCGCGGCGGAGTTCGAAATCGGTGAACCGTTCGCCGGAGATCTTCTTCTGGAGCAGCAGGATGCCGTACAGCAGCCCTTCCGGGCGCGGCGGACAACCGGGAACATAGATATCGACCGGAATGATCGTGTCGATGCCCTGCACCATCGTGTAGGTATCGAAGATGCCGCCGGAGGAGGCGCAGGCGCCCATCGAGATCGACCATTTGGGCTGCGGCATCTGGTCCCAGACCCGCCGGATGACCGGGGCCAGCTTGAAGGGCAGCCGGCCGGCGCAGATCAGCACATCGGCCTGGCGGGGTGAAAAGGCCTGGCGCTCCATGCCGAACCGGGCAATGTCGAAGCGGCTGGCGGCCGTGGCCATGAACTCGATGGCGCAGCAGGCCGTACCGAAGGGCATCGGCCAGATCGAGCGGGTGCGGCCCCAGTTGAGCAGCTCAGAGAGCCTGGTGACCATGAAGTTGGCGCTGGCATCTGAAATCTCGCCGGCGGAACCAGTTTCAGGCGGTAGAGTCAGTCCCATTCGAACGCCTTCCGCTTCCAGACGTAGAGATACGCCACCACCATCAGCAGCACGAACGCCAGCATCTCGAGGAAGAGAAAGCCGCGCATGGCGGTCAACTGATGAAAGGCGACGCCCCAGGGGTACAGAAACACCACGTCGATGTCGAATACAATGAAGAGCACCGCGACCAGGTAGAACTTGACCGAGAAGCGCTCGCGGGCATCGCCGAGTACCGGCATGCCGGATTCGTAGGGGGCGAGCTTGATGGGGGTCTTGCGGCGGGTCTTGAGCAGCCAGGACATCGCGGCCGACGTGGCCAGCATCCCGATCGCGTTGACGATCGAGAGCCCAATGATGAACAGGACCGGGATGTACGGTTTGAGCATGCGGAAGCGGTTCTCCTGACAGGCTTTACCAGCAGCCGCAAAAACTAACGGTGCCTCTCTCCCAGTCAACCCGACTGGCCCTGAATTGCCGGTCAGCGGGTCCCCAATCTGGCCACCACCGCCGGAACGCGGCCGGGTTATATTTGCCGCTCCATTTCCCAGCCCAAGATACGATGTCTATCAAGTCCGATCGCTGGATCCGCCGGATGGCCACCGAACACGGGATGATCGAGCCGTTCACCGACAACCAGGTGCGGGCCGGTGGCATCTCATACGGGGTCTCGTCCTACGGCTACGACATGCGGGTGGCGCCGGAATTCAAGATCTTCACCAACGTGCTCTCCGCCATCGTCGATCCCAAGCATTTCGACTCCAACAGCTTCGTGGAATTCACCGGCGATGTCTGCATCGTGCCGCCCAACAGCTTTGCCCTGGCCCGGTCGGTCGAGTACTTCCGGATTCCGCGCAATGTGCTCACGGTTTGCGTCGGCAAATCGACCTACGCCCGCTGCGGCATCATTACCAACGTGACGCCGTTCGAGCCGGAGTGGGAAGGCCACGTGACCCTCGAGATCAGCAACACCACGCCGCTCCCCGCCAAGATCTACGCCAACGAGGGGATCTGTCAGGTGCTGTTCTTCGAGGCGGATGCTGACGACATCTGCGAGATCAGCTACAAGGACAAGAAGGGCAAGTACCAGGGGCAGAAGGGCGTCACTCTCCCCAAACTGTAGTCCCGAAAAGCTGCATCGCGCCGCGGAGACGCGAAAAACAAATATCGAATCGCCCGGGTTTTCGTTGCATCTTGGCGACTTTGCGGCTTCCCGGTTTGCAGTCCCGCTCCTGTCCAGATTTCGAACACACCGAAACTCCCGTCCTCCCGCTCCGTCCGGGGGACCAGTCTAGTCCCGTCTTCCTAAACTCCCAGGGTTCGATGCGTTTCGCTCTGCTGTTCGCACTGCTCGTCGCCGCTCCTCTGGCCGCCCAGAATCCACCGGCTCCCCCGACTCCCGCGCCCATCGGCCCCGCCAAGCCGGCCCAGCCCCCTGCCCCGCCGACCAAGGTGGTTCCGGTCACCGATGACGGGATCTGGCAGCCGGTCGAGCTGGCGGCGCCGAACGACATCCGTGAGGCCAACGGCGCCCCCGGACGCAAGTACTGGCAGCAGCGGGCCGACTATAGCATTACCGCCACACTGGATACCGCGGCCAGGACGCTGAGCGGGTCGGTCACCATCCGCTACACCAACAACTCGCCGGACACCCTGGGCGTGCTGTGGATGCAGCTCGATCAGAACCTGTTCAAGCCCGGCAGCGTCGGCTCGCTGCTCAACGCGTCCGAGAGCCGGTTCGGCGGCGCCGGATTCCAGGGCGGATTTACCATCGAGCGGTTTGACCAGCTCAGCCGAGGAGGCCCTTCGGCCGCGTTCCTGGGCAAAAAGCCACGGCCGGTTGTGATGCCGCCCGCGCGGGGCCAGTCCGTGAAGACCCGGGTGGACGACACGATGATGGAAGTGACGCTGCCGACGCCGGTGGCGCCCGGCCAGACCACTACGCTCGAACTGACCTATCACTTCAACATCCCGGAGCACGGCGGCGATCGGATGGGCCGGGATGGTCCGCTCTACGAGCTGGCCCAGTGGTACCCGCGGATGGCGGTCTACGACGACGTTCACGGCTGGAATACCCTCCAGTACCTGGGCCAGGGCGAGTTCTACCTCGAGTATGGCGATATCGATTACCAGATCACCCTGCCAGCCGGCTACATCGTCGCCGGCAGCGGTACGGTGCAGAATCCGCTTGAGGTCCTCACCGCCACCCAGCGCAGCCGGCTGGCTGCGGCGGTCAAATCGGATTCGATCACCCACATCGTCACCGCGGACGAACTGACCAGCGGTGCTGCCCGCCCGAAGAAGGACGGGATGCTGACCTGGAAGTTCAAGGCCAGCAACGTCCGTGACGTGGCGTGGTGCGCCAGCCCTGAATACCTCTGGGATGCCTCCGGCTGGAAGGGAATCCTGGCTCAAGCCTATTATCGGGCAACGGCCACGGCCACCTGGAAGGACGCCGCGGATATGTCCCGGTTCTCGATCCAGGAGTATTCCACCAAGTGGTTCCAGTACGCCTACCCGCAGATCTCGGCCGTCGAAGGTCCGGTCTCGGGAATGGAGTACCCGATGGTGGCCATGGAAACCCAGAATGATTCCAAGGAGGGGCTGTACAGCGTCGTCACCCATGAGATCGGGCACATGTGGTACCCGATGATGGTTGGCAGCGATGAGCGGCGCTACGCCTGGATGGATGAAGGGTTCAATACCTTCATCAACATCTATTCCGAGACCGGCTACTTCAACCGGGATGACACCAAGCGCCGGATCGGCGAATCGCGGTTCACGGCGGCCAACGACATTGGCCCCAACGCGCAGCCGATCATGACGTATGCCAACATCTACCGGACCAACAACAACCTCGGCATCCTGGCTTACATCAAGCCGGGCAACGGGCTCTTCCTGCTGCGCGAGAAGATCCTGGGCCACGAGGTGTTCGACGAAGCCTT
>JBEPVA010000208.1:0-6689 GCA_041691295.1 Gemmatimonadota bacterium
GCGCAGAACGCCTCCCTCGCCGCGGACGCCTTCGGTCACCAGGATGCCGCGGACACTGGGCGGCCAGACCATTCCGGTCGGGTGGAACTGGACGAACTCCATGTCCTGCAGCGCGGCGCCGGCCCGATAGGCCAGGGCATGTCCGTCGCCGGTGTATTCCCAGCTGTTGCTGGTGATGGAAAAGGCCCGTCCGACGCCCCCGGTGGCCAGCACGATGGCCTTGCACTGATAGACCCGGAAGCGGCCCCGCTCCCGGTCGTAGCCAAAGGCGCCGGTGATCCGGGTGCCGTCGGTGAACAGCCGGAGAATGGTGCACTCCATGTGGATGTCGATCCCCTGGTGGACCGCGTGGTCCTGCAGAGTCCGGATCATTTCGAGGCCGGTGCGGTCGCCCACGTGGGCCAGGCGAGGATATTTGTGACCGCCGAAGTTACGCTGCAGGATCCTGCCGTCGGGCGTCCGGTCGAAGGTGGCGCCCCATCCCTCGAGTTCCCGCACCCGGTCAGGCGCTTCCCTGGCGTGCAGCTCGGCCATCCGCCAGTTATTGAGATACTGGCCGCCCCGCATCGTATCGGCGAAATGGACCTGCCAGCTGTCCCGGTCGTCCACATTGCCCAGCGCCGCCGCGACTCCACCCTCGGCCATGACGGTGTGGGCCTTGCCGAGCAGGGATTTGCAGACCAGGCCGACCGAGACCCCCGCGGCCCGGGCGGCGATGGCGGCACGAAGGCCGGCGCCGCCGGCGCCGATGACGAGTACGTCGTGCTCGAAGGTCTGGTAGTCAGCCATCAGTCGGGTGAGCTCAGAAGAGGCGGAGGTCGGTCCAGATGCCCATGGAGCAGAGGCGAATGTAGATATCCGCGAACATGACAGAGAAGAGGCTCATCCAGGCCCAGCGCATGTGGCCCCGGTTGAGGCAGCTGGCGCAGTCATACGCCTTGCGGCGCACCGGCGCGCCGGACAACCGGTCCTTGTACCCGCCGATGACGTGGCGCAGCGAATGACAGCCAAGGGTATAGCAGCCCAGGAACGTCAGGTTGACCGCCAGCACGATGGTGCCGACGCCGACGCCGAACCCGACCTGCCCCGTGGCCGCATCGGCAAACCAGAGGGCCTTGTAGACATCGGAAGCCAGCACCAGCAGGAAAAGCAGCGCCACGTACAGGAAGTAGCGATGGATGTTCTGCAGGATGAGCGGGAATGATGCTTCGCCCCAATAGCGCTTGCGGGGTTCTCCGACAGCGCAGGACGGCGGGTCGGCCCAGAACGCCTTGTAATAGGCGCCGCGATAGTAGTAACAGGTGACCCGAAACAGGCCGGGGAAGGGCAGGATGATCAGGGCCGGCGAGAAGACCAGCCAGGCCGGCCACCAGGTCGGCGGGGGTCCGAACCACGCATGTGGCGAGTTGCCCCAGAGTTCTGGCGAATAGAACGGCGAGAGGTAGTTGCCGAAACTGTAGTGCGCGCCCTGCCAGGCCGCCCAATTGGCATAGCCGAGGAAGCCGCTGAGGATGAGGAAAACGACTGCGGGCTGGACCCACCATGCGTCGGGGCGCATCGTTTCGCCGAAACGGCGGCGGACCGGGAGCGGCGCAGATGCCATCCGGAATCCCTTCCCATCAAGCGGGGATGAACACGAGACAGGCTGTGAGGTCCGGCACCAGGGCAGGAAATCAGTGGCGGCCGTCGTTCAATTAACCACGCCTTTTCGGGGGGCGCCAGAGTCCACGCCAGCGGCGCTCTGCCGGTGGTGAAAGAGCGGCCGGTGGTCGGTCCGTGGTCACCGGCCAGGCTTCTGCTGGGGAGTCACCAATGACCAACGACCAACGACCAACGACCAACGACGACAACCCATCCACCTCTACCACCGGATCGACGAACGCCTGCGGCGCCTCCTGCGGCAGGTTGTGTCCGATTCCCCCCTTGATCAACCGATGGGCACACTGGCTGGTGAATTGTCCGGCATAGGCTGGGACGAGGCTGCTGCAGCGAAACTCCCCTACTTCGTCGTCGTACGGCGTCGTCGCATCCTCCGCAATCATTCACGAAAGGCCTGATAGCATGCCCACCAATATGGCTCAGGACCGGCGACTCACTCGCTCGGTCCGATGCTTCCTCGCGCTCGGGCTGCTGCTGGGCTTCGGGACCACGGCAGCGTCTGCCCAGACACCGGCGGCCATCGCGTCGCTGCCGGCGCATCTCTCCGAATACATGCGGCCGCTCACTCAGATGAGGGACTTCAGCGGCCGGATCCTGGTGGCGGTCAATGGCACGGTCATCCTCGACTCGGCCTACACTGCCCCGGGAGACGCGCCCAGCACCCCGGCCACCCGCTTCGGGATCGGGTCGCTGACCAAGTCATTCACCGCCGCCGCCATTCAGGTCTTGCAGGCGCGCGGGAAGCTGAAGCTGACCGACTCGGTGGCTCGCTATCTGCCTGAACTCAAGGCCTGGCCTCCGATTACCATCGAACAGCTGCTGACCCACTCGGCCGGGGTTCCGGATTACTACGTACAGGCCGATTACCCGAAGAGGAGGGAGTCGGCCATCACCCTGGTCGAGTTCGCCCGCTGGGTCGGGGCCAAGCCCCTCGACTTTGCGCCGGGCGCCCGGTCCTCCTACAGCAATTCGGGTTACGCCATGCTGGCGCTGCTCATCGAGCGGGCCTCGGGGCTGTCCTACCCTGAATTCATCGCACAGGCCCTGCTCGGGCCGGCCGGGATGACGGCGACCGGTGATCTGCGAAGTGTGAGGGGCTCGCTGGCGCCGGGCCACAATCCGGCGCCACCGCCCGCCTATCTGCAGAGCACGGTGCCATTCGATTTGAGCTGGATGGTGGGCAGTGGTTCAATCTATTCGACGACTGGCGACCTGCTACGATGGATCAGGGCGGTGCGCAGCGACCGGCTGTTCCCCTTTTCGAAACAGGCGTATCCCTACGGCTGGTCGGCCAGGCAGATCGGCCACGAGGCGGCGCTGCAGCCAACCGGCCGGATTCCGGCGGGCTACGCATCGCAAATGACCCAATTCCTGGCTCGTGATGTCACCGTCATCATCCTGAGCGACATCCAGTCCGACGTCGTGACTGGAATCGGGGACGCGATCACGGCCATGCTGCTGGGCCAGCCGTACGAGGTGCCCCGCGTGCGACAAGCTGTCGTGCTCACCGATTCGGCCGCCACTCAGGCAGTGGGGCGCTACGAGTTCGGGCCAGGCTTTGGGGTGACCGTGCGACGGGGGCCCGGAGGATTGGAGTTGGCTGGACCCGAGGGCGATTTCCTCCCGCTCGACGCGGTGGCCGATGGTCCCTTCTTCTTCAGGGTGTTGCAGGTGAAGATCAGGTTCGGCCGGGACAGTACCAGCCGGGATTTTCTGCTCTGGAATGGATCGGCCAAGGCATATCGAGCCGCTCCATGATTGGTCGGGAGCCGCTGGTCGTCAATCGGGTGGAACCCCGAGGGACGCGGCCCGAGTGGGCAACCGTACCTCGTTGGTCGTGAGTCGTTGGAAACAACTGGCAAGATGAGAACCTCCCGGCATAGGCCGCCAGGTTTGGCTGCGGCGCCCCGTTGGCATCGCCTTCCGGTTCAGCCGAACGTGAAGGCAAAGGCCTGAACACCAGGATCGAGAAACTCGATCTCGAAGGTCCGGTCGATGACCGGCCGGCTTTGCCGGATGAGCTGATAGAGTCTGGCCTCCCGGACCGCGCCGGTACCGTCCGAGCCAGTGTCGGTACCGTGATCATCCCCTGGGGCGACGCCGTCCACCGTCACCTTGAATCGGACCGGCTTTCCAGCCATGGCGGGCGCCAGCACCAGGTGCAGGTCCCGGCTGTGAAAGCGGTACATGATCCTGCCGGGCGCTGTCTGGAGCGCAACATCCTCGCCGCCGATGATCCAGACCCCGCTCAAGCCCCACTGATTCAGCCTCGGGCGGATTGGCGGGTGGTACGCCCCCGGGCGGTCCTGAGCCATCTCTTCCAGTGAGCCAAACCGTTCGGTGCGGCGATAGCCGAGGTAGGTCTCGGGGGATTGGGCGTGTCCGAAATCAGGGGCCGCTTCCACCCCGGCGCCGGAGACGCCGGTCGTGGTCTCCGGGAGGCTGGTGGCCCCATTCTCCTTGAGCAGATCACGGATGAGTGCCTCGGCCGCGTCGTAGTCCCCTTCGCCGAAATGATGGTGGCGAATGCGACCCTTGCCGTCGGTGAAGTAGTCTGTCGGCGAGTACCGATTATTGAACACCAGCCAGACTTGCTCCTTGCTGTCAACGGCTACGGGGTCGGTGACCCTCAGCTCGGTCACGGCGGTTGTCAGATTGGCGCGGTCCCGCCCCCGGCTCCCGGCACCCTCCGCCGCCGCCCGGTCGTCCTGGTCCTCGCGGTCCGATCACCGGGACCTGGTTTTCGCGATAAGTCATTGAACGGCAGCGGCCCGCGGTCGGCCGCAAGTCGCCGGACCAGCCCCACGGGACAGGACGTCACGTGAAGCTTTGGGTCGACCCCCGTAGTGACCGGGAGGTCGGGCGGATCGCGCACACAGGTATCCTTCCTGTCATGCCCGCTACCATTCGCCCGTTCCAGCCCCAGGACCAGGCCGCCGTCGCCACGCTGGTGCTCGGGATCAAGCGCGATGAGTTCGGCATCCCGATCTCGGCCAAGGAATAGCCGGACCTGCGAGACATCGCCGGCCACTATATGGCGCACGGCGAGAATTTTTGGGTAGCGGTCGACCAGGATACGGTGCTGGGAACGGCGGGGTTGCTCAATATCGGCCACGGAGACCTGGCGCTCAGGAAGATGTTCGTGGCGCCAGGCCACCGGGGGAAGGGACCCGGCGTGGCCGCGGCGCTGCTGGCGGCCGCGCTCGACTGGTCGGCGGCGAACGGATTCGCCCGCATCCTCCTCGTGACCACCGACCAGTTCAAGGCCGCGCATCGGTTCTACGAATAAACCGGGTTCAGCCTTGTCCCGGCCGATCAGCTTCCGCCGTCGTTTCCGAGGATCCGGCTGGAGACCCGGTTCTATTCGCTCGACCTGCCTGGGGCAGCGGATAATTCGAATCCGACCGGGTGGTACGACCAACGGTAACTAGCGCGGTAGCACCGTCTGGTTGTGATTGGCGGCCAGCCGGTCGTTGCGCTTGCCGCCTTTCACGGCGGCAGCCTGCTTGTCCGACAACGAGGCCGCCCGGATTCCTTTGGCCTTCGCTGATTTCGAGGCAGGCTTGGCGGCCTTCCGGTCCTTTGCCATGATGATCTCCAGGGATGGGGGGAGTGGTACCCATTCCAATATTCAGCCGGGCTTTCGGATGTGCCAGATCCAGTCCCCACCGAGCCGGTGTACCGCGGCTAACCCTTTCGGGGGATGGTGAATGGCGGAGGCGCGTCTAGACTTCGGCGGTGGGGCGCGCGGCGCCCCAGTCATCAGAGGAGCACGCATGCAGATCCAGGTCAGCACCGATCACAACATCACCGGTCATGAGGACTTGATCGCCCAGGTGCAGGTCGTGGTGGAAAATGCCCTCAGCCGGTTCAGCGACCACATTACCCGGGTGGAAGTACACCTGAGCGACGAGAATAGCGACAAGAAGAGCGGCGTCAACGACATGCGCTGTGTAATGGAGGCCAGGCTTGAGGGCCGGAAGCCGGTCGCGGTCACCGAGCATGCCACCACGGTGGAGCAAGCCGTGGAGGGCGCCGCTCACAAGCTGGCTCGACTGGTCGAGAGCGCCCGCGGGCGGGAACACGAGAAGCACAGCCACTAGTCCTGAGCCGTGAGCCAAAGGACCCAGGCGGCTACACGCAGGGCGTGATTGACCGCTCATCTCTGGTCTCTCGTCTCTCGTCTCAAGTCTCAAGTCTCAAGTCTCTCGTCTCACCTGCAAGGAGTTCAACGTGAGCCCAAAGTCAAATAGCGGTTCGGAAGAGGGAGAGCTCCTGGCCAATGCCATGGCCGAAACCCGGACCAAGCTGCGCTCCCGCAATGTGGTGCTGGCCGGCCGGGAGACCAGCGATGAACTGGCCGATCTGCTCGAGGCGGTTGAGCAGTTCGAAAAGGCGGTCCAAGGCGCCGGCGGAGACTTGATGATGGACGAGGCACCAGAAGGGAAGACGGCGCAGCCCGACGATCCCCACTTCGTCGTCCCGGTCCGCGCGGCCAGCGAGTCCGCTTCAGCCTACATCCAGCGCGTCTCGGCGGCGGCGGACAAGGTGCGGCATCACAAGCCGCATCGGTAGAACGTGGCCGTTAGTCGTGAGCCATTGGAAAACCCCCGTGCGCGCTGGTGATCTCACGAGGCTGCCGGGCTTTCTACCGCTCGTATGGCGGGGAGGCGCACCGCGAGGTAGGTTGGTTATGCCTGGCGTGCGCCGGGGTTCAGGCGCCGATCCGGCGGTAACTTGCGTACTACTCTGCTAGAGGAGGCTCCATGGCCGACGAGAAGAATTCCCCCGATCAGGATAAGCAGAAGGACCTGGCGGACAAGAAGATCTCGAAAGAGGATTCCGAGCAGGTGAAGGGTGGCCGTGCCTGGGACATTCCGGCTGGCACTGCCAGCCCGAGCGCCAACAAGTAAGCCCGGGCACCATCCTGTGAGCCGAGCCCCGCGGGGGGGCCCCGGCAGGGCGGGGGGGCCTGTTGGAGGTCCACTGGGGGGGCGCCCAGCCACCGCGCTGGGGGGGTCGGCGCCGGG
>JBEPVA010000209.1:0-6686 GCA_041691295.1 Gemmatimonadota bacterium
CCTCGCGGCTACCGCGGCAACCGAAGCCGGCACCGGCCTCATCAATGGCTACCACAGTGGCAATGTTCAAGTGGTGGTACCCCTTGGGTGGACCGTCCGTTGGTCCTGGAAAAATGCCGATTCCAGTCAGTCTCATAGTCTCGTGGTCATGGCGGAACGCGAGAAGCTGCCTCTCGAAGGCGGCCGGCCGGCGCTGGACAATGCCATGTCGCGGAGTGTGACCCAGGGACTCAAGCCGGGGCAGAAGGATGAAACGACGTTCGTGGCGGATCAGGCGGGCTGGTACTGGATGCTGTGCGGTGTGCCGGGGCATGCGCTCAGGGGGGAGTGGATTTCGTTCAAGGTGGACCGGGAAGCGACGAGTGTGGCGATCAAGCAGAAGTAGCGCCAAGCGAACAGTGAACAGCGAAAAGGGAAAAGCGAAAGGGAATCCTCACTCCTCGACTTTTGTACTCCCTTGGTCGATCTCTCGGTACCCGCAGTTCCTGTTCGCTTTTCGCCTTTCGCTATTCTCGCAGTAAGCTCTCGATCTCCCTCCGGAATCCCGCTACCGCCGCGTCATGCAGCGCCCCGGTGGCCGGCCCGTAGAACCCCGCATGGACCTGCCGCACTCGTCCGTCCCGCCCGATGAACAGCGTGGTTGGATAGGCCGTGAAGCCACGGAGCTGCGGCTGGGCCGCCTGGATCGCGTCGACGTCGTTGCGGCCGGCCAGCAGGAGCGGATACGGAATGCCGAACTTGTCGCGGAAGCGGCGGACCAGCGGCAGGTCGACCGCGCTGTCGCCCGAGACTTCGTAGGCCAACCCCACGATCTCGAGACCACGCGCGTGGTAGTCCTTGTACAGCTGCACCAGTGTCGGGGCGGCGTCGTGGCAGGTGGTACACCAGCTGCCAAACAGGTCGACCAGCACGACCTTGCCCCTGAACCGGGCGTCCTCGTTGCTGACGATGGTGCCTCGCAGATCGGGATAGGCAAACCGGAAGGGCGCCGAGGTGTCCGCGGAGGTGACTTCGGTGGGCGGGGTCAGGTGTGGCCGGCCGGTACTCCGCACCGCGATGAACGGGGTCTGGGTCTTGAGCCCGGCGTGAAAAAATCCGCGCACGGTGTCATGGGAGACCTGGCCGGTGACCAGGTACACGAAGGTCCCGTCGAAATGCATCAACCGGAAGCTGTCGCCGGTGGCCTCACCGAAGAACAGGCCGTAGTCGCCCGAATTGGAGATCACCGCTCCCTCGAAGCTGCCGCCGGCGTTGCGCAGGTCGATAACCCGGGGACTCGAGCTGAAACCGTTGTCGAGCGTGGCATCCCAGCGGCCCAGCAGCGCCGGTGCGGCCCGACTGGCGGGCCACCTTCCGGGACTGGCGCGGAATGGAATGACCCGTGGCCCCTTGTTCCCGACATTTCTGTAGACCCCGATCATCGAATCGGCCGACCAGGACGCGGTGATCGCGGAGGCATAATCGCCCATCTCGAGCCGGATGCTGTCGCCGGTGACGTGAACCCCCGAGAGCGGCTGGCAGTCGCGGCCATTGCATAACGTGCCGCGCCAGCCGTTTCCTGTCGGCGTGAGCCGCAGTGCGAAATGGAGTTCGCCACCGGCCAGGTCGAGGGAGGCGCGCCACGCCCCGGCGCGCGGCTGAGGGGGCGGAGCCACCAGCAGGGCCAGCAGCGGCAGGATCATGGCGCGGGGTGCACGTACCGCTCACCGGCCATCACGCTGGTCTTGATCAGGTTGCCGGACCAGGGAATGGGGCAGGGATAGACGGTGCGATAGGCGCAGAATGGATTGCGGGCCCGGTTGAAGTCGAGCTGGTAGCGGCCATCCGGCAGCGGCTTGAGCTCGACGAACCGGCCGGCCGGATAGGTGCCGGCGTCGTTGGTGCCGTCCTGGAAATAGATCTCGAGTCCCGCCTCTTCATCGTCCGGCCCGCCGAAGCGGTAAACCTTGAGCGCGGTGGCCACGCCGGTCACCGTGAACGACACGGTGCCCGCCAGTGCCGCCGCCGTTTCGACTCCATCGAAATCGAGCAGGTTGCGGCTTTCGCCGTTGGCCGCCCTCTGCAATGCCACCGTAAAAACCATCGCGGAGTTGTACGGGAACCACTCCGGTTTGATGCTCCGTTTGTCGGGGCCATACACCGAAACCATGCGCCGGCTGGCCGGGCCATCCTGCCCCACCAGGAATCGGCCGTAGGCCACCTGGCGGCCTCGCGGCACGGTCTGCTTGGCTCCGTCGACCTCAAGGCTGACCACTCCGTCGGCAAACCGCACCCGGGTCGAATCGAAACCGGGAATCGGAAGATCGGAACTGGCCGGACCGATGACCAGCGTCTGGCCATTGCCCAGCGGGCTGAGTGCCAGAATGGTGGCGGGAGTGGCGTGGCCGGTGGCAAACCAGTCGGTGAGGGCCAGGCGTTCGGCAGCAACATCGCGGGGAACCTGGCCGGCGACCGGGGTCGCCGCCAGGATGGTGAGGGCCAGCCATTTCGATTGCATGCGGAAAACTACATCGCGCCGGACAGAATGATGGCGGAGGTGGGCTGGGGCGAACCCCCGGCAGGCTCCTCGGTAACGGCAGCGGCCGTCAGCTCGGTACCCGGCGGCATCGGGATGTCCTGTACCAGGGCGTGACCGGTGGCCTCGGCGTTGAAGGTCACCGACGCGATCGGCTGGCCCTTCTTCGGAATGAACCAGAGCTGATACGCCCGCCCGCTCGGCAGGGTCGGCAGATTGACCGCATGGGCGATGACGATGCCCTTCCGGGCGTTGACGAACATCTGGATCCTTGGCGCCGATGGTGTGGTCGAGGCCAGCAGGTCGAGCTTGATGTTGGGATCGAGGATCGCGTTCAGGGTGGCCTCACGGGCCGACAACTTCTGGGCGCCGGCGGCAAGCTCCGCCTGCAGCGAGGCCACTGCGGCGTCTCGCTGGGCCAGCTCCGACCGCGACTGTCCCAGCATCCAGCCCAGCCCAAGGGCCGCGACCAGGGCGGCGGCCGCCGCGAACCACGGCAGCATGCTGGGTTGCTTCGGCGCCGGTGGCGACGGGAGTGCAACCACCTTTTCCTGTCCGATCCGGGTCAGGACCTTGTCCCGAAGCCCGGGGTCCGCGGTGACCTCGGGTGAGTGCAGCGCTAGCATTCCCGCCACTTCCCGGTACTCCGCCACTTCACGGCGAGCGGCTTCCGAGCTGGCGAGAATGCGCTCGAAGCTCCGGGCCTCCTCGGGCGAGAGGATTCCCAGCGCGTAGGCCGCGGCCAGGTTGAGCTCGGGGTTTTCGGGTCGCTCGCTCATGCGGGCTGCTCGAAGTAGTAGGACCGGAGCGCGTCCCGGAGCTTCAGCATGCCGAGGCGGATCCGGGTCTTCACCGTGCCGAGCGGCTCCTGCAGCTTCTCGGCGATTTCCGAATGGGAGAGCCCCTCAAAGTAGGCGAGCTCGATGGCCTGGCGCTGAGGATCGGACAGGGTTTCGAGCGCGGCGCCCACCTGCCGCCGGCGCTCGGTGGTTTCCGCCTGGGTCGCGGGATCGATCTGGCTGCGGCTCATTCCCGGTGCGCCATCGGCATCACTCCGGGCGGCGGTATCGGTGATCCTGATCCGCCGACTCCGGGCTCGGACCAGGTCCAGCGCCCGGCTGCGGCCAATGGTGGCCAGCCAGGCACCGACCGAACCCCGGCCGGTCTCAAACCGTCCCGCCTCACGCCATGCCTGCGTAAAGCTCTCCGCCACGACTTCCTCGGCATCCGCCGGCATGCCGACGATCCGATAGGCCAGGGCATACAGCACCTGGCCGTACCGGTCATACAGCGGGCCGACGGCTGATTCGTCACCGAGCGCCATGCGCTTGATCAGCGCGGCGTCGGCGGCGGCCAGCAGCTCGGAGGCGGAAGAAGGCATGTCCCTCGACACAAGGCGGATACCCGGAATGGCACTCCAGGCGGGCAGCTGCAATGGCAGCAGTCTACCGCCCGGAGGGACCCGCTCACAAGAGGAGAACCCGAACAGAGTCGGGAAGGGAGCAGCCGCGAGTATGGAAGCCATACTCTGATACGCGTCCCGGCCCGTGCTGGATGGAAAGTGTTCCGGGGTGGTTCAGGGAAAGGTTCGGGCGCCCTGGTCGCCAGAGAAGAGCAGGGTTTCACTGCGGCCGGCGTATCTGGCCTGGACCAGATTCACCTGGTCGGGATAGAGCTCGACCTGGAGTCGGTTGGTGAGGCTGGCACCGGTCAGCTCAGTCGGGACCATCGAGGTAAAGCTCAGCCAGCTGAGATCGGCGCTCTGGCGCTGGCCCGCGTAGCGCAGGGCAATGGAGTGGCCCGCCCGGTCGGTGAGTGCAATGCGGGAGCGGACGTACCGGGCCAGGGCGCTGTCGGGCAGCGCGGCAGCTGGGGCAGTGGTGGATGGGGCGGGAGCACCGATTGCCCGGGCCAGGTCGTCGCTGAACGAACGCACGGTGACCGTCACGGTGTGACTGGCTGGATCCTCCACTACTTCCGTGAAGGTCGTGTGCAACGGATGCACAGCTACCGAGGCGCCGAGGAACCACGCGGCCAGCGCTGCCAGCGGTCTTACCACGGGACCCTTGCCAGCGCCATCTGGCCGGCCACGACCGCCGTCAGCGCCGAGACCAGTACGACACGGGCGCGAAGCGGAAATCGATCGATCTCAGCCACCGGCACCCGCCCCATGCTCCAGTCCACCGCGGTGAACAGCAGCCCCGCCGCGAACAGCACGATGATCTGGCCCAGTTCGATGCCGAGGTTGAAGCTCACCAGCGGGACCGCGATCCGGTCGAGAAACAGGCTCTTGAGATAGTCGGCGAAGCCGGCACCGTGAATCAGGCCGAACAGTCCGGCGAACAGCGCCCGCCGACTGCGGTGGATTGGCACCGCGGCGCCGAGCCAGTCGCGCAGGTTGTCGATGCTGGTGACCAGGATCGTGACCGGGATCAGGAACTCGATCCAGCGGGACGGGATCGGAAATCGGCCGGTGGCCGCCAAGGCCAGGGTGATCGAATGGCCGATGGTAAAGGCGGTGATGACCTTGAGGCCGTCACGCCAGTCGCGGGGGCGGTAGACCGCACCCAGCGCCAGCAGGAACAGCAGATGGTCAAGCGCCTCCGGGTTGAGGATGTGCTGGACACCCATCTGGAAGAAGGCCAGGAACTCGGACATATGCGTGGCTCCTCAGTGCCCCGGCTCGCGCCGAAGCGCGACCAGGCTGGCATTGTCCGATCGCGCCTTGACCAGCAGCGCCGCCGCACGAGGGCTGTTGCCGTTGGCCCGGGCAATTTCACTGGCGTGGAATTCGATCTGCGCGTCGTTGACTCCGGTGGCGAGCGCCCGATCAATCGTTTCCCGGGCCGCCGCCATTTGACCGTTGCGAAACTGGGCCCAGGCCAGCAGGTCGAGCCCATAAACGTCCTGCCGCACCCGTGCGTCCGCTTCGGTGCGCCGCAGTACTTCGGCCAGGTCGCCATGGTGATCGAGCAGGTACAACGCTGCGGCGCGGTGATATGGGCCCGGTTGGGCCGCGACCGCCACCAGCATGGTGCGGGCGTACTGGGTGCTGCCGGCCGAATCGCCCTGGATGGCGGCCGCATCGGCCATCAGGCCGAGCGTGGCGGGGTCGAGGACTTGGGCGATGCTCTGATTGCCGGCCCGAAGCACGCCGGGCCAGTCATCCCGGGCCGCGTCAAGGCGGGCCTCGAGGGCCTGGAGCCGATAGTCATCAGGCGCCACGTCGTATCCGCGACTGAGGGCCGAAGCAGCCTCCGCAAGCCGGCCGTGCCGTAGCGCAAAGTCCGCCACCCGAAGGTGAAACCACGCCTTCTGCTCTGACGGCATCCGGAACTGCCTCGACGCCAGCGACTCGGCCGCGAACAGCATTTCCCTGGCTTCGATGTCGTGACCACCGATCTCGAGCCAGCGGGCGTACCGTGTGGCCACCGGCAACTGGCGCTTCTGGGCCTCAAGCGACTTGAAGCTGGCCGCGGCATCGGAGTAGCGACCCAGCTCCAGTTCCAGCTCGGCCTTGAGGGCCCGGGGTTCGATCTCGGTCGAGTCGAGTGCGGCCACACTGCTGGTCACCGCATACGACTCCAGATACTGGTGCTGGGCCAGAAGACTCTGCGCCAGCACCATGGCCGCACCGCTGTTCCGGGCCTTGCGATTGCTGTAGGAGGTCCGAGCCGCGGTCTCGGCTCGGCTGAGGTCCTCGTAGCTGCCGGTCTGGCGCCCGCGCTGCAGGTAGAGGGCCGAGAGCCGGCCGATGTCGAGGGCACCGTGCGGTTCCTTCACTACCCGCGCGGCGTAGAACTCGATCCGCTGGTCGAGAATGGCCAGATCCCTGGCCCGCTCGATTGCCGCGGTGGTGCGGCGATCGCTGGCCGCCAGGTTGTGATAGACCGTCAGACTGGCGGTGGCCAGCGCGATGAAGAGCCCGAGTCCCAGTATCCAGCGTCGCATGGAGAGCTCCACGAGTCAGGGTAAGACCGGGCATCCGGCGCGGCAGGTGCCGCGCCGAATGCCCGCTGGTTCAGTTGGCGACTGCGAGGTACGGGAAGGTGGCCCGGAAGTCAGAGTCACTACCCACGTTGTCGGTGGTGAGGCCAGCCTTGCCCACCGCGCCGGCCGGGTCGGCGCCAAACGGATCGCCGAATACCGCCAGCAGGGCCAGGTCGACGAC
>JBEPVA010000210.1:0-6682 GCA_041691295.1 Gemmatimonadota bacterium
TGATCAACGAGGGCAACCTCGGCCTCATTCGCGCGGCGCACAAGTTCGACGAGACCAAGGGCATCAAGTTCATCTCCTACGCGGTGTGGTGGATCCGGCAGGCCATCCTGCAGGCGCTGGCCGAGCAGAGCCGCATCGTCCGGGTGCCGCTGAACCGGGCCGGCACCTTGCACCGGATCGGCAAGCGTTCGAGCGCGCTGCTGCAGGAACTGGGCAGGGAACCGACGCCGGCCGAGATCGCCGAGGGCATGGACATCACGATCGAGGAGGTCCAGAAGACCCTTTCGATTTCGCAGAACCATCTCTCGCTGGATGCGCCGCTCACCCCCGGCGAAGACAACCGGCTGCTCGACTATCTGCCGGACACCAACAATCCCGGCCCCGATTCCGAGACCTTCGAGCATGCGCTGTCCTCGGGCATCGAGGAAGTCCTCGCGACGCTCAAGGAGCGGGAAGCCAAGATTCTGCGATTGTACTTCGGGCTGGATAGCCCTGAGCCGATGACGCTGGAAGAAATTGGCACGCTGCTGGGCATTACCCGGGAACGGGTCCGCCAGATCAAGGAAAAAGCCCTGACCCGGCTCCGTCATGTCAGCCGGTCCCGAGCCCTCGAAAGCTTCCTGACCTAGTCCCGCTCCGGATCCCGCAGGATCGCCGCCAACTGATCCCATTCGATCAGAAAGGCGTCGTGGCCGTAGGCCGTTGTGATTTCCCGGTACGTTGCCGGGCCGCCCGCCACCGAATACGCCGCCACCCACTCGCGTACCTCAGTTGCCGCATACAGGATGTCGGTGTCGATCCCGACGCCGACCAGCTGGCCCACCCGTTCGGCAGTGGCCCTGGCCGCCAGCTCGATTGATCCCACATCGTGGCTATCCATGATCCGGGTCAGGTGGACGTAACTCGCCGCATCGAACCGGTCGACCAGCTTGTCGCCCTGATAACGCAGGTAACCCTCCACATCAAAGGCGTACTTTCCGCCGCGGTCGGCCCGGCGCCCGAATCGCTGGCCGAACTCGAGGGCCGAGCGGTAGGTGATCATCGCAATGGCGCGCGCGGCGGCGAGCCCTGCACGCGGTGCGCGCCCTTCCGTGTACCGTCCACCCTGCCAGGCTGGATCCGCTTCAATGGCCATGCGCTGCGCGGCATTCCAGGCAATCGATTGCGCCGAGCTGAAGGCTGGCGCGGCCAGCACCACGACGCGGTCGGTCGGAACCGTCGCGAGCCGGGCCCACTCCAGCGCCACCATCCCTCCCAGTGACCCACCGGTCGCCAGCGCCAATCGGGTGACGCCCAGCTGCTTGAGCAGCGGAGCATGCGCCAGGGCCAGATCGGAAGTCGTGAGGTCAGGGAAGGGAGTTGAGCGAGCCCAGCTGGCGGGAGACGGTCCGGTCGAGCCATAACAACTACCCAGCAGATTGGCGGCTACCAGCGGGCGATAGGCCGGGTCGAGGGCAGCACCTGGTGCCAGGAGCGGAGCCCACCAGCTGTCCACTTCATGGCTTCCGGTCAGCGCGTGAAACACCAGGTTCCAGCCCCGCTCGGCGCCGAGGGCCGGATCCCCGAGCACGCGGTAACGCAACCGTGCATCAGGGAGCAGCTGGCCACCGGCCGTGCGGAAATCCCCCAGGCGAAAATCTCCGGTCTGCGTGGGGATTGCCGCCGATGCGGTCATGGGGTGCTGTGCGCCGTGAGGGTGGAAACAGGCGCGTCGACTTCGGACCGGCGACCGGTGTTGACGTCGTACACGAACCCCCGGATCTCGGTCTCAGGTGCGATCAGCGTCGAGTCCCGGAGCAGGGTCAGGTCCTCTCGCACGCTGGCCTCGACATTGCCGGACGGCAGGAAGTCGATATCGCTGGCGTCGGCCGCGAGATCACTCCGGATCTTGGCGTGGATCGCCGGGTTGGTAAGGGTGAGCATCCCGCAATCGGTGTGGTGAATGATGGCAATTGCCGTGGTGCCCAGTAGCCACTGCGAGATTGCCAGTGTACCAACGGCGTCCTTGGCTCGGCCACCGGCATTTCGGATTCCATGAGCATCCCCCTCGGCCAGCCCTAAAATCTGGGAGGGATCGAGCCTGGCGTCCATGCAGGCCAGCACGGCCACCTTCCGGGCCGGCGGCATCGGTAGCTGGTGCTGACGCCGCGCCCCCGAGAACCGCCGGTTGGCAACGAGCAATTCATCAATCACAGCCATGGAAATCTCCACGGACCTCTGGTCCGCTGGTTCAGGATGCCCGCTGGATGGAGCGGAGCGGGGCCTCGATTGATTCGATGCAGGCGGCATGGACGATCCCTGCCGCCGAGGCGGCATCGGCGGCCGAGACGGCCGCGCGGACACCGCGTGTGGTCAGTTCGATCGAGACGATCGCAATGCCGGCCTGGGTGAGCGCGGAGTGCAGTCGCGTCAGGTCAGCCGGATCGGACGAGCCGACCGGCCCGATCGTGCTGATGGTCACCCGGTCAGTGCCGGTGACGAGCGAAGCGATGGCTCGCAACCCGGCATCCGGGGCGCCGGCGGTCACGACGCTCTGAGGCCTGTCATCGGTCAGGGTGACGAATTCGAGCACCACCCCGTGCTGTTCCGCCACTCGCGCGGCCTCGGCCTGGACCACCTTGGCCCCGGCCTCCGCCACCGCAGTCAGGAAACTGTGGGGCGCCTCGGCAATGATCCGTGAGGCAGGTACGACTCTCGGATCCGCTGTACGCAGGCCCGGTGAATCCTTGACCAGAACGCATCGGGAGCCGCCCAACGCGGCGGTCAGCGAGACCGCCGAGCTGTCGGTGCCGCCCCGGCCCAGCGTAACCACTCGGCCGCTGCGCCAGCCCTGGAATCCGGTGATGACTGGCAGGACGCCGCGGGAAAGCTCGCGTTCAATGCGGGCGGTGTTGACCCGTCGAATCCGGCCATGGCCAAAATCGCCGCTGCCCAGGAGGCCCGCCTCGCGGGCATCCAGTGACACAGCCCGGACCCCGAGCTCCTCGAGCGCCAGCGCCAGCAAGGACGCCGACACCGCCTCGCCGGCCGCAATGGCGCGATCGGCTTCGGAGTGGCTGTCGGTGTCGAGAGTTCCGCCTGCCCCGGTGCGGATTTCCCGCACCAGACCGAGCAGATGATCGGTCACGCCGCGCCGCGCGCTGGCCACGGCCACGAGGGGACGAGTCTGGGACCAGGCCGCCAGTCGGCGGGCCTGGGCAACAATTCGGTCGGCGGAGGCGAGGGCATCACCGCCGAGTTTGACCACGACCGGCTGGATCATCGGGCGGCGGCCACCGCGGCGGCCTTGGACGACTCGGCCGAGGAACCGGTGCCTAGCGCCTGATCCAGATCCGCGATCAGGTCAGCCGGATCCTCGAGGCCGACTGACAGCCGGATCAGCTCGGGCGTGACACCGGAGGCAATCTGTTGCTCGGCGGTGAGCTGCTCATGGGTGGTCGAGGCCGGATGGATGATCAGCGACTTGGCATCACCGACATTGGCCAGCAGGGAAAAGAGCCTGGCCCGGTCGATCACTGCGCGGGCCGCTTCCTTGTTGCCCTTGATGCCGAAGGTCAGCACGCCGCCAAAGCCGCCCTTGAGGTATTTCGTGGCATTGGCGTGCTCCGGATGCGACTCGAGACCGGGGTAGGACACCCAGCGGACCCGGGCATCCGCGGCCAGCCACCGGGCCAACGCGAGGGCATTCTCGGAATGACGCCGGATCCGGAGCGGCAGTGTCTCGAGGCCCTGCAGGAACAGGAATGAGTTGAACGGCGAGAGCGCGGGGCCCAGATCGCGGAGCAACTGGACCCGGAGCTTGATGATGAACGCGATAGCCCCGAAGGCCTCGGTGTATACCAGTCCGTGGTACGACGGGTCCGGCGCGCTGAACTCCGGGAACCGCTTGCGGGCGGTGGGACTGTTCCAGTCGAACTTGCCGGCATCGACCACCACGCCACCGATAGCGGTACCGTGCCCGCCGATCCACTTGGTGGCGGAGTGCACGATGATGTCGGCGCCGTGCTGGATCGGGCGGGCCAGGGTGGCGGCGCCGAAGGTGTTGTCGACCACCAGCGGAATGCCGGCCGCATGCGCCAGCTCGGCCAGTTTCTCGAAATCGGGGACGTCGAGGCGCGGGTTGCCGATCGTCTCGACGAACAGGGCCCTGGTGCCGTCGTCGATGGCATTGCGGACCTGGTCGAGATTGTGGATGTCGACGAATCGGGTAGTGATCCCCCACTTGGGTAGCGAATAGGCGAACAGGTTGTAGGTGCCGCCGTACAGCGTCTGCGAGCTGACGATGTTGTCGCCGGTCCGGGCCAGGTTCAGGATCGACAGCGTGGTGGCGGCTTGGCCGCTGGCCACGGCGAGTGCGGCCACACCGCCCTCGAGCTCGGCGATCCGCTTTTCGAACACATCACTAGTCGGGTTCATGATCCGGGTGTAAATGTTGCCGAACTCCCGGAGGCCGAACAGGTTGGCGGCGTGCTCCGTGTTGTTGAACACGTAGCTGGTGGTAGCGTAGATCGGCACGGCGCGGGAATTGGTGGCCGGGTCCACAACCTGGCCGGCGTGAACGGCAAGGGTGTCGGGACGGTAACTCATGGTAGTGCTCCTTCAGCAGGTCATCGGTGGTGGTCGGTACGGGGAGCCATTTCAGCAATGGCCGCTGCCCGGTAGTGGTACTCGTCCAGTAATCGGAAACCAGGCCCCGAACTCGACAGACCGGCCGGAAAAAGAAAAATCCCGGCGCTCGAGGTACGAGGGCCGGGACTGGATCGTCGGGGAACGGGAGCGAGGGTGTGATTACCCGGGCATCCGCGTACATCGAGATCGCAGCCGACCCGGACAGGGCCGACAGCTGGTAATCATCTCAATGTGACGCATCGATGTCCGGAGCATTCGCGACCTCGTCATGCCGTCCGAAAAAAAGGGCCCCCCGGCCTTGCTGCGCGCGGGGGGTGACGACCTGCCGGCGCTTTAGCTCTTTGGTAGGACCGTGAGGCCCAGGCGGGAGCAAGTTGCCCTAAATACACCGCCTACTGCATTCGCAAGGTAGGAATTGGCGCCCGGGCCGTCAAGTGGGAAGTTGGCCGGCCGCTTCTCCCCTGAGGATCAGGCCGATACATTTGGGGCACTTCCACCCTCTGCCTTCCGACCTGCCATGGCCAGCAACTCTTCCTTCGATATCTCGACCGGCGCCGACCTTCAGGAGGTCGACAACGCAGTCAACCAGGCCCACAAGGAGATCGCCCAGCGCTACGATTTCAAGGGCACCAAGTGCGAAATCGAGTTCGATCGCGAGAAGGCCGAGATCCGGCTGCTGGCGGATGATGACTTCCGGATGGAAGCACTGCTCGACGTGGTGCGCGGCAAGCTGACCAAGCGCGGGGTGCCGGTGAAGAACCTCGTCATCGGTGACCCGATCGTCGGCTCTGCCGGCTCGGTGCGCCGGACCATCGGCCTCACCCAGGCCATTGCCAGCGAGATCGCCAAGAAGATCGTGAAGGCCATCAAGGATCAGGGCTTCAAGAAGGTCCAGTCCTCCATCCAGGGAGAAGAAGTCCGGGTCTCGGCGCCCGACCGCGATGAACTGCAGGCGGTCATTGCCTTTCTCCGCAGCCAGGACTTCGAGATCGAACTCAAGTTCGGGAACTACCGCAGCTAGCGTGGTCAGTTCCTTCCGGCGGACCAGAACGCTCACGCTGCTGTTGACGCTCGCTGTCGTCACCTGCACTCTGCCCACTCCCGATCAGCCCGCTCCTGAAGCCTCCGCACCCCAGGGCGCCACCGAGCCGGAAATCCGGGTCGGACTGCAGACTGGAGCTGTCACGGTCGCCATCCGCTCCGATGCGCCCCTCACCCTGATCGGCGCCGATGGAGGGCTGGTCCCGGGGGCGCCTTCCTCCCGCCAATGGACCATCGTGCCCGAGCGTGACGGGATGGTGCTGGTCGGCGCGGACGGCTGGCGCTCCACCCGGCTTGCGGCGGTCACTGCGGCCCCGACCAGTCCCGCCAGCTCGATCCAGATCGGGCCGCGATCCTATCGCGGACGGCTCGAGTTCCTGCGTGACGGCCGCGGACTGACGGTGGTCGACCGGCTGGGCCTGGAGAACTACCTGGCCGGGGTTCTTTCCGCCGAGATGGGGCGGCGGGACAGCTCCGAATTCGAGGCCATGCGGGCGCAGGCCGTGGTCTCCCGCACCTTTGCCATCAGGAACCTGGGCAAGCGCAAGACCGATGGATTCGATCTCAACGCCACGGTGGCGGACCAGGTCTACGGCGGAATCGGCAGCGAAACGCCGCTGGCCTGGGCCGCGGTCCGGGAAACCAGCGGGCAGGTGCTGACCTGGCAGGGCGGATTGATCGATGCCTTTTTCCATTCGACGTGTGGCGGGCGCACCGCCAACGGCACCGAGGTCTACGTCAACGCCGATCGACCCTACCTTCGTTCGGTCTCCGATCTCGATGAGCAGGGCCAGGCCTACTGTCGAATTTCTCCACGGTTCTACTGGCGACAGGAATGGACCCGCGCCGCACTGCTCACGACGCTCAAGAAGACCCTGGCCGATCAAGGGCTGGCCCGCAGCGCCGAAGTCACCGACGTGCGCGGGGTCAGGGTAGTCACCCGCACGGCCTCCGACCGGGCGGACCGGGTTGAGATCGATATCGGCGACCGGGTCATCACGGTATCCGGACC
>JBEPVA010000211.1:0-6644 GCA_041691295.1 Gemmatimonadota bacterium
AGACCTGGCAGTCCGTAACCCAGCCGGCCAAACAGCGAGAGCCGGGGACGGAGCACCGCGCCCTCGACGGCCGCCTGGCGGGATAGCTGCCCCCGCAGCGCCGCGAAACGGGCGAACTCGGGCCGGGCCGTGGTGGTGTCCGCCGTGGCGGCCGCGGCCCGTGCGGCAGCGGCAAGATCCGGCAGGGCTACTCCAGCGCTGTCGTTGACCGGACGGCCAAGCAGCACGGAAAGCCGGGCCAGCGCGGCCCGCCGATCGGCGCTGACCTGCAGCATGTCCTGCCGCCGGAGCAGGATCGTGGCGGCGATCATGGCCGTGTCTCCGGGGAGGGCGGTGCCGGCCCGGAATCGGGATGCGGCCTCGGACAGGCGGGCCGACAGCCCGGCGATCGTGGTCTCCAGTTCGCTGCCGCGCTGTTCGGCCATGGCCACGGTGAAGAACGCCGCATCGACCTGCTGCCGGATCCCGTACAGCGATGCGACTGCCTCGGCCTGCGACGCGGCCAACCCGGCCCGCTCGACCGCCCGCCTGAGGCCGATCGACGGATCGTAGATGGCCTGCTCGACGTGAAGGCTGGCGTCGTAGGTGGTCTTCCGTGCCTCGGGTGGCTTGAGCCCGCCCGGCAGGGTAAACGGGAAGCTGAAGGCATCAGACTGGTGCTGGGCCTGGCCGGTGGCGCTCAGCGACGGCAGATAGCCGCTGTTGAGATTGCGGTCCTTGAGTGCACTCTCGGTGGCCTGCAACGCGAGCAGCCGCTGGCGCGGATCGGCCTTGAGTGCCTCCTCGATGAGGCTAGCCAGTCTCAGCGAATCGGTTGTCTGGGCATGGCCGGAGACGGGCAGCGCCAGGAGCCCCGCCACCATCACGGGAATGGGCAAACGATTCATGCCGGTATTCCTCCCTGCGGAATGATGGCCAACCCCTGACGGACGATAGCGGACGCCAGGCGCAGCGCGGCTTCGACGACTGCGGGATCATCCGGGTCCATCCGGCCAATCTCGGCCACGACCCGCCGAGCGAGGCCGAAGAAGATCGGCTGCGCGATGACACTGACCGCCAGCACCGGGGCGGGACCGGGTCGGATTTCCCCTTCGCGCTGACCCCGCTCGATCAGCCCCACCAGGGCGCCACGTTGCCGGTTCTGCAGTTCGGCGAGAGCCCGCGGCAGCGGACCCTGCTCAGCCAGGATCTGCAGGATGAAGCGGGGAAGCTCGGGGTTCTGATGCAGGTAGCGGTAATACTGGGTGACCAGCGCGCCAATCCGATCGAGCGCGGGCCCCGGTTGATTGCATTCACGGATCACCGCGGTGACCATCGGCTCCACCAGACTCAGGAGGACCTGCTGGTACAGCGCCTCCTTGGAGCCGAAGTGGTAGGTGATGGCGCCCAGGTTGGCCTTGGCCCGTGAAGTGATGTCTCTGACCGATGTGGCCGCGTACCCCCGCTCGGCGAACAGGCGGCGGGCCACGAGGAACAGGCGGTCTACGGTGGCATCAGATGATTTCATACGAGCGTATCATAAAATCATACAATCGTATTAGTCAAGCGGGACATATTGCGGCGGACACGCGGACAGGGAGACCGATGACCATCCGATCCCGAGTTTCACTGTATTTTCTCGACCCTCCACCCTCCACCCTCGACCCTCGACCCTCGACCAATGACCAGCTTCTCGTGAACTACCGCCCCACACTCTGGCTCCTCATTGGAACAGTCGCGCTGGCCTGCCGGCCCGGTGGTACCCATCTTCAGCGGGCTCGCGCCTCGCTCAGCCGACTCACCAACTCCGACACCGCTGGTCCGGTCTTCGCCGATAGTCTGCCGGCCCTCGATTCCGCTACCGTGGTCCTGTTCTGGACCGGCGCGGTGGACACCCTGAGTCAGCCGGTCAGGGACGTGGCCGCCGCGGATCTCAAGGCCACTGCCGGCTGGGCCGCCGACTATCTCTCCAGCTACCATATCAATCTGCTCGCCACCAGGGCGCGGGGCGTGTACGTCACTCCGCCCGTCGGGGAGCGGCGATTCGTCGACTTCCGTGGTCTCGATTTTCCCTTCGGATTCGTGCTGATTGAACCGGGATATCCCGAGCGATTCCTGACCGGGATCGTGAGCGAGGATGACCTGCGCGACGAACTGGTGGACTACTTCGACCTCGAGGCGGGGGATTCCTCATCGGTCTTGCGGACTCGCGGGGAGCTGGCCCCGCCAAGGGCCTCCTCGAGGGCAGCGAGCAGGGCGGCGGGGGCGAAGGGCTTCTGCAGGAAGACCGCTCCCGGTGGCAGTTCTCCGTGCTGGACGATCACGTCGGGAGTGTAGCCCGACATATAGATGATCTTGATGTCCGGGCGGGTGCCCTGGATCAGTTCAGCCAGGACCTGACCGCTCACCCCGGGCATCACGAGGTCGGTGACCAGGATATCGATCGGATCTCGCCACTCGCCCGAGATGACCAGCGCCTCCGCTCCATGACTGGCCTCCAGCACCCGGTAGCCGCGTCCTTCCAGCACCCGCCGGCTCAGCCGCCGCACCACCTCTTCATCCTCCACTAGCAGCACCGTTTCCAGCGCCTGCCGGACTGGCTGCAGCAGTGGCACCGGCTCGATTTCGTCGGCGCTGGCTCCGTCCACCAGCGGCAAATAAATGAAGAAGGTGCTGCCCACTCCCCGCCGGCTCTCGGCGTAGATGAAGCCGCCGCTTTGCTTGACGATGCCGTAGACCGTAGCCAGGCCGAGACCGGTGCCCTTGCCGGGATCCTTGGTGGTATAGAATGGTTCAAACAGGTGGAGCAGCGTCTCCGGGCTCATTCCTTCGCCGGCATCCTTGACGGTGAGCAGGATGTAGCGGCCCGGCTGCATCCCTGGCCACTCGCTGACCTGGGCCTGCTCCAGCTCGACCTGGCTGGTCTCCAGCCGGATGGTGCCGCCGCTGGGCATTGCGTCCCGGGCGTTGACCAGCAGGTTGACGATGACCTGCTCGAGCTGGCCCGGGTCGGCCCGAATGGCGCCGATCGTGTCATTCAGGTTGGTGAGTAGCAGGACATGCTCACCGATCAGGCGGCGGAGCATCCGGTCGGCGCTGCGCACCACTTCATTGAGGTCCAGCAGCTTCGGGATCAGGACCTGGCGCCGGCTGAAGGCCAGCAACTGCTGGGTGAGGCTGGCCGCCCGACGGGCCGCATGGCGGACCTCCTCGACATCCTGGCGGACTTCCGAATCGATATCCTCCCGGTCCAGCACCAGCTCGGCGTTGCCGATGATCGCGGTGAGCAGGTTGTTGAAGTCGTGGGCCACCCCGCCGGCCAGCCGGCCGATTCCTTCCATCTTCTGCGAATGGCGGAGCTGATCCTCCAGCGCCTTCCATTCCGTGATGTCGCGCTGCATGCCCCACAGTCTGACCAGGTAGCCCTGCTCGACGAATCCGATCAGGCTGCTGAGCAGGTAGCGGACCGGCGCTCCGGCCTGGGTGACCACCGATTCCCGTTCGATGACCCGGTAGCCCGAGCGGATCAGGTCGAGCCAGAACTCGCGCTGGCGCGAATCCTCGGCGGCGACGACGCTACGGAGCGGCCGGCCCACGATGGTCTCGATATGCGCCGAGCCATGCAGCTTGGCAAAGGCCAGGTTGCACTCGGCGATCCGTCCGGTGTCGAGCATCCGGGCCAGCTGCGATTCGGCCGGCTGGCTCATCGAGACCGGCTCGCCGAATTCCACCCGGAAGATCCCTTCGGTGCTTTGCGAGACGAAAGCCCGGTACCGCTCGCTCATCTCGGTGAGCGCCTGTTCGGCCAGCAGCGATTCGGTGATGTCGGTGAACGACGCCACGGCGGCGTAGGGCCGGAATTCGCCGGGGCGGATCAGCGGCTCGGAGTTGACCCGGATCCAGCTCAGCGAGCTGTCGGGCTTGTGGATGCCCATGATCACGCCGGTGCAGGACAGTCCGGTGCGGAGGGTCACCACCACCGGGTGCGATTCGCCCGGGAAGGGCCTGCCATCGGCATGCACCGCCCGCCAGCGGGGATCGAGCGAGGTGCGCCCCATCATCTGATCGGTGGTGAGGCCGAGGATTCGGGAGGCGCTGTCGTTGCAGGCCAGGATTTCGCTGTTGGCATCCTGGACCGTGATTCCCTCCTGCAGCGCCGCGATCACCGAGCGGTAGCGGGCTTCGCTGTCGCGCAACGCGTCGGTCGCCTCGCGGATGTCGGTGACCTCAACCAGGGAGCCGATGTACCCCGCAAAGGCGCCATCACTGCCGAAGCGGGGCGAACCGAATTCCAGGACCCAGCGAAACGACCCATCATGATGACGGAACCGGAATTCGCTGGTGAACGGAAGCTGGGCCTGCCGGTCGAGGGCATACTGGCTGGCGATCCGTTCGCGATCGTCGGGGTGCAGCAGGTTGGGCCAGTTGGGGCCGATGACCTCGGTCATCGAGCAGCCGGTGAACTCGCAGATCGCCTTGTTGGCGTAGATCCCCTCGCGATTGCGGTCATCCATCCAGATCATCAGCGGCGCCTGGTCGGCCAGGTGGCGGTACTGCTCTTCCGCGCCCGCCAGGCTGACGGCGCTGGCGTGTGCTTCCGCCCGGGCCACAGCATGCCGGAGCGAAAAGGCCAGCACCGCGTCACTGACCTCGCTCCAGCTCAGGCAATCGGCGGCGCCGGCCCGGAGCAACTCACTGACCTGGTGTGGGGCCAGCTGCTCCGCCAGTATCACGACCGCTGGCATCCCGGCGCCCGCGAGCAGGGCGGCTCGAAGCTCAGTCAGGGGATCGTGCCGGGTGATGAACAGGACGACCGGAGTGGAACCGGGGTCGAGCGAGTTGAGCGGGGTCTGCTCGGGGTAGGGCACCAGCTCGACACTGCCCTCATTCTGGAGGGCGCGGACCAGCCGGTCGCGCTCTGCGACGGTGGCCCCGATCAGGGCGACCGTCAGCCGGGCGGAACTCACCGGTCCGGCTCGCGCCGGGGGGCCCCAATTGGCCATGGCACCATGTATCACATCTACTCCCCTTGAGCATCCGGCGCCAGCCCGAGGCCCCCGGGCGGTTGGCGCCCATTTGAGGCGCGGCTTAGCTTTGGTGCATGCCGCGCTCGCGACTGTCGGTGTTGGGTCTCTCGCTCCTGCTTCTGCCGGGCGCACTGCCGGCCGTGCTGGCCGCCCAGAACGCGGCCACTGTGGTCGGCGTGGTGATCCTGCATGACCGCGGAGACCAGGCGCCCGAGGATCTGGGCCAGGCGGTGATTTGGCTCGAAGCCGCGGCACCTGAGGCGCTCAATCCTGCCCCGGTCAGCATGGCCATCCAGGACAAGCAGTTCATTCCCCATCTGCTGGTGGTGCCGGTCGGTTCGACCGTCACCTTTCCCAATCACGACTCCTTCAAGCACAACGTCTTTTCGCTCTCGGAATCGGGCCCCTTTGATCTCGGGCTGTACTCCCGCGGCGATGGCAAGTCGGCCCAATTCGGCAAGCCGGGACTGATCCGGGTCTACTGCAACGTGCACGCATCGATGAGTGGCTTCGTGCTGGTGGTGGCCTCGCCGTGGTCCGCCCAGGCCTCGGGCGACGGGACCTTCCTGCTCAAGGACGTTCCTCCCGGCGATTATACCCTGCACGCCTGGCACGAGCGGGCCAAGGAAGTGACCCAACCGCTCACCGTGCCGGCGGCCGGGATCACCGGGCTCAAGATCGAACTCGACGCCAGCGGCTATCACTTCAAGCCCCACCTCAACAAGTACGGCCAACCCTATACCGCCCAGGGCCGCCGCTATTAATTCCCCCAACCTGCATGGCCTCGGCACCCGGATCTTTCTCGCCACGGCTACGGTCATCGTGGTGGTGCTGGGCGGCGCTCTGCTGCTGACCAAGCGCGGCGCCGACCAGGCCGCCGACGATTCCGTGGCCCGGGCGCTTTCGGCGGGGCGCTCGGCGGTGCAGGATGCCCTCGATTCTCGGAGCCGGGTGCTGCTGCAGGTCACCGGAGTGCAGGCCCGGTTCCCGGCCTATATCGCGCAGCTGAGCCAGGCCACCGAAAACAGCGGGGCCGACCTGCTCGACCGGGCCGGTGAATTCCGCGATCAGGCCGGCGCCTCGTGGGCACTGATCACCGGGCCGGCAGGGGTGGCGCTGGGGTGGACCCTGCACCGCGATGCTGCCGGCGAGGATTTTTCCGAAGGCGCCGTGGTCGGCCAGGCGCTCGAAGGTGAATCGACCCAGGGAGTCTGGATCGAGCCGGGAGCCGCGGGAGACGTCCTCTACCAGGCGGTCGGTGTCCCGGTCAAGGATCCCAACAGCCAGAAGATCTATGGCGTGGTGGTCACGGCCCTCGCCATCGACACCACGCTCATCAAGGAGCTCAAGCGGCACACCGGCTCCGAGATCGCCTTTTTTGACCGCGATTCAACCGGTGCTCCCCACGTGTCCCTGTCGACCCTGCCCAGAGCGCCGCTCGACCGGGCTCTCACCGGCCTGGCGCTCGACAGCATCTTCTCCGACACCACCCACCGCTCCTTCCACCTGACCGCCGACGACGAAGAATTCGTCGGTGTGCTCGGCCCGTTACGCACCGCTGACGGCCATGTGGTGGCGGGCTTCGCGGCGCTGCGCTCTCGCGGCGCCGAGCTGGCGGCCTATACCGCGCTGCAGCGA
>JBEPVA010000212.1:0-6570 GCA_041691295.1 Gemmatimonadota bacterium
GGTCGGATGGTCGGATGGTCGGATGGTCGGATGGTCGGATGGTCGGATGGTCGGAATCCGGAGTGCTCCGAATGCGGCGCGCAGCGAAGGAGTTTCAACCAATCATCGAGGAGCAACGCGATGCCCAGATCCCGTAGGGCCGACCTTGTAGCTGCATTTGCGTTCTTGCTGCTGGCCGCAGGCGCCCGGCCCGTCGCGGCGCAAGCAGTGACACCGCTGCCGGACCGCTGGCAGTTGACCTTCAATGACCAGCACTACGTCTGGGAGGTGCGGCTGGTCCGCCTGGCGGGGGATACCCTCATCGTGCGAGGTCGGGACTCACTGATCGAGGCTCCAGTCGGCAATCTTGCGGAGATCAGGCTGCTGCCTGAGTCGATTCTGCTGGTGGGAGACGGGCATCATAGCGCGGTCAGCGCGCTGGCCGGAAACAACCCCGGCGTATTTGACATGTCGCGGCTTGACCCGACCGGCCGGAAAGCCACGATCCAGAAGCTGCTGGCACTCGAGGCAACCGTAATCCCCGGGCTCACATGACTCAGCCACTGGCTGTCCCTTCGGCCGGCGCCTATGCGAGCGAACCGGTCCGCCACCCGCCACTGACTCTGATTGATCTGGTGGCCGAGGCGGCGGCCATGCCGAGGCCATATCACAACGCCGTGATCAACCAGGTCAATAGTCATTGCCTTCGACTGGCTGCGTTCGAGGGGACGTATCCGTGGCACCGGCACCCGGCCTCGGATGAACTGTTCCTGGTGATTGAGGGGCAGCTGCATATTGATTTTCCCGATGCGCCGTCGCTCTGCATCGGGCCGAACCAGACGGCCACCATTCCGGCGGGCCGAGTCCACCGCACCCGGGCTGAGTCACGGGTGGTGAATGTCTGCTTCGAGGAGTTGAGTGCGGCGACGGAGTTTGTTCAGGTACCATGACCGGTCGGCCGCGTGCTATCACGAGGAGGCGCGGCGACCGCGGGATCCAGTCTGCCCCAAAGGCACGCAAGCCTGCATCGCTGCCAAAGTCCGATGGCAACGCGGGAGTACGGGCCTATATCGCCAGCATGGAACCATGGCAGGCCGCCATCGCCAGGCGAGTCGATGCACTGGTGGTCAAGCAGGTGCCTGGGGTCCACAAGGCCATCCGGTGGCGCTGCCCGTTCTATGGAGTGGAAGGCCAGGGCTGGTTCCTGGCCTTCAATTGTTTCCAGCGCCACATCAAGTTCAGCTTCTTCAAGGGAACCTCCCTCAAGCCCGTTCCACCGGTTGGCCGGTTCAGGGAGGTGCGCTCGCTGGATGTGCGCCAGTCGGACCGGCTCGACCAACGGCTGCTGGCGAGCTGGATCAGGCAGGCCGCTTCCATCCCCGGCTGGGACGGGGGACTGATGCGCTAGGCGCGTGACTACACCGGGCTGACCGAGTGCAATGAGTATTGTTTATGCCTTGCCACGTATATGCCGATGGGTGTATATAGCAATCATGGAGTCATCGTTCGACGTCGTCGCGGAGCCCAACCGCCGGGCCATCCTGCGCCTGCTGCTGGCGGCCGAGCGCTCCGTGGGTGAGGTCGAGCGCGAGCTTCGGCTGTCGCAGCCGACGGTCTCCAAGCACCTGCGGGTCTTGCGAGAGGCGGGATTCGTGGAGTCCCGCGTCGAAGCGCAGCGGCGGGTGTACCGACTGAGACCGGAGCCACTGATGGAGCTGGATGCCTGGCTCGGCCCGTTCCGCCACTACTGGTCGAAGCACGTCGATGCCCTGGAGCGTCATCTGGACAGGATGGACAAGCCACAGCCCGCGAAAGGAACGAAACGACATGAGCGATCGTGAACATTACGAGCCGGGTCCCGCCGCCGGCGCCCACATTCACAAAGAGGGAGAGAGGTGGACGCTGGTGCTGGTGCGCGATCTTGCGCATCGACCCGCCAAGGTATGGCAGGCGCTGACTGATCCAGAGCATCTCCGGCAATGGGCGCCGTTCGATGCCGACCGGAACCTCGGAAGGGTTGGCGCCGCGAAGCTCTCGACCGTGGGGACGCCCGTGCCTCAGGTCTCCGAGACCAGGATAACGCGCGCTGACCCACCGGCATTGCTCGAATTCAACTGGGGAGGGCAGGACCTCCGCTGGCACCTGGAACCGCTGGCAGGAAGCGGTACCCGGCTGACCCTCTGGCACAACATCGACCGGGCGTTCATTGCCATGGGCGCGGCGGGATGGCACATCTGCTTCGACGTGCTGGAGCGGAGCCTGGCCGGCCAGCCGATTGGACGGATCGTCGGTCCCGAGGTCATGACGTTCGGCGGCTGGCGGCGGCTCAACGCCGAGTACGCCAGGCAGTTCGGTGTTGAGGCAGCCGGTAGGCAGTCCAGTGGAGCTCAGGATTCATGAAACCGGTCGGTACTCTCTATCCGCTTCAGGCCGGGGCGCTGCGGAGGTGTCAGTGAACCGGAACAGCTGGATCCGGCAGATTCCCCGTTGGGTTGCAATCGCCTTTTCGGTGACGGTGATTGCCAACTTCATCGCCCTGGCACGGGGGCGTGGGATGCCGCCGGCCTGGATGACCTATTCGCCTCAGCCGCCGCTGGCCCTGTTCCTGGGCACCGGCCTGTACCTGTTCGTGTTGCCCTTTGCCACCAGGTGGCAGAATGGGGGGAGCAGATGACCAAGTCAGGCGGCAGTCAGGAGGAGTCGGCCTCGGCACTCATCTCGAAGCAGATCGCCGAACTGGGCGACTGGCGCGGGAAAACGCTCGGCAGAATGCGCAAGCTGATCCTGAAGGCGGACCCGGCGGTGGTGGAGGAGTGGAAGTGGATGGGCACCCCGGTCTGGTCACACGACGGGATTATTTGCACCGGCGAGTCCTACAAGGCGGTCGTGAAGCTGACCTTTGCCAAGGGAGCTTCCTTGAAGGACCCGGCGGGGCTGTTCAACTCGAGCCTCGAGGGGAACACCCGGCGCGCAATCGATATCCACCAAGGGGAAGAGGTTGACGAGGCGGACTTCAAGGCGTTGATTCGCGAGGCGGTGGCACTCAACGCTGGCGGCGTGAAGGCGAAGGCGACCAGGAAAGCCAAATCCTGAAGGGGACGGATAGTACGGGTAGGACGGATAAGACGGATAGGACGAGTAGGCCTGTCGGCCCGGTCGGACCAATCGGAAACCTCTTTGTGTGGTCCACTCCAGATAGACCCAGCACCCACGAGACGACATGAGACTGGCAATAGAGCGCAAACCGCGATGGCCCCTGCCATGAAGATTCTGTTCTGGCTGCTCTTCGCCGGGGACACGCTGCTGCTGCTGACCCTGTTCATATTGGGGCTTGCCGCGGCGCCCAGCTCCCGGACCAGTTCATTCGCCGTCGCCGGTTACATGCTGATCGTGCCAGCCGCTGTGCTTGGCGTGGCCGTGCTGCTCTTCCTGCGAGGCACTTCCCCGGTTGCCAGAGCTGCGGCAACCCTGCTGGTGGCTCTACCGGGGCTGCTGGTGTTCGGGATGCGGAGCCTTCAATCCGCGAAACTCGGCGCGACTACCGATTCGAGCGGCACCCTCCGGTATTTTGCAGCCGGAGCGTCCAGGGACATGGCCGATGCCATCGACCGGAACGATACGTCGGCGGTGGCTAGACTCGCGGGACAGGTAGATCTGAACGGGCGCGGTTTCGGTGATATGACGCTCCTGGTGTACGCGCTCCGGCGCCTGCGGCAGACGCCCCATGCCCTGGATCCGCTCCGATCACTGCTCAAAGCCGGAGCCGATCCGAATCGGCGGGCCGATGAACTGCCGCTGGAAGTGGCGATTCAGCAGAGCCGGTACGCCGGCGCAGAACCGGTATCGATGCTGCTGGCGGCAGGGGCCAATCCGAACACCACCAGCCAGTTCGGCGCGCCGGTGTTCTTCTCGGCGGTTGGTTCGACGGTGCCGGTCGAGATTCTCACTGCCTTGCTGGATCACGGTGCGGATCTCAAAGTCCGCGACCGGGAGGGCCGTACCATCGTCTTTCAGGCGGCGAACAGCGACAACTGGCGCGCTGCGCTGCTCCTGCTCGAGCGCGGCACCGACTACCTGCAGGGGCGCACGATCAATGGTGAGACATTCGCCCAGATGGTCGAGTCCCACGCCAGAGTATACGGCGACACGGCGGGCGTGGCAGAGGTGCTGGCATTCCTGCGAAAGCACTAAGGGCAGGACTTGCTCCAGGGCTCGAGGGAGTCCAAAGCATGATGCGGTTGACCCATGATGTCGGGGTTCAGTCTCCCGACCTTCGATCGGGTCGGCACCCCGATGGGGATCGGGAACGCGCGCGACGGCCGGAATAACGAGTCTGATCGGGTCGGCCGCCCGCGGCTGAGGGGTCCAAGATCTCGGCGCCGCCCAGGGCCGAGTGGTATGCCCACTTCGAATGCAAGCTGGTCGACAGCCGCCCGATCACGCGGTATGGTTCGGTTGCCTTCGAGTTTGTGCAGGCACAGGTGGCGGCGTCACCCGCGATCAGGCGACCGTTCACTACCGCGGCCACGGCGTATATGTGGTGGCCGGTGCTTTGGGAATCAGCTCTCCCCTTCGCCGGTGTCAACGGGTTCCTTGCAAGGCGGGCTAGTTTACCGCATGGCGTCAGACGACATCCCAGCGATCGATGCTGCGCTCGCGACGGCAATCCACACCCGCGACTTTGAGCGTGCGGCCCAGCTGCTGCAACATGGCGGGCAGATCAACCGGGTAGTGACCCGGACGGAGACGTTCGACCGCGATGTGGTCGAGGAAACCTCCACCTACCTGATCGACGCGGCGATCACCGGCAACACCGCTACCGTCTCCTTCCTGCTCCAGCACGGCGCCAACCCGAACATCGCCAGCAGCTACTCGACGCGGACTGCGCTGCTCGAGGCCGCGAGGCTCGGTCACTCGGCCATCGTCGACCTGCTGCTGGCTCACGGTGCCGAAATTGTGGCAATTGACCGCTATAGCGGCGAGACCGCGCTGGGGTATGCCACGGGCAAGGTGAACCCTGCGATCGTACGCAGCCTGCTCATCGCTGGCGCGACTGCCAGCTTCCGCCGCCTCGGCTTCAGTGTAGTTGGTGGGGCAGGGGCACGCGAGGTTGTCCGGTTGCTGATGGAACACGGAGCCGACATCAATGAGGTCGACGATTGGGGGCGGACCCCGCTGATGTGGGCGGCGCAGTACGCCGAGCCGGAGACCATCGAGTTCATGATCGGGGTGGGCGCCGAGGTCGATCGGGTGTCCGAGGTGAACATGAACGGGGTCAGGAGCTACGAGACGGCCCTCGGGCTGGCGCGGGAAAGGAAAGACGAGGATGTTGTGGCAGTGCTGGTGCAGCACGGGGCGCGTGAGGCGGCGTCGGGCGGGTTCCGTGGGGCGCCCTGGCTCACGCGATGGTGGAAGCGGCTGACCCGATGACTGACCGAGGCAGGCAATTGTGACCGCAAGGACGCTGAGTACGCGGAGGACCTGACGGATTCCGTGACTACGACCCTCAAACCCGCCACTGGTGATCCCTAGCCGCATGCGCGCCCTCCGTCTTGATTCGATCGGCCGGCCGATCGTCGCCGTGGAGCTCCCGGTGCCCATTCCCGGACCGGGAGAGGTTCTGGTCCGGGTCCGCGCCGCTGGCATCTGTCACTCCGACGCGCACTACCGCGCTGGCCGCTCGTCCTCCCTCCGGACACCGGTCACCCTGGGGCATGAGGTCGCGGGTGAGGTAGCCCGCCTCGGCGATGGGGTGACGACCCATGCGATCGGTGACCGGGTCTGCCTGCATTACCTCGTGGTCTGTGGCCACTGCCCGCACTGCGTGGCGGGCCGGGAGCAGTTCTGCCCCATCGGGCAGATGATCGGGCATCATCGCGATGGGGGATACGCCGAGTTCATTGCGGTACCGGCGCGAAACGTGGTGCCGCTCCCGGCGGATATCCCGTTCGAGCACGGGGCGGCGCTGATGTGCTCCTCGGCTACTTCACTGCACGCGCTCCGGCGTGGTCGCTTCGCACCGGGCGATACCGTTGCGGTCATCGGGATCGGCGGGCTCGGCATCTCGGCGGTCCAGCTGGCGCGTGCGCTCGGTGCCCTGGAGGTCTTTGCCGTGGATCTCGATCCGACCAAGATTGCGGCCGCCGCTCGGCACGGCGCGATCCCGATCCTGGCCCGGGACGCTGACCCCGTGGAGCAGGTGCGATTGAGGACTGGCGGCCGCGGAGTGGATGTCGCGCTTGAGCTGGTCGGCACGCCGGCGACGATGCGGCAGGCGCTGCAGCTGTGCGCGGTCCACGGACGGGCCGTCATCGCGGGTTTATCCCGAGCCAACATGGAACTCGACACCTACCGTGAGTTACTCGGTCCGGAGGCCGAGCTGATCGGCTCGAATGATCACCTCCTGACCGAGTTGCCCCTGCTGCTGGAGCTGGCGCGCCGAAAGGCGCTCGATCTCACGGATGTCGTGGTCCGGACAGTCCCACTCGACGCAGCGGCGGTGAACGATGCCCTTGATGCGCTGGATGCGCACAGGGCGCCGTTGCGCACCGTGATCGTGATCTGAGGGGGGCCTGTCTCTTATACACAACT
>JBEPVA010000213.1:0-6505 GCA_041691295.1 Gemmatimonadota bacterium
CCGATCGGCTTGCCGAGGGTCGGGCTCATGGTGCCACTGCGGACGGTGTCGACCTGGCGGCCATCACACCAGACGCTGTAGCCGGGACGGGGAAATGCTTTCCCCGCCAGTTCGAAGCCCACCAGCTGGCGGCCGACTCCGACCTGCTTCTGCAGCCGGAGCGCCTGGTCGCCCATGAACTGCGAACCCTTGTCCAGCTTCACGATCCAGTTGAGCCCGGCCTCGAGCGGCGTGGTGGTGTCATCGATGTCGTTGCCATAGAGGGCGTAGCCCATTTCGAGCCGGAGCGAATCGCGGGCGCCCAGTCCGATCGGCACGGCGCCGGCCTTGGTCAGCGTTTCCCAGATCTTCACGGTATCGCTGCTGCGGCAGTAGAGCTCGAAGCCGTCTTCGCCGGTGTAACCGGTCCGCGAGATGAAGCACATCGCCCCGGCCACATCGCCCACCGCAAAACGGTAATAGGCAATGTCCAGCAGTTTCGTCGTGCTGAACGGCTGCAGCAGCGCTTCCGCCCTGGGCCCCTGCAGCGCCAGCAGCCCGACATTGTCGGAGATGTTCTTGAGCCGGACGTTGATCCCGCCCTTCTGGTCGACGATATGGGCCCAGTCCTTTTCGATGTTGGCGGCGTTGACCACCACCATCACCTTGTCATCGAACCGGTAGGTGGTGCAGTCATCGACGATGGTGCCGTCAGCCCTGAGCAGCGCCGAATACTGGACGCCGCCGGGGCCCAGAGCGCCGACATCGTTGCAGGTGATCCGATTGACAAAGGCGTTGCGGTCGGGGCCGGTGACCTCGAACTCGCCCATGTGAGACACATCGAAAATCCCTACCCCTTCCCGCACTGCCCGGTGTTCGGCCAGGATGCCGGTGGGATATTGCACCGGCATTTCCCAGCCGGCGAACGGCACCATCTTGGCGCCCAGTGCTACGTGGGCGGCGTGGAGCGGGGTCTGTTTCAACGCTTCCGTCATGGCATCGGGCTCGAGTGAAGTGCGGAGAGTGGAGTGGAGAGCGGGGGGCTACTTCTTCTTGCCCTTGCCCTTCATCAGCATGATCAGCAGCGCCTTCTGGGCGTGCAGGCGGTTCTCCGCCTGGTCCCAGACTTTCGAGGTGGCGCCTTCGAGAACCGCTTCGGTGACCTCTTCGCCGCGGTGGGCCGGCAGGCAGTGCAGGAAGATGGCCTTGGAGCGGGCCAGTCCCATCAACTGTTCGTCGACCACGAAATCCTTGAACGCCTTGGCCCGCACCGCCTGTTCCTCCTCCTGGCCCATCGAGGCCCACACATCGGTGGTGACCACATCCGCATTCTTGGCCGCTTCCTCTGGCCGTTGGGTCAGTACCAGCCGGGTGCTGCCGGTGTAGCGATTGAAGATTTCGCGATCGGGCTCGTACCCCTTAGGCGCTGCCACCCGGAGCTCGAAGCCGAGGATGCCGGCGGCCTCGACCCAGCTGTTGGCCATGTTGTTGCCATCGCCGATCCAGGCCACGGTCTTCTTGTCCCAGCCGCCCAGCTGCTCCTTCATGGTCATCAGGTCGGCCAGGATCTGGCAGGGATGGTGGAGGTCGGTGAGCCCGTTGATCACCGGAATGGTGGCGTAACGGGCCAGTTCCTCGACCTCCGACTGGGCAAAGGTCCGGATCATGATCGCGTCGAGATAGCGGGACAGGACGCGCGCCATGTCACGGACCGGCTCTCCGCGGCCGAGCTGGATGTCGCGGGCGGAGAGGAAGAGCGCGTGGCCCCCCAACTGGTACATCCCCACCTCGAAGGAGACCCGAGTCCGGGTCGAGCTCTTGGCAAAGATCATCCCGAGGGTCTGCCCTTCGAGAGGACGCCTGGGACCCTTGCCCTTCTTGAGCTTGATGGCGAGGTCGATCAGCTCGTTGACCTCGTCCTTATTGAAGTCGGCGATGGTGAGAAAGTCGCGCTTGGTCATGGCACCGTGCGGGTGAGAAGGTCGGCCATTTTGGCAGGAGGAGTCTAAGGAGACAAGAGACCAGAGACAAGAGACGAGCGACTGGAGTCGAGAGTCGAGAGGTCTCCGACCCGTGACGGGTGGTCAGTGACCTCGCGGCCCAGACTGGCCCACCTCCGATGCGGACGGTAGCATACTCCCCCATGCGAATCCACCTGACCCTTCCGATACTGCTGGCATTCATGCCCCTCACCGACGGATACGCGCAGGCACCCCACGAACCGTCGCTGGCCGGGCGGTCACCGGTGTACGCGCCCCACGGCGTGGTCGCCACCAGCCAGCCGCTGGCCAGTGCGGCCGGACTCGCGGTACTGCAGCGGGGTGGCAATGCCATCGATGCGGCGGTCACCTCCGCCGCGGTGCTTGCCCTGGTCGAGCCCCACATGACCGGAATCGGCGGCGACATGTTCGCCCTGGTCTGGTCGGCCAAAGAGAAGAAACTCGTGGCCCTCAACGCCAGCGGCCGAGCAGGCGCGGGGATGACACGAGCGGAACTTGTGAAGCGGGGCCGCACCGAAATGCCCGAGTTCGGGCCCGAAACGATCACGGTGCCGGGCGCGCTGTCAGGCTGGGCAGCCCTGCTGGAGCGCTACGGCACCATTTCCCTGTCGCAGGCGCTCCAGCCCGCCATTCACCTGGCGGAAGAGGGATTTCCCGTCTCGCCGATCATCGCGGGCCAATGGGCCGCCGAGGTCGAGCGGTTACAGAAAGACGAGGGCGCCAAGCGGACCTTTCTGGTCGACGGTACCCGGACACCCAGGGCGGGTGAGTGGTTCCGCAATCCCGATCTGGCGGCGTCACTGAGGCTGATTGCCAAGGAGGGGCCCGGCGCGATGTACGGTGGCGCCCTCGGTCAGCGGATCGTGCAGCGGGTCCACCAGCTGGGCGGATTCCTCACGATCGAGGACCTGCGGGCGCACGTGGTTACCTGGGTCGATCCGATCTCGATCGCGTTCAAGGGCTACCGGATCTGGGAGCTGCCGCCCAATAACCAGGGCATTGCGGCACTCGAGATGCTGCGGCTGCTCGACGCCTACGACCTCAAGGCGTTGGGCCACAATACTGCCCCATACCTGCACCTGCTGATCGAGGCCAAGAAGCTGGCCTTTGCCGACCTGGCTCACTACGTCGGCGACCCCGCCAGTGTGAAGATCCCGATGAGCGCCCTGCTCGGCGACGAATACATCCGGACCCGCCGGGCACTGATCGACACCGGCCGCGCGGCCAGCCGAGTCGATCCCGGTGCCGCAGCATCGTCCAGCGAGACCATCTATCTCACCACCGCCGACTCGGCCGGCAATATGGTCTCATTCATCAACAGCCTGTATGACGCCTTCGGGTCCGGCGTCGTGGTGCCGGGAACCGGGTTTGCGCTGCAGAATCGCGGGGCGGGGTTCACGCTTGAGGAGGGGCTGGCCAACACCGTGGCACCCGGCAAGCGGCCGCTGCATACCCTGATTCCGGGGTTTGTCACCCGCACCACGCCGGCCGGCGTGGAGCCGTGGATGAGCTTCGGGGTAATGGGCGGCTCGATCCAGCCGCAGGGGCATGTGCAGGTGCTGCTCAACCTGCTGGTCTTCGGGATGAACATCCAGGAAGCAATCGACGCGCCGAGGTTCCGGCACTTTGAAGGGGTGCGGGTCGGACTGGAGCCGCAGATCCCGGATTCGGTGCGGCGTCAGCTCAAGGTCATGGGGCACCGGATTGAAGATCTTCCGCCGGGCAGCGCCGGCGGCAGCCAGGCCATCATTCGATTGGAGCGGGGCTATGTGGCGGGCTCGGATCCGCGCAAGGATGGGGAAGCAGTGGGGTACTAGAGGCGCGGGCGGACAGGCAGCGACCGGACGAAGCACTTCGTAACTCACCTTCCACTTCTGAATCCATGGCTCTCACACCCAGTGCCGCCGCTGACTATTTCAAATCGGAGCTGAATGACATTGGAATGTCGCCAACCGGCTTCACGAAGTGGGAAGGGTGGAAGGTTTTCAAACGCTTCCTCCAGAAGCACCAGGACGCTGCTGATCAGGGAGTCTCGGTTCAAGGGGTGCTCGAGCAGTCACCGGATGGGCAAGACCGGATAATCCTGACCATGATGCAACAGTGTACGACTGGAGATCCCGGGGAGGACGTTCCGGTCGCCTGCATTGGCCTCGAGGTCGCATTTGCGCCAAGGGAGGCGCAGCCGCTCGATGGACTGGAGCTCTGGCGCTTCGATTTTTCCGATCTAACGGAGTTCGTGACCGCGGTTGAGGCTCATCCCGGATTCCGGGCAGCGGTGAATGCCAATCCACTGGGTAGCGAGCTGGTGAGGCAGGAAGTCTGAGCAGGCAGACCAATCGAACCCAACTTCGCGAACCGAAGTTCCGCTTGTCTCTCGTCTCTCGTCTAAAGTATGTACCGCCGCAGATCCACATCATCAATCACCTTGGCCAGCCGCCCCTTCACCTTCCCGGCATCAAACCGGATCTGCTTCTCGGGCCAGACCGGCAGTTCGAACAGTACCTCATCCATCAGAGTGGATATCACGGTGTGCAACCGGCGGGCGCCGATGTTTTCCATCCGCTCGTTGGCCTGGGCGGCAATCCGGGCAATCTCCGCCACGCCATCAGCGGTGAATTCCAGCTCGAAACCCTCGGCGGCCACCAGCGCCTGATACTGCTTGGTCAAGGAGTTCTCCGGCTCGGTCATGATCCGGACAAAGTCCTGCTCGGTCAGCGGCTGCAGTTCGACCCGGATCGGGAACCGGCCCTGCAGTTCGGGAATCAGGTCCGACGGCTTGGACACATGGAACGCGCCGGCGGCGATGAACAGGATATGATCGGTGCGGACATAGCCGTATCGAGTGGGCACGGTGCAGCCCTCGACGATTGGCAGCAGGTCGCGCTGGACGCCCTCGCGTGACACGTCCGGTCCGGTCTGGGACCGCTCGCCGGCAATCTTGTCGATCTCGTCGATGAACAGGATGCCGTGGTTTTCCACCCTGTCGAGCGCCTCGTTCACGACATCGTCCATGTCCACCAGTTTCCGCAGCTCCTCGTCGAGCAGGATCCGGCGGGCCTCGGGAACCTTGACGGTCCGGCGCTTTTTCCGCTTGGGAATCAGGTCCTGCAGTATCTCGGCCAGGTTGATGTCGGTGCCTTCCATTCCCTGCGGCGGGCCCATCCCTTCCATCATGGGGTAGCCCTGCGGGGTGACCTCGATATCGACTTCGCGTTCGTCGAGTTTTCCCTCGGCCAGCAGCTTGCGGAGCTTCTCGCGCGACCGCTTGCGACGCTCGACCTCGGTGTCGGGCGCCGATGAACCGGACTCATCGCCCGAGGAGACCAGAAAGACCGGCGCTCCCTGGCTCTGAGGCTCCAGCGGCGGCTGGGGCAGCAGCAGGTCGAGTAGCCGCTCCTCGGTCTTTGATTCCGCCTGCGGGTAGACCTCGTCCTCGCGCTCGGTGCGGACCATGCTGATGGCGGCATCGACCAGCTCGCGCACCATCGACTCGGCGTCCCGCCCGACGTACCCGACCTCGGTGAATTTCGAGGCCTCGACCTTCACGAACGGCGCACCGGCCAGCCGAGCGAGCCGCCGGGCCACCTCGGTTTTGCCAACACCGGTGGGCCCGATCAGGATGATGTTGTAGGGCAGGATTTCATCGCGGATATCCTCGGCCGCCTGCATCCGCCGCCAGCGGTTGCGGATGGCAATGGCCACCGCCCGCTTGGCCGCTTCCTGGCCGACGATATAGCGGTCGAGCTCCCCGACGATCTGGCGCGGCGGCAGCTCCTCGAGCCAGGGCGGCTGAGGCGGAACGGCAGGTGGGGAAACTGAATCAGTCATTGTGGCCATGAAAAGAGGACGGAGGAGAGCGGAGGGAGAAGGACGATGCGGAGCATTCCCCCCATCCCCATTTCAATCACCCGAGCTCCAGGACGCTGATGTTCCGGTTGGTATAGACACAGATATCGGCCGCGATTTCCATCGAACGACGGACGACCGCGGCCGCCGAGAGCGACGGATCGGTGATCAGCGCCCGGGCCGCGGCCAGGGCGTAGTTGCCGCCCGATCCGATGGCCAGCACGCCGTCATCCGGCTCGATCAGTTCCCCGGCGCCACTCAGCAGGAAGCTGTGCTCGGTGTCGGCGACCACCAGCAAGGCATCGAGTCGACGCAGCACCCGGTCGCTCCGCCAGTCCTTGGCCAGTTCGACAGCGGCCCGGGGCAGATTGCCGGGATGCCGGTCGAGCTTTTCCTCGAACTTCTCGAACAAGGTGATCGCGTCGGCCACCGAGCCCGCGAAGCCCGCCAGCACCTTGCCGCCCTTGAGCGTCCTGATTTTGTTGGCGTGCGCCTTGATCACGGTATCGCCGATGCTGACCTGGCCGTCACCGGCCAGCGCGACCTTCCCGTCCTTCCGAACCGCGATGATGGTCGTGGCCCTGACTTGTCCCAGTGACATAGATCTCCACAACAGAGAACAGGAAACAGCGAACAGCGAACAGCGAACAGCGAACAGCGAACAGCGAACAGCGAACAGC
>JBEPVA010000214.1:0-6469 GCA_041691295.1 Gemmatimonadota bacterium
GGCCAGCGCTGGCACCGGTGGTGATCCGGTCGGCGAAGGGACCAGTTCGACCACTTCACCGCGGGTCCACCGCGCCAGCTTGAACGGACCGCTGCCGACCAGGTGCGCGGCCGCAGTGTCGGCAGCCCAGTCGCTGGTCGGGATCTTTTCCCAGATGTGAGCCGGCAGGATCCGCACATTCCAGGTCGCGTCATACAACTGTTCGGAATAGGCGTGGTCGAAGTGAACCAGGACCGTCGAGGAGTCCGCTGCCGTGGCCGTGATGTGCCCCGCGATGGTTGGCCGGGCCAGCGCGTCGAGCGCCGAGTCGGTGTAGGCAGTGAATGAGAAGACCACATCGCCAGCGGTGACCGGCGGTCCGTCGGACCACCTGGCATTGGCCCGCAGGTGAAAACGCCAAGTCAGGCTGTCGACGCGCTCCCAGCTACTGGCCAGCCCCGGTCGATATCCCGCGCTATCGGCCGGAGCGTGTGCTGGCATGAGGTCGGCCAAACGCTCATAGAGCTGGTCGTCGATATCCCGACCGACCGTTTCGACCGCCAGCGGCGGAATCAACGAGGATGGTTCGTTCACCGCCGCGATGACCAGGGTATCGCAGTGGGCGCACGGCGCGCTGGGCTTGCAGGCGGTGAGCAGTGCGAAGAGTGCCGTCAACGGGAGGAGGGAAATCCCTCGAATGCGGAGTCGGGTCAAGGATGTTCGGGGTTGGGGAGGACCAAAATCTAGGAGCATGGAAGCCGGAGGCCAGAGTCATCGCGGAATACGCAAGATTGCATCGAATCGTTACAGCCTGTACTATTGTATTACAATTATCGGTGAAGCCCGAGCCTATAAAATGTTGTAAGTATATATCTGACAATTGTTTATTATCGCTCATGGCTTCGGCACTCTCATTGCCAATGGTAGCGACATTATCAATTCGCCTGCCCTGCTACTAAGGAGTTCCGGATGCGCGCTTTTTCCTTATCAATGGTTCTGGCCGTGGGTGCCCTTGCGGGTCTCGCCGCCTGCAGCGACAGTGGCTCCCCGGCCAGTCCCAATGCCGGCAATCTCCAGTTCAACCTCGCGACCCGCGCCGCGGGCGCTGCGGCCGTCTCGGCGGCCGCGCCCGACAGTCAGTTCAACGGCTCCGACACCCTGGTCATCGATTCCGCCCAGGTCATATTGCGCAAGATTGATCTCGAGCGCGCCCGCGACACCGTCGGCGCCTGCACCGAGGCCGATCATCAGGGCGGTAGCAACGATGGCCATGAGGATGACTGCGAGGAGATCAAGGCTGGCCCGGTCATTCTTGACCTGCCGCTCACTCCCGGCACCATCCAGGGCTTCACCGTCCCGGTCGACTCTGGCACCTTCCGCGGCGTGCATTTCCAGATTCACAAGCTGACCGGCAACCCCGCCGACCAGGCCCTGCTGGCGCTGCACCCGGAGTTCGCCAATATCAGTGTCCGCGTCGTCGGGAGTTTCAACGGCACCCCGTTCGTCTTCACCAACGATGTCTCGGCCAACCAGGAATTCCAGTTCGCCACGCCGGTCTCGCTGGCCACGGCGGGTAATATCGACCTCACGCTCCTGGTCGACGTCAATACCTGGTTCACCAATGGCGGTGGGCTGGTCGATCCCTCGACCGCCGGTTCTGGCGGCGCCAATGAGGGAACTGTCACCCACAATATCCGGAACTCGTTCCACACGTTCCACGACGAGAACCACGACTGCCACGATGACGATGGCGACGGTGAACATCATGGCGGCGATGACAGCAGCTCGGTTGCTCTTGGCAACTGAACCACGGACACCCCACCACTTCGGCGCAAACGATCTTGGCTGAGCCAGGGTGGTGGGTCATCGTCCAGCCGCTGTCCGACAGCTTCCGCAGCACGGTGCGGGAGCTGGTCAGGGAACTGGGCGGCGCCATCGTCGAATGGACGCCGGGTGGAGGCGAACAGCCTCCCTCCGGCGCCGCGTTGCACCTGCTGCTGGCTGGTGGCGCCGAGACCGATGCGATCGACCGGCTGGCGGAACTGCCGCCGGGCCAGCCGAAGTTCGTGATCGGGGCTCTGGCCGATCATCGAGTCGCGGCGGCCGCGCTTCAGCAGGGAGCGCGTGATTACTTCGCGCTGCCGGAAGATCTTGACCTGCTGCGGCGCACCATTGAGCGTGAGGCTCGGCAAGCCACTGCCCGCCTGGCGGCGGAGAAGTTCGCGGCGGGAGAGCGGAAGGCGTGGGGGTTCGACGCCATCTTGGGCCAGAGCGCGCCGTTGCGGCGGACCATCGAGCAGGCCCAGCGGGTCACCCGGCACCGCGATGTCACCGTGCTGCTCGGCGGCGAGACCGGCACCGGCAAGGAACTACTGGCCCGGGCCATTCACTACGAGGGGCCGAGGGCCACGGAACCGTTCGTGGACATCAACTGTTCCGCCATCCCGCATCAGTTGCTGGAGAGCGAACTGTTCGGCCACGAGAAGGGTTCGTTCACCGGCGCGGTGGCGGCCAAGCCCGGTCTGTTCGAACTGGCCCACGGCGGCACGCTGTTTCTCGATGAGATCGGCACCCTGCCGATGGACCTGCAGCCCAAGCTGCTGCGGGCGCTGGAAAACCGCGAGGTGCGCCGGGTCGGCGGCCGCCAGTCACGGCTCATCGATGTGCGGGTGGTGGCGGCGACCCACCTGAACCTGTCCGAAGCGGTGGAGCGGGGCGAGTTCCGGGCCGACCTGTACTACCGGCTCAACGTCGTGGCCCTGGTGCTGCCGCCGCTCCGCGACCGGGGAGACGACATCGAGCTGCTGGCGGAGACGATGCTGGCCCGGCTGGCGGCGCAGTACGGATTGCCGGTGCCGCCGTTTTCACCGGAGGCACGGGCAGCACTGCGAAGCCATACGTGGCCAGGCAACGTCCGCGAGCTCAAGAATGCGATCGAGCGAGCCCTCGTGCTGTCCCCGCCAGGCGCGTTCAGGCTGGAGCAACTGGACCGGCCGGCTGAACCGAGGGTGGGCGCCAGATCACCGGTGCCGTTTCCGGCTCGGCTGGACGAGATCACCCGCTCGGCCGTCGTGGCCATGCTGAGTCTGGTTGAGGGCAACAAGAGTGAGGCGGCGCGCCGGCTGGCGATTTCGCGGCCGCGGATACAGCGCATCCTGGATGGCTTTACCACTGATTGAGCTGGACCACCGACAAGGATGGAATCATGAGACTCAAGAATCTCGCCCTGACCGCCGGTGCCCTCGGCCTGCTCGGGCTCGGACTGGCCTGCTCCGACAGCAGCGGCCCCGATAATCCGATCCGTCCACCGGCCGACTTGCGGGTCATCCAGCTGCCGCACTCTCACCCGGCGCTGCTCAGCGACACCGTCTCATTCGTGGCGGTGAAGGGCCAGAGCGCCCAGGCCTCGATCTTCTTCGCCAGTCACGATGGCGAGCAGGAAGACGAATACCTGCGGCTCCAGCTCAATGGCAACAGCCTGCTGGCGTATCCAGACGGGACGCCGATGGTCGACGGGGACTCGGTGCGGATCACCCTGCGGGTGGTCAATTCGGACAGCATTCTCTTTCAATTCGAACCATCGGGGCTGGCCTTTGACCCCCGGCATCCGGCCCGGCTCAAGATCCGCTACGCCCAGTGCGGCGGCGATTATAACGACGACGGGCATGTCAGCCAGGACGATGCTGCCATCCTGGCCCAGCTGGCCATCTGGCGGCAGCCGCTGTTGTCCGATCCATACACCCGCCTGAGTTCGGTCCGGGTGGATGAGGAGGAGGGTGTCGAGGCAGACCTGACCGGGTTCAGCCGATACGCACTCGCCTACTAGGGGAATCCATCCGTGATCGACGTGCCGCTTCCCGCTGAAGATCCGACCTCCGAGCTGCGCCGGCTGCTCGGGGCTGGTCGTTTCCGGGAAGCGCTCGACTGCTATGAGTCGCGGAACGTCAAAGCCCAAAGCAGGCCGGAAGCGGCCCTGCTCGCCGCGACGGCCGCCACCCGGATCGGCGACCTGCGCCCGGCAGCCGACCTGGCAGGACAGGCGCTCACCGCCTTTGTGAGCCGGGCCGATGCGGACGGACGGATGCGCGCGGTCAACCTGGTCGGCGTCATCGCCTTTGAGCATGGCCGCCCGGCCGACGCCGAAGTGGCATTCGAGCGGGCGCTGGCGCTGGCTCGCGACCTGGCCGACGGGCAGATGGCGGCACGGGCGTCGAACAACCTGGCCTCGGTGGCGCATTTGAGGGGAGATGTGGAGACGGCCCTCAGTCTCTACCGCAGTGCCCTGCTCGAGTACCAGCGCCTCGGCGATCGTCGCGGCACCGCCGAAACCTGGCACAACCTCGGGATCGCGTTCAGGGACATGACTGCCTGGTCCGATGCAGCCGGGGCCACGACCGAGGCGGTGCGGCACGCCGAAGAAATCGGCGAGCCGACCCTGGTGGCGATGGCAGCCCTCGGCCGGGCCGAACTGCAGATGGAAATGGGAGAATGGCAGCTGGCCCAGCGCGGCATCGCGCGCGCCGCTGACCTGTCATCCGCCGCGCAGGATGCGCTGGGCCAGGCGGAGGCCGGCCGCCTGCGGGCGGCACTGGCACTCCGCACCGGTGATCCAGTCGGCGCCCTGGCCGAAGCCGAATCAGCCGGCCGGATTGCGGCGGAACAGGGAGTCCTGCTGCTGGAGGGGGAATGCCTGGCCATCATGGTCACCGTACTGCTGCAACTCCGGCGACGGGGGGCTGCGCGGGCGTACCGGACCAGGGCCGAGGAGATCTTCAAGGGGCTCGGCGCGACGGCACATCTGGAGCGGTTGCCGGAGGTTTAGCACCCTGAGCCGCCCTCGGCTGAAGCCGAGGCTCGGCAAACACGCCGCTGCGCGGCCCGCAGGGTAAGTAGCTCCCTGAGCCGCCCTCGGCTGAAGCCGAGGCTCGGCAAAGGCGCCGCTGCGCGGCAAAAGCTGATCAGGAAATTCTCCTGACTCCTGACTCCTAACTCCTGACTCCCGACTCCTACCCCTCAGCCGTCAGCAACCGTTTGGCCTGCAGCAACAACTTGTGGCCTTCCTGATCCACCTTCGGATATTCCAGCTTGAGTGAGGCCAGCGCGTCAATCACCGCCGAGGCCACCACCATCCGGGTGAACCACTTGTTGTCGGCCGGGACCACGTACCAGGGGCTGTCGTGGCTGGACGTTTCGCGGATCGTCTCCTCGTACGCCTTCATGTATTCCTTCCAGAAACCTCGCTCCTTCACGTCAGCGCTGGAAAATTTCCAGTTCTTGCCCGGATCCTCGATTCGGTCGAGGAAGCGGCGCTTCTGTTCATCCCGGGATACGTACAGGAAGAACTTGCGGACGATGGTGCCGTTGGCGGTGAGGTACCGCTCAAAGGCGCGGATATCGCGGAAGCGGTCGTCCCAGATCCGCTTGCCGGCGAGTGCGGGTGGCAGGCGCTGGTGTTCGAGGATTTCCTTGTGGACTCGCACCACCAGTGTTTCCTCATAGTACGAGCGGTTGAAGATCCCGATCCGGCCCCGCTCCGGCAGCTCCCGCTGGCAGCGCCAGAGAAAATCGTGATCCATCTCCCGTGCCGATGGCGCCTTGAACGACACCACCTGGCAGCCCTGCGGATTGATCCCCGACATCACGTGCTTGATCGCGCCGTCCTTGCCGGCGGCATCCATGGCCTGGAAGATCAGCAACACCGACCAGCGGTCCTGGGCGTAGAGGATGTCCTGCAACCCGGCGAGCGCTTCGACTCCGGACTGCAGTGCTTCCTTCGAGGCCGCCTTGTCATTGTCGGTGAGATCGCCGGTGTCGCCGGGATGAAAATCCTTGAGCCGGAACTTCTTGCCGTCACGGATCCGGTAGGGCTTGGAGAGGGCGCGGGCGGATTTGATCACTGTGTCGAGGGACATTGGACCCGAATGGTAGGGGTTGAGTGCCGAGTATAATGTATTGACGGATTGAGAAATTGAGGGATTTGGGGGTTCGGCTCCTGCACCCGTCCTTGGCGGGACCCCGAATTCGTCAATCCGACAATCCATCAATCTGCCAGCTCACCGCTTACCGCTCACCCTGCCTAGATTCCCCAGCATGACAACACAACCTGCGGCTCTGATCACCGGCGCCACCGAAGGCATTGGTCGCGCCACCGCCTTTGCCCTGGCCAGGATCGGGCATCCGGTCGGGGTCTGCGCCCGGACGGCCGCCAAAGTCGAGGCGCTGCTCGCCGAACTGCGGCAGCAGGGATTCAAGGCCGCGGGGATTGCCTGTGACGTGTCCGATGCCGACAGCGTGGCCCGGATGGTGGCGCACATCGAAGCGGCCCTCGGCCCGATTGGCGTCCTGATCAACAACGCCGGCATTGCACGGCTCAAGCCGTTCGAGCAACTGACGATCGAGGATTTCGACGCGACCATGGGCACCAATGTCCGGAGCCTGTTCCTGGTCACCCGGCTGGTGCTGCCCGGCATGCGGCAGCGGAAATCGGGTG
>JBEPVA010000215.1:0-6370 GCA_041691295.1 Gemmatimonadota bacterium
GACGTGCCGTATGACACCCTGTGGCGGACCGGCGCCAACGAGCCGACCACGGTATTCAGCTCGGCTCCGCTAACCGTTGCCGGGGTCCAGGCGCCCGCCGGCGCGTGGAGCCTCTACACCGTGCCCGGCAAGACTGAGTGGCAGGTGGTGGTCAACACCTCAATCACCCAGTGGGGCAAGGAAGACGAATACACCACTGAGGTGAGGAGCCACGAGGTCGGACGCGGCAAGGTGCCCTCCGAGATGACTTCAGCGCCGGTGGAGCAGTTCACCATCCGTACCGAGCCGGTCGGCGCCAATGGCGTCAATCTGGTGCTGGAGTGGGAAACGACCAGAGTGAAGATTCCGATCGCGGCGCCCAAATAGAGCCTGCCGCATAAGTACAAATGAGAGCGGCGCCCAGATGGGCGCCGTTCTTGTTGGCTCCGCAGCATGAACCGCCTCAGTGGAGCGCGAACGCGAGTCCGGTCTGCAGCCGGATATCGACTTGACGTCCGTTGGCCAGGCTCGCCCCGGCGCCATCTCGAACCCGCAGATTGTAGACCATGCCCGTAACGCCAGCCATGACGTGAAGGCGCCCTGCCAGCGGGAAGGTGGACCCCAACCCGAGCACACCGGTCGCCGCAACCGGCGACCCGTACTGCCGGTAGGCGTCGCCGCCATGCCTGACGAATCCGAAGCCAGCACTGAGCCAGAAGCGGTGGTCGTCATCGGGACCCGACAGCGAATACAACAGTTGAATAGTGCCGGCGAGGACGTTGGCGTGGCTCCCGAGTGCATTGCCTTCCGGGGTTCCGCCGCCCCCCACATGCATGGACGCAGTCGAGCCCTCCAGCTGCAGTCCAATCCGGGAGGGGGACCATAGCCTGAATTGTCCGCCGAATGAGAGCGCTGTCAGGTCCTGGGGTGAGCTGGGAAGGTTGCTGCTGTGGTAATCGGCCGAGCCGAAGGATCCGGTTGGTGCATAGAAGCCAATCAGTCCTCCGACCTCCAGGCGCCCCTGGGCAATGCCACTCCGTGCAGCGCAGAGGCTCACCAGGGCCGCGCAGGCCCAGACCACCCTCGGCTTTACTGGCATGCCCATTCACCTCTCGAGATAGTGATCGCGCCGGATACTCCACGTGGGTTTTAGTATACTGCCCGGTACCGGCGGCGGCCACTGCGGTGAATGGTGGGAGCAGCGCTATCGTCGAGTACCGCAATGGGTCGGAAAACAAACGGCGCCCCGATCGGGAGCGCCGTTGTCGTGCCACTCAGTGGAGGCGCAGGGAATCGAACCCTGGTCCGAGTAAGCTTCCGAAACTACCTCTACGTGCGTAGACCCATCTCTCTGCGTCGTCCGCCGGCCGGTGATGAGTCGACCGTCCGGTGGACCAGCTCCTGAGTTCTCGCGCCCCGCAGCGGAGCGCCACGGATTGCAAAGCCCAGATTGTTTATTCGGCTGCAGCGCCCTGGGCGGGCTCTACCTCCGAAGGTGCCAAGCGAGCGTTAGCTCAGCTTAGGCAGCCAGCGCCAGATTAGAATTGGCAGTTGAATCGTTCCGGGTGGTTTAACCAGGGACCTGGAACCTGGGCACGCAGCAATTACATCTACAAACCCGTCGAAGCCGATCGCCCCCGACGCACTGAATATAACCGTGCAGAGCGGCGGCCGTTAGCCATTGGCCATTGGCATGACATCGCGTGGGCGGGCTCGGGTTCGATTGGCTAATGGCCAGGAGCCAAAAGCCAACGGCCGCCGTTCAGCTCGCCACGTCCAGCCGTTCCGCCACGCTGACCCGGTTCCGGCCGCTGTTTTTGGCCCGATACATCGCCGCGTCAGCCTGGGCCGGCAGGTTGAGCTGGCTGCGGCTCGATTCGGGACAGGCCGCCACCCCGAACGAGGCACTCAGCGGCCAGCTGGCATTCTGCCACTCCCAGCGGCTGGTGCCCAGTTTGACCCGCAGCGTTTCCGCTACCCGCTCACCGACCCGCAGATTTGCACCCGGCAGCCAGAGCGCAAACTCCTCTCCGCCGATCCGGGCCGCAGTATCACTGGTCCGAATCTGGGCGTGGAGCAGCCGGGCAAAATGAATCAAGGCGGCATCGCCCGCCGGATGACCGTGGGTGTCGTTCAGTAACTTGAACTTGTCGAGGTCGGCGTAGATCAGGGCCCCATGCTGGATCCCATGGCGGCTCATGGCTCCCTCGAGCCCGCGTCGATTGCGCAATCCGGTGAGCGGGTCCAGCAAGGCGGTTTCGTCCTGCTCGTCATTCTCCAGCGCCCGCGCAAACCGTGGCCCGGCATTTCCCAGCGCCTCATGCACTTCGGAAATCACCGGCCCGATCGGCTGGGCATCCTCGCTGGTCCAGAACGCGATGGCGCCCACGGTCTGGTCGTCGTTGGGTATTCGCATGACGATGGCCGGAGCAAAGCGGGCCCGCCGGTCCTCGACCAGCCCACCCAGCGGATCAGCGATGCTGGTCAGCGACGGCTCGTCACCGCGGGCTACCCGATATAACGGACTACCTGGCGCCGCGAACGAATCCATTAATCGTCGGTCGGCCCGGCCCGACGTGCCCACTACCCGCACCGCCCCCTTTTCGACCACCGCGATGATGACCTCTGCGTCCAGGATCCGCTCCAGCTGGTACGCCAGCCGCAGCCCAACGCTGCCGACCGACTCCCGGGCAGTCCCGGTACTGTCCCGCTTCATCCGCTGCATCAGCGGTCGCCGAGCCGCTCCCTCGAGCAGCCGGAGCAGGTCGACGGTGGCCTGGTCAAGTGCATCGCGTCTGGCGTCGCCGGGGAGGAGAATGCCGGCACCGTATCCGGACGCAGTTCCGAAGATCAAGGTGGCCCCCTCGAGCCGCTCCGCTCCACTTCCAGCCTGTTCGATGGCCAGGGCCAGCCGACGCTCCACCGCTTCGACAGTCATGCCGGCTGGGTCGGGAGCCAGCGAGCGCTGGAACCGGACGCCCGTATCGGACATCTGGGCCGGCTCGGCCAGCCAGACGCCGAGCGCCCCGTGTGCCCGCCGCAGCCAGTCGAGGGCGGGATCGGGCAGGAGGTAGGGATCGGTCCCTGTGGCGGTCTCGGTGTTGGTCTCGACCAGCCGGCCGGCACGCCAGCCCACGAAAGCGGATACCGCCGCCGTCACGGCGAGTCCTGCCAGCGTCTCGATGGTCGATGCCATGGTCAGCCTCCCTGGAGGATCCGGCTCGCCGCAGCCGCGGCCCCGAACCCATTGTCGATGTTGACGACGGTAACTCCCGCCGCACACGAGTTGAGCATACCAAGCAGCGCCGCCACTCCGCCGAACGACGCGCCATAACCGACGCTGGTCGGCACGGCGATGACCGGGGCCCGCACCAGGCCGCCAACGACCGAGGGTAGCGCCCCCTCCATGCCGGCCACCACGATCACGACCGCCGCCCTGGTCAGTTGCTCGGCGGCGCCGAGCAGGCGGTGCAGACCAGCCACGCCGACGTCCGTCAACCGTTCCACCGGGTGGCCGAACGCCGTGGCGACCACCGCAGCCTCTTCAGCCACGGGCAGGTCACTGGTGCCGGCACAGACCACCAGGATCGTGCCGGCGTCGGCGGCTGGCATCACTGCCTTGGCGGGAGCCAGATGGACCGTCCGGGCCAGCACATTGTATTCGAGGGCGGGAAATTCGCGGCGCAGGGCGGCCGCCTGCTCCGGGCTTGCCCGGGTGCCGAGAAAGGTACCGCTGGCGTTGGCCAGTCGCTCGCAGATGGCGGCCACCTGCTCAGCCGTCTTCCCCGAGCAGAACACTACCTCGGGGTGACCCTGCCGCAGCGCCCGGTGATGGTCAACCTGGGCGAATCCGAGCTGTTCGGTGGGAAAGTGCCGGAGCCGCTCGAGTGCGGCGCCCTCCGACAGGCGGCCCGCCGCCACCTCGGCCAGCAGGTCGGCCAGTTGCTCGCGGGTCACGCCGGCTGGCCGGCCGGCTCGAGATAGTGCTGGAAAATCTCCTCGGCCTCACTCATCGACTCGACCTGGAACAATCGCTGGCGGAGCTCGCTGGAGCCAGGCAGCCCCTTGGTGTACCAGCCGAAATGTTTGCGGAATTCCATTACCGTGCGGCGGCCGTCACCCTGAAGCCGGATAGCCAGCCTGGCATGATCGAGCGCCAGCACAAATCGCTCGGCGGCGGTGGGGGCCTCCGGCCTTGGCTGTCCGGCCACCAGCGCCTGGGCATCCCGGAAGATCCAGGGATTGCCGAACGAGGCCCGGCCGACCATCGCGCCAGCGCAGCCTGTGTGCCGCCGCATCCGGACGATGTCCTCGGCACTGTGAATGTCGCCGTTGCCGATCACCGGAATATCGAGCGCCTCGACCACTTTGGCGATCTCGTCCCAGTTGGCCTGGCCGGAGAACATCTGGGTCCGGGTTCTGGCGTGCAGGGTAAAGGCCCGGGCACCGGCATCCTGCATCCGGAGCGCAATCCCGACTGGATCCCGGGTATCATCGTTCCAGCCACTCCGGGTTTTTACCGTAACCGGCAGATGGGTGGCGGCCACGACAGCCCGGATGATCTCCTGGACCAGCGGCAGATCCCGCAGGCAACCTGAGCCACCATTCCGCTGTACCACCTTCTTGACCGGGCAGCCGAAGTTGATGTCGATGAACTCCGGCTCGTAGTGCTTGGTGATCAGCGCCGCCGCCTCGGCCATGGCGCTCGGAACCGCGCCATAAATCTGGATACCGATGGGCCGCTCTATCGGCTCGAACTCCGCCCCCTCCAGAGTCCGTTCGATCCGCCGCCGGATTGCCTCGGAGGACAGAAACTCGGAGATCAGGATGTCCGCCCCCATCCGCCGGCAGATCTGGCGGAAGGGCGATTCCGACACCCCGGCCATTGGGGCCAGAATCAGGGGGAACGGATGGGCAGAGGGGTACGGCAGCTCCATCCTGCAAAAATACGGGAAGCGGCACCAGGATGCCACGGACAACGTCCACCCTTTGACACCGGCGCCGGGGGACCTTTACCTTCACGCCCCCAAACCCGTTCCGAGCGATTCCAATGCCCTTGCGTGACTTCCTGGCTCCCGAAGCCATTCAGCTCCGCCTGACCGGGACCACCCCGGAGGAGGCCCTGGCCGAGCTGGTCGCCACCCTGGGGCTGCCCGGTGACTCGCGGAGCACGGTGGAGCGGCTGCTGCGTCGGCGGGAAGAGATCGGGAGCACCGGTGTCGGGCATGGGGTGGCTATCCCCCATACCCGCTGCCTTACGGTCGACAGGCTGCGGCTGGCCTACGGCCATTCGGTGACCGGCATCGAGTGGCACGCGATCGACGGCAAGCCAGTCCACCATATCTTCCTGATTGCCGCCCCGACTTCCGAGGGCGGAGACCGGTACTTGCCGGTGCTCGGCAAGGTGGCCCAGTTTGCCAAGGAATCGGAGGTGCTCCGGTGCCTGGGCGCCATGCAGGAGCCCGCAGAGGTACTGGCCCTCATGGATGAGCGAGGGGTCTAACGATCAGGGCCCGGCATGACGCTCACCGGCTCAGGCCGCAGGCTGGGGAGCAATCGGCATCTCACCGCGCGGGTCCCCTGACTCCACCGTGCGCCGCCGGACCGGCGCTGCAGACTTTTTGAGCAGCGCCGCAAAGGCCGCAGCTGGAATCGGCTGCGAAAACCAGTTGCCCTGCACCACATCGCATCCCTGCTTGCGCAGCAGCGCGAATTGCGCCTCGGTTTCGACTCCCTCAGCGACAATCCGTAATCCCAGGGCCTGCCCCATTGCCACGATGGCCGCCGTGATCGCGGCGTCGTGGGGCTTGCTGGTGACCTCTCGAATGAACGAGCGGTCGATCTTGAGAGTCGTGACCGGGAAGTGCTTGAGATAGCTGAGCGACGAGTACCCGGTGCCGAAATCATCGATGGCGAGCCCGACGCCCAACCCAGCCAGCGCGGCAAGTGCCGCATGGCCACCGCCCGAATCCCCCATGAGGGTGCTTTCGGTCAGCTCGAGTTCGACAAAGCGCGGATCGAGGCCGGACTCGGCGAGGATCCCGGAGACCAGGTCGACGATCCCGGTTCCGCGAAGTTGCTGCCCCGAGAGGTTGATGGCGACCGGAATGCGCGGAAGGCCTTCACGTTGCCATTGGCGATTCTGGGCGCAGGCGGTCCGCAGCACCCACTCGCCGATCGGGAGAATGAGGCCGGTCTCCTCGCACAGATCGATGAACTCGCCGGGAAACACCATTCCCCGCTCGGGATGGTGCCAGCGGATCAGCGCCTCCGCGCCGGCGATCTGTCCCGTCGTCACATCGACCAGCGGCTGGTACCAGAGCGTAACTGGCCGGCGTCGATTGCCTTGCGCAGCTGGCCCTCGAGCGCCAGCCGCTGATCAGCGGTGGCG
>JBEPVA010000216.1:0-6327 GCA_041691295.1 Gemmatimonadota bacterium
GGGGGGGGGGGGCCCCCCCCCCCCCCCCCCCTCCGGGCCCCCCCCCCACACACCTCGCCCGGGGGTACCCCCGCGGCCGAGACGTCGAAGCGGCTGAGGTACGAATGCGAGTGGGTGGGTTCGAGATCTCGTGAGCCCATCAGGCTATAGGGACTCATCGATTAGGAGTTCCCATCTGCGGCGAGCATGACACCGCTGGCGGGCAGCCTACTGCCGAACGACTGCTGGGCTCGGCGGTGGCCGGTCAACCGGCCTGGTGCGGTTCACTCATCAGAAATTCCTGGCCGACCTCGGCGCCCCCTCTTACCGCTCACCTCTCACGCTTTCGCAGTTCCCGCAGTTAAGGCCCCACCCTGCTGCTTGAGGCATCGGTTCTGGGTCGCGGAGGCCCCGGGGTAACTCACGCCTCGATCTGGTGGGCCGGCCGTCCATGCCTGGTCCAGTCACCTCATCCCGAGGCGAGCAGCGGCGGGATCGCGTCGCCGCTGAAGAAGGCATTGAGATACGATCCACATCCTTGGGGCTTGTCCTATCTCCTATCTCCTGTCTCCTCTCTCCTGCTGTTCCCGTCTCCCGTCTCCCGTCTCCTGACCTTCACGCCGGTCGATGCGCCTCCTCATACAGGATGTCTGAACGGGGGGCCGCGCCAGCCTCACGGAACCAGGCGATGGCCAGGATCAATGGGTCCGAATCGGCCGACAACCAGGCAGCGGAAGAGCGCGGAGGAAGGACTGGCTTGATCAGGCTCCTCCTTCCGCCACGTGCAATGCACCAGGGGAGGTGGGTAGAGCGGTGGGTGTGCCGGCGTTGGCCGGCGTGCCTGCCATGGATGACGGAGGACTGGCACCTGGACTGCCGTTGACCTTGTCGCGAGTGGTGCTCAGGAAGTCGATGATCAGTGACGTCACTCGGTGGATGCCATCGGCGCCGCCGGCCAGCAAGGCGCCAGTGATCAGGACATCCACCAGAGTGAAAAGGTGGTATTGCAGTGTCACGGCCTCGGTCGGGATTCCCGCCAGAACGGACTTCCAGAAGTCCGCCTTGAGGAACATTTCGATTCCACGCACTCCAACCAAGCTGACCAGGACTCCCATGATCCCCGCTACCATGAACGCCATTCCCTGGGTGGTACTTTTGTAGCTGACCAGCGCCCTCTGGGCGCCGGGAACCTGTTCAGCGGCTGCGTCCTTCAGGCTCAGCTCGAGGTGGTTGGATTCCTCTTCCCGCCACGGGGTGACGATGACCTCGACAGCCCGTTCGATAAAGGTGGCGGCGATGAACAGGGTGGTAAGGCGTGCAGTTGTCTCTGCCAGCGACAGGTCGGCAATGGGGAGAGGGATGAAGCTGCCACCGTTCCAGAGCTGCAGCACCGAGGCAATCAGAATAACGATCAAGATGAGTAGCATCCAGTTTCCGGCACGTTCACGCCTGGTCATGCTGGCCTCCCGGGGAGCCTGGCGGCCCCAGTTCAACAATCCTTGGCTGACGAATTCAAATCGGAACGCCACCTCCACGCGCCGCTGACAGATGATGTTGCGGAGGTGAAAGGACAGTCTAGTGCGGTAGGGTTAGCGGAGGGTCAGCGGTGGGTCCGCTCGGAGTTCCAGGGGGAATACGACTTAGACGCTTCGTCAGCGGATTCCTGCAGTTGCCGTCGGTCATCTGCAGAGGAAGCACGGCCTTCCACGGCGCCGGCGGAGGAGCCGGGCGCCATGGACGGCCAAGCGCCAATCGACTACGAGAACACCCGGCAGCATCCCGCTGCCCCGCATGGAAACCAGGTGCCCGGCTTGTCGGCAGCGGCGAAGAAAGTTGCCCGTACCTTGGCTGTCACACTGTCGCCCCCCGCCGGCAGACGTACGGCAGATGGCACCGAAGCTTTGATGTCCTCCGATAGTCGGCGATTCGTCCGAACGAAGTGAGTCGTGACCGTATCCCCGAGCTTCAGAACCAGGGTAGCGATCACCAACGAATGCTGTCTACAGTTCGCGGCATCTTGATCGGCATATGGCATGGTGCCTGGCTTGTTCTGGCCCAGGGGGTCGGGGTGGTCGCAGTAGAGCGCACCGCTGAGGGCGTATTCATTGTTAGTGTTCTCGATGGTTAGTGCCGCCGTCGCGGTGTAGTTCAAGTTTGGCGATGTCGCATCCAGCGCCGGGTTCACCGTAAAGAACAGGCACCCCCGCTGGTCGGGCGCGAGACCGGGGAATATCCGTGAATATCTCGCCTGAGGGTCGGCTCCCCTCGAGGCCACGCCGATCCACGTTGCCTGAAGCGAAGTAGCGGTTTCGACCCCTCTGATGCTGAAGAGCAGATGATCCGGCTCTCCCCCCTCGATGAACTTGAAGGGGCCTTCAAGCGTATCCTTGTCGATCGTGCAGGGCGTCGAAAGGGATGGCGGCATAGGCATCAGAACCAGCGCTGTGCGCTTTTTGCAGGCAACCCCGGTGAGCGCCACCAGCGTCAGAAATGGCACTACCGCTTTCCGTAAGTTCCCCAAGGCGAACTTCTGCAATGAATGCACCATCGTGATCCTCCTTGTGAATGGATCCGGCAACTATCGATGCCTGCGGTTCGATCCCCAGAGCGCCGTCAACGCAGTGTCCAGCCCCGAATTCCTCGGGTCCGGTCCCAGCATTCGGTAGAATTCCATGGCCCGCCCGATCGCCGCGGCCTGACTGACCTGACTGAGCAGGTCACTGTTCCACGACCTCGGCGAATCCAGCATGACCTCAACTCGCTTCCTGGCCGCGACGGTATCGCCAGCCAACGACCAGAGCCGCGCCTCAAGGAGCGCGAAATCCGGCACCACGAGCGCAAGCCCGGCCGCAAGCCGTGACGTGGCCAGGCTGTCGAGGGCCGCATGCCCGCCCCTCCGATCGCCCAGGCCCAGCTGTCGCTCGATGGCCGCCAGCCGGTAGCTGCCCTTGAATGAGGTCGGGATCAACGGAAAGGCCAGCAGTGACGGCTGGAACAGCAGCGCATCGAGCATGTCGCTCCGCTGTCTCTGCTCCACCCGATTGGCAACAAGACTCCTGACGCGTCCGGAAATTGCCGTTAGGCTCTCCACTGGCGTCCCGAAACCGGCATAGACCATCAGCCGATGTGCCTCGGCGGCGAGTTCCGGCGGCGACAGCAGCAGCTTGCCCTCAGACGTGGTGAATTCAACATCTGAGTACCTCGCCAGCAGCTCGGCCGCCCGGTCGGCTCGGCCGATCAGTGCAGCCAGCCCGGCCTGGACCAGCTCCTCTTCACCAGCCCTGGGCGGGGTTGCCAGGACCGACTCGGCGACTGCCCGGGCCGCACCGAACCGGCTCAGCTTGAGCAGCAACCGCGCGTTTCGCGCAGCCAGCATTACGGCGTCGTCGGCCGTGGCTCCTTGCCGGAGCTGAGAGACGAGCGCCAGCGCTGACCGGTCCGGCCCCGCATCATCCAGCCGGCCCAGCATTTCGAGCGCCTCGGCCTGCGCCAGCAACGCCGGCCGGCTCCTGGGATAATTCCTCAGCCAAGAAGTGGTGATGGCCAGCAGGCTCCGCCGATTGGCTTCGAGCGCCGAAACCCAAGTCGTGGGAGTGTGATCACCCCGGACGGCGTCGGCGATTGGAAGCGGAATGAAGGTCAGCGAATCGCCCGCGAGGCTTGGATAGGCCGCGAACCGCCAGGTCGAATCCCCAACCGGTTTGCCGAACCTGAGCATGTTCGGCTCGGCCATGAGGCGGGTCGAAAGACGTCCGATCGCGGCGCCACCATAGGCCAGGTGAGTTGAGGGAACCAGAGTGAGCGCTCGGGTGAAAGCGGCGATCCCGGCGGCATAACTGCTCCGGAACCGCCATCCCGATGGGTGAGCTGAATCTGGCAGCACGACGTCATCACTGGTGAGACAGTCCCCGAGCCCGTACCATCCTCGGAAATCCAGCGGGTTATCCTGCACCATCGAGCGATACAGCCGGCAGGCTTCCGGATAACCGGCGTCAGACAGCGCCAGCATCGCTGCTGCCATGATTCGGTCCCGCTTTACCAGGCGCTCCGGGGCTGCGGCAGCGCGCGCGGCGTAGCTCCGCCACTCGCCGGCTGGATCCTCGAGCCACTCGCCCACCTGGGCCAGCTTCAGATTGGCGTTAGGGAACTCGGGATCGAGATCCAGGGCCTCGTGGAAGTGCCGTTTGGCGAGGTCGAGGTTCCATTCATTGAGTGCCGAATCGCCGGCGGAGTAGAGTTTGTAGGCCGCGATCGACTTGGCCCCCAGCGCATCCGCGGCCGCATCTGGTGCGTTGCTATCCGGCAGCACCAGCGCATAGGTCAGGTCGGCAAACTTCTTTGCCAGCTCCCTCAAGTCGGTCGTGGCGGAGGCAAATCGGATGGAGTGGGTGCGTAGCTCCCTGCCTGACCCGGCGTCGTACAGGGCGCCCTGGACTCGGATGGAATCGGCGAGCAGGGTCACCGTTCCCCAGACGACTCGGCCAGCCTGCATCTGCCGGGCGACTGCCAGGGCCCTGGATAGCGTCAATGCCCCTTGGTCGAGGTTTAGCGCGTTGGTCACCGACAACGAGCTGACGACCCCGACGTCGATCCACCGGTCCAGCGCGTCGGACACCAGCTCCCTGCAGTTGTCACCGCTCAGCAGGGGGGTCTCGGCGCCACCATCGTGATGAAAGGGCAGCACCACATACAACGAAGGATTGAGGGCAGGCCTGCCGCCGAGTCGGCTCGATCCATACACCGCCAGCACGGCGAAGACGACGACAGCACCGAGCACCGCCCAGCGGGCGCTCGCTCCCATGCGTTCGGTCCGGGGGTTTGCCCCGGCCTCAAGTGCTCGCGAAAGCTCGGCTGCCGTCTTGAACCGGTCTCCAGGAATCTTGGCCAGCACCTTTTCGATCACCCGGTCCAGCGCTGCAGGCACCGTCGGCCTGACTACCCGAATCGATGGGACTTTCTCGAATTGATGCTTGGCACTGATCGCTTGCGGTGTGGAGCCCGTGAACGGCGGATCACCGGCCAGCATTTCGTACAGCACGCAACCGAGTGAGTACAAATCACTGCGGCCATCGACTTTCGGGCTGCCAGTCGATTGCTCGGGGCTCATGTACTCCGGCGTCCCAACGACAATGCCCGTGGAGCTCAATTTGTCCCCACCCGCCACATGGACCGCCCGGGCAATCCCGAAGTCGGCCAGCACAGCCTGATCACCCTGGAGGAGAATGTTCTCCGGCTTGATGTCGCGATGAATCAGGTCATGGCCACGCCCGTGGACGTAGGCGAGGGCCGAGCAGATTTCCCGGGTGTAGCGGAGGGCCACCTCCATCGGCAGCGCGCCCTCGCGATTGAGCCGGGCCCGCAGGTTCTCCCCAGCCACGTACGGCATCGAGTACCATGGCAATTCGAGACCCGGCACCACCTCGAAGGTCCCGGAGTCAAGCAACGGCAGGATATTGGAGTGGGACAGCTGGGAATGATGCAGGATCTCGCGATGAAACCGTTCGCCGGCGACAGCGCGGGCCAGATCGGGGTGCAGCACCTTGATGGCGACGAGGCGGTTGTGCTTGAGCTCCCTCCCTCGAAAGACACTGGCCATTCCGCCGCGGCCGACTTCTTCGTCGACCTCGTACCGACCAGCCAGCCCGACGCGCAACGACGCCAAGAGTTCCAGCTGCACCACGCCGTCCGGGCAGAATTCGAGAGTGGGGGAGCTACCGTCGATGGATAGTGTGGGGGCCGCCTCTTCAATTGGCAAGCTGGCGTGACGGATCACCGGCTGCGATTGGCCAAGGGTCCGGTTCGGTCGAAGGAGATTGGCGCGGCCAGTAACCATGAACTAGGCGTCTCCCGCCTGGCACCGATTGACAGTGGCTGGGTCAGGTTGCGAGTGGGTCAGGTCAGCCGCTACTCTACTCTGGACCGGTCACCCGCCGGTCATCCCCGCGTCAGTTGGAGTGACTCCTTTGTCCTATACCCTGCGGACCTTCGGCGGCCTGACACTGTCGCGGGTAGGAGCCGAGGTGGCCCTCGCCGAAAACCGGCGCAAGCCATTGGCCCTGCTTGAGTTGCTGGCCGGAGGCGGGGAACGCGGCATGACCCGCGACAAGCTGGCCGCCTACCTCTGGCCAGAAGGGGAGCCTGAGAAGGTCCGGGGTGTCCTCAAGCAGACGCTCTATACCCTGCGCCAGGAACTGGCCGAGCCAGCGCTGATCCTCGGCGAGACCGAACTGCGCCTCAATCCGGCCCTCATCGACGTCGACCTTTGGACCTTTGAACGCCTTAGCGCCGCCGGCGACTCGGCGGGAGACGTTGCCATCTATCTCTTAAAATTCCTCGATGGCGTCCACG
>JBEPVA010000217.1:0-6276 GCA_041691295.1 Gemmatimonadota bacterium
GTTCGACACGGTCCGGAGACATCCCGTCGATCAAGTGAATCGTCCCACCCAGCGCCTGTACCGCCTTTTCCATGGAGACCTTGACCGGGGCGGCCATCGGCGCCGCCGGCTGGAAGCCCAGCGTCCCTGGCGGCGCGGCGGCGGCATCCTGACGGGCAGTCACCCCCGCCATCAGTGCGGTCGAGGACGGCTCGCTGCGTGCCTGCTTCTGCGCAGCCATCGAATCGCCAGCCTTGCGATCGCGAGAGGCCAGCGGCGCTTCAGCCGGGGTGCCGGTCACCGGTGGTGCGGTCACCTTGCCCTCGGCGGCACTGCCGCCGGTGCTTTGGCTGGTCCGGGCTTCCTTGTCGAGGGCGGCCTTATTGGCCGACTGCAGTGCCGGCGCCGACGCGAGCGCCCTTGCCGGTCCAGCCGGCCGGCGGGCCAATTCATCCTTGGCGCGCGGTGTGTCTTCCGTACGCTCAACCGGAGCCGGAGTGGAGCTCGGTGCTGGAATGGGAGTGGTGGCGGCTGGCTGGGCGGCCTTGCCCTCCGCCGGGGCGACCTGGTCGGCCACGGCCATCGTGGTGGGTGCCGCCGCCCGGTCATCGAGCTCGGTCTGATGGCGGCCGAGCCTGAATTCGTTGCCATAGTAGCCCAGCCCGATGGCCAGCAGCAGTGAAGCCGCCCACGCCAAAGGCCGGAGCGGAAGCGGGCGCCTGGCCGGAGTGACGACTGCCACCGCGGGCAGCGGTGCCGCCGGGGTGCTGGACTGGGGGAACTGGATGACCTGCACCAGCCGCTCGGCCTCGCCGAAGATGCCACTCATCTCCTCGAACCGGGCCGAACATTCCGGGCAGGCGGCGATATGCTCGCGGGCCTGACGGGCTTCGAAATCCGACAGCTCACCATCGAGCAGTGCGGTGATCCGTTCTTCATCAAGATGCGACATGGTGGTCCTTCTCCTGCGCCCGATATACCTCGACCAGACGGCGCCGGGCCCGGGACAATGTGGTTCCAACGGCGCCCTTGGCGAGGCCAAGGGCCGCCGCGATCTCGTCGTAATCGAATCCCTCGGCCTTGAGCAGCAGCGCCTCGCGGTCGCGCGGGGGCAGGGCCTCGAGCGCGGCGCGGACCGCCACCGTCTGGTCGGACGCCGCCATCTGTTCATCAGGAGCGGGTGATGAGCTGGGCCGCTCTCCTCTATAGAGTTCCAGCCGCCGACCCTGGCGGACCGCCCGGCGACCATCGTCACGCACCAGGTTGAGCGCCACGGCAAAGAGCCAGGGCCGAGGATTGTCGGGTGGTGCCTGCAGCGCCCGGGCAAAGGTTTCCTGGGCCAGGTCCTCGGCACGATCACGATCGCCCGTCCGGCGGTACAGCATCCGGACGAGCGAGGCGTGATACTCGTGGTACAACTCGGTGAGGCGTTCGGTCATTGACCGCGGAAATCCTTCACGGTGCGGCTGAGTTCGCCGGCGGGCAGCGTGGTGATCCCGTCAGGCGCGATCCTGATCGAGACCCGCTGGCCAGCGACGAGGACCTGGTCGCCGGCGGAGAGATACCGGGTGAGTTCGGGCAGCGCCTTGGCAAGGGCAAAATAGGCGGGGCTGAACGGCTGCACCTTCACGATTCGCAAGCTGTCCCGGTGCCGGGCATCCGTCCAGACGCCTGCCTTGTCGGCAAACAGCCGCCCGCCCAGCCGGCGCATGGTGCTGCCACCGCCGCCCGCGTTTTCCTTTTCCGCTTCCGCCTTGCCATCGGCCAGGGCATCGGCGGCGGCCAGATTGGTCAACGCGGACATTCTTGCGCTTTCATCTGCCCGCTGGAAACCGGTCGATCCGGTCTGGGCTGACGGTGCTGGAGCGCTGACCGGACGATTCCGGTCCTCCATCATGTTCGGCTGCCCGGCCACGGCGCCCGGCTCCTGCACCAGGTAGGAGGTGTATTCCGTGAGGATGCCGTAGCGCAGGCCGAGGTCGCGAATCTGGCTGATCCGCTCAGCCGTCGAGCCTTCGATCCGGACCTGTCGAGTGAGATCGCCGATCCGGCGGGAGGCCCACAGGCGGGGGACGAAATCGTTGGACGATTCGGTTTCGGGAAAGGCAGCCGCCACGGTGAAACGCTCGCGGCGGCCGTTGCGTTCCCCTTCAACCACTACCGGCCCGCTGCCGGTGCCATGATAGCGGCCGAACACCACCAGCTCCTCACCGTAGAACAGGTCGGGCAGGTTGGCCGGTGAGTTCTGGACCAGGGTCACCGGGCTGCTCACGATCCGGAGGTTGACCAGCGCCGGGTGCTGCACCTTGGCCAGCAGTCCGCCGACCGCGGTTTCGACGCTGGCGTTGGGGGCAACATACGCTGCGCTGCCGCGGCCCTCGGTGGCCAGCCGGTCGAGCAGGTAGGTATTCACGTCAGGACCGACACCGAAGGTGAATACCCTCCGGTTGCCGAGGTGTGCCGCCGCATTTTCCGCGATCTTGTCGGGTGCCTGCTCGCCGACTGAAGGAAGTCCATCGGTCAGGAAGATGACGAGTGACAGCCGCTCGGGAGACACGTCACCCGACAGCGCGGCATCGAGCGCCCCCGCGATGTTGGTGCCGCCGTCGGCCACCAGATTGTCGACGAACTGCCGGGCGGCGTCGAGGTTGGTGGGAGTTGCGGCGGCAAAACCGGTGCGGAACTGGCGGACCCCGGAGGAGAATGCGATGAGCCTGAATCGGTCACTGTCATGCAACGTTCCAAGGGCCTGCACCAGGGCCGCGCGGGCCTGGTCCATCTTGTCGCCCGACATCGAGCCGGAGATGTCGACCACCAGCGTCACGTCCCGGGCAATGACGTTGGCATCGTCCGCCGCCGGCGGGGCCACCAGCAGCATGAAGTAACCGTCCTCGCCACCGGGGGCGCTGGTGATCAGGCTGGTGCCGACCAAGTTGCGGCGGAGCGGCAGAAAAAGCTCCACATCGCCGGAGGCGTCCGGATCGAGCGAGATCTGCAGCCGACCGTTAACCGCACGAGTGGTCAGCTGATGGGTCGGCGAATAGGGGGTACCGTAGGTGCCGGCGTCCGGGGCCGTGAGCTGCCAGCTGAACGAGTCGGTGGCCCTATCGCCACGGTCTCCGGCGCCACCCGCTGCCGTCCGTCCCCGCTGGCCGATCGAGTAGCGGATCCGGAGCGCATCGCCGGCACGTTCCAGCACCTGGGTGTACCGGAGCACGATTTTTCGGGTTTCGCCGGGCTGGATCGGGAAGACCTGAGCCCGGATCAGCCCGTGACCCGCCAGGGTCAGCAGTGCGGGATCGCGCCGGCGGCGGACAATCTCTTCATAGATGCCGCGGGCCTGATCGGCGTTCATCGTCTCGCCACGGAGTTCGCGCTCACCCATCCAGAGCGAGAAGCCTGAAAAGACCGCTTCACCGGGGAGCGGATAGAGATAGCTGCCCTCGGCCAGCCCGCTACCGGTGTTTCTGAACTGCTCTTCGACCTCTACCTTGGCCACCCGGCCGTCGATGGTGGTGCGGATCTGCGAACTGACCCGGCTCAGGCCGAAGTTGGGATTGGCTGGGTTGATTGGTCGTTCGATCTCGATCCAGCCCTGGGCATGGGCAGGTACGGCGGCGGCGAGCGCGAGGCTCGCAGCGAGGGCAATCTGGCGCAGCATTGGAGTGACTCCGGTTATGGGACTGGCGGGAGATGCGGGTAACGGGCAGACTTGCACGGACTTGGGGCGGCGGCGTGGCGGATGGACGGATGCTAGGATCGCCCGGCAGGGTCCCGAAGGCGTCAGCCCGGCGAACGCATTTCACTGGAGGAACGGGGTGTCCAAGCTGCGTTTTAGGATTTCAATGTCGCTCGACGGATATACCTCAGGCCCTGATCAGAGTGTCGACAACCCGCTCGGCATCGGCGGTATGGGATTGCATGAGTGGGCCTTTCCTCTCGCGGCATGGCGTGAGCCGCATGGCCTTTCTGGCGGTGAGGTCAACGAGAGCACCCCGGTGGTCGAGGAGATGTTGACCGGCGTCGGCGCCACGATCATGGGCCGCAACATGTTCGGCGGTCACCCCGGTGCCTGGAACAGCAGCAATCCCTGGAACGGCTGGTGGGGCGACAATCCACCGTTCCATCACGCCGTCTTTGTGCTGACTCATTATCCGCGCCCGCCACTCAAGATGGAGGGTGGCACCGAGTTCATCTTTGTCACCGATGGGATCAACTCGGCCCTCGACCAGGCGCGCCGCTCGGCCAGGGGCCAGGATGTGGTGCTTGGCGGCGGCGCGCAGGCCGGACGCGAATATCTCAATGCGGGGCTGATAGACGAAATGGTGGTCAGCATGACTCCGAGTCTGCTCGGCGCCGGGGAGCGACTCTTCGATGGAGTGGGCGACCTCAAGGGGCTGACCCTGGTCAGGACAACTGCCGCGGCGAATGTCACCCACTTCAAGTTCGCTAGAGCGTGAAGATCGGAAAGTCGGAAGGTCGGAAACGCATCGCGACCTGGATTGACGAGTGCATCAAGTGGGGTGGCAGAACGTGAGCTTCACGATCGGCGACTGTGTCCGGGTGCCCGATGGCCGAGTGGGGCGGGTGCGCGCTCGCGCAGGATCGAAGTGGCGGGTGAGGGTGCGCCGCCTGACCAGCACCAGTCACCAGTTTCTATTGCTCGGGTCGAGCGAACTCACCTGGCTCGAGTGCCCGAAGGGGTGGATGAGTCCGGCCGGTTATCGCCGCTATCTTCGGCCTACGCTGGCCAAGCTCCGGGCCCGGCTGCGTGCCCGTGCGGAGAGCTGAGCCGGTCGGCAGGAGTTGGTTGCACAGAAATTTCCCTGACAAAATTTTGCAGGAGCGGGCAATGACACGAACCATCGTGACTGTGGTGGCCGTACTGCTGGCTGGGTCGTCGGCTTGCAGGCCGAAGCCTCCAGCTTCTGATGCTCCCACCATCGTCGAGGTATCGCTGGGAGATTACTTCTTCCATTCCCCGGACACGATCCCTGCGGGACGGGTCACCTTTCGGCTCAATGTGATCGGGACCGATGGCCATGTTATGGACCTGATCCGGCTGGAGCAGGGCAAGACGCTCAAGGATCTGATGGCCGCCGGCGAGGGAGTCGCTGACTCGGCCTGGGCCAGGAGTGTTGGTGGCGGGGTGAGCGCCACGGAAGGGAACAGCCCCAGCTACACTCTGGCGCTCAAACCGGGCCGTTACGTGATGCTCTGCTACTTTGGAGACAGCACCCACGTCCCCCATTTCGCGAAGGGGATGATCAAGGAGGTCATCGTGACGAAGGGGGCCACGCTGGCGGTACAGCCGCCGGCCGACCTGCAGATCCGGACGATTGACTACGGCTACACATTCTCGACGCCGCTCAAGGCGGGGACAAGAACGATTGCGGTCGTCAATCCGACTCACCAGGGGCACGAGATGATCATGGGCCGTCTCAAGGACGGTTTCACGGTCGAACAGGCACGGGCCCATGATGACAGCACGGATCCCACCGGGCCATCGCCCTGGGAGCAAGCCGGCGGCGTAGGCGACTTGGCGCCGGGAGATACGATCCTGATGAACGCCACCTTCAAGCCCGGGACCTATCGGCTGTTCTGCTACTTCTCCGTCGCTGGCGACTCGCTCAATCATTACCAGCACGGCATGCGCACCATTATCACCGTCGACTGAGCCAGCCGCCGTGCCGCTTGTGGATGTGACCCGGACCTACCTCGAGATGAGAAGCCCCGCCGACCTCAAAGGTGGCGGGCTGGCCGTGCCGGCCGGGAGCCGGCTCGAGCCGGTGGCCCATGTGCCCGCTTCGCTCTGGCGCTACCTGTACGCTACGGTTGGCGGTCCGTATTTCTGGCTTGACCGGCTCACCTGGAGCGATGGACAGATCAGGGAGTACCTGTCCAAGCCGATCACGCTCTGGCTGCTGTCCTCGGGCGGGGCACCGGCCGGCTTCTTCGAGTTGACGCGGAATGACGATCGGTCGGTCGAGATCTCCTACTTCGGGCTGCTGCCTGATTTCGTTGGCAACGGGCTGGGCAAGTATCTGCTGGTGCGGGCCATCGAAGAGGCCTGGGCCACACAGCCGAGCCGAGTCTGGCTGCATACCTGCACCCTCGATCACCCCGCGGCCCTGCCCAACTATCTCGAGCGCGGCTTCACCAGGACCGGCACCGAAACCTTCCAGTACGAAATCCCCGGGTGATGGACGAGTCGGGCCGAGCGCAGCAGCGTGATGTCGGGCGGAGATCGGGCGAACACCAGGTTTGCCCCTACCTTGCCTGATCCGCTGTGTGGTG
>JBEPVA010000218.1:0-6244 GCA_041691295.1 Gemmatimonadota bacterium
GTCGAGAGCCGAGCGTGCTCGGGCAGCGTCTTCATCGCTTCGGGGGCCGCGAAGTGGCGGCGGACATAGCCCATTGAACCGCCGTAGTCGTCGGCCGAATTCTCCTCGCCGTCCCAGAGTGCCATCCGGATGGTGCGGCGTGGCCGGGCTCCGATCGTCTTGAGGATCCGCATCGCTTCCATCACAACGGCACAGCCCGCGGCATTGTCGGTGGCACCAGTCCCGCCGATCCAGGAATCGAGATGCCCACCCATCATGACCAGCTGCGGTGCCAGTGTCGGATCGGTGCCAGGCAGCTCAGCCACGACATTGTAGCCGGTGCTGTCTCCAGTCTCGAAGTGAGCGTTGAAGCTGAGGTCGAGCTTGAACGGGCCGCCCTTGTTGGCCAGGCGGATCAAGCGATTGTACTGCTCGCGCGCGACCACGAACGTCGGCAGCGCCCCAGGCACCGCACCGGCGTAACTCCACCAGCCATCGGCCTTGAGGAATTCGTCATTGGGACTAGGCACCAGCAGTGCGGTGGCGCCCTCGTCCCGGAGAAACGCCATCACCTTGTCCCGCTCCCTCAGGGTCACGGCCCAGTCCTCATATTCGGCCCAGAAATCGAACGGCCCCGGCTCGACCGGCGCCTTGGCCATGGCGTCGAGCTCGGCTTCGGTGAAGCGATGGAACAGCGGATCGGCGCGCCGAGGCACCGGACGGGACAGATCGGCCAGCACGATCCGGCCTCGGAGCTTCCCCTTGCTGCGGGCAAAGTCCTTCGGCTCGGTGATCGGCGCCACGATCGGAGTGCCGCTGATGGCCAGGTGATCCCCAGCCCAGGCCCGTGGAAAAGCGTTGAGCCGCAGATAGTACGGCGCCGTCATTTCGGCCGAGTAGTTCTCCAGCACCCAGCTGCGGCCATGAACGCCCCAGGCTTCGAGGTGGGCGCCTTCGAGGCCCCAGTTCTTGAGCTGGGTCGCCGCCCAGCGGGCCGCCTTGATGTAGCCCGGCGATCCTGCCAGCCGGGGGCCGTTGTCGTCCGACAGCGCCAGCGCCGTCTCCAGCACCCGCGAATGCTTGAATCCCTCTTCCCGGATCCGGGCGTTGATCGCCGAATCGATCGGCTCCTGGGCTTGGAGTGTGCCTACGGGGAGAGCAGCGAGGAGGAGCAGCGGAAGCCAGGATGATTTCATGGCGGGTTGTCCTTGCTGGGTGAACCGAAACGGTCCTGGCGCAGGTCGGCGAGCTCGCCGCGGAGGCGGCGGATATTGCGAGTGGCGGGATAGCGATCGATCAGGCGGCGCAACTCGGTCATGGCGCGGCCGGGGTCGTTGAGCGGCCCCTCGTACAGATGGGCCAGCGCGGCGCCGATTCGAACGTCATCATCGGGCTTGAGCGGGCGTCGCTCGCGTTCCTGCTCGAGTTCCTCGGCGGCCTGAGCCGCGGCACTGAGAGGGCCGGAGAGCAATGCGGCACGCCGAAGCAGAGCGGTGGTGTCTCCAGTGCCCTGGGCGGCCCGCACCGCGTAGGCCTGGGCCGCGGCATCATGCTGGCCCTGGGCCACCAGCGTTTCAATGTCGGAGTAGCCACCGCCAGCCCGCATCAGGCCGACACTCTGCAGCAGGCCAGCCGCGCCGTCAATCAATGGTTCGAGCAGACCGTCAATGAATGCGCAGTAGGCACCATAGAGGGTCCAGCAGGCGGCCACCAGCTGCAGCATGCGGGGGCCGGCGCCGGCCACCCAGAGCCCCAGGGCAATAGCGGTGGCCACCAGCAGCAGACCGCCTCCGATCCGGCGAGCCAGATCGAGTGGATCCTGGTCCTCATCCCGGGCAGCTCTCATAGGTCATCCAACGTTAGGGAAGGCGTGGTACAGCGGCAAGCGCTGGCCCTTGCGGGACTGCCCGGCGCCGGGTGAGGTTCTGAGCCGACTATTCCTCCCCGGAGCCGACGTGTCCGACGCCCTGTCCCGCCGAGAGTTCATCGCCGCCACTGGCGCCGCTGCAGCCGCCACCACGCTCGGCGGCAGCCGGCTCGCCGCTTCAGCGCCTCAGGCGCCGGCCGTCATCATCAAGGCGGCCAGCAAGTTTGCGGCGGTGTCGTCGGCCAACGGGATCCGGGGAGTGAAAAAGGCGGTCGAGTTGATGACCGCCGGAACTGACACACTCGATGCCGCGGTCGAGGGGGTCAAGATCCAGGAACTCGACCCGACCGACATGTCGGTCGGGTACGGCGGCCTGCCCAACGAGGACGGGGTGGTGCAGCTCGACGCCTCGTGCATGCATGGGCCATCCAGACAGGCGGGTGGGGTCGCGTGCCTCGAGGGGATCAAGACACCGAGCGAGATAGCCCGGCTGGTGATGAAGTACACTGCCCACGTCCTGCTGGTCGGAGAGGGCGCCAAGAAATTTGCCCTGTCGTACGGGTACATGGAAGAAGATCTGCTGACTCCGGAGTCCCGCGCGGTATGGCTCCGCTGGCGGGCCAACCGGGGACATGATGACGACTGGCTCGACGTGCCGGACTCCGAGCAGATGGTGCACCGGCCGACCGGGACGATCAACATGGATGTGGTCAACGCCCAGGGAGACATCTCTTCCATTACTACCACAGCCGGACTGGCGTTCAAGATCGCGGGGCGGGCCGGGGATTCACCGATCATCGGGGCGGGCCAGTACACCGACAACTCGATCGGTGCGGCCGGCTCAACCGGCCTCGGCGAGGCCAACATCGTGACCTGCGGCGGGCTCCTGACCGTGGAGCATATGCGCCGCGGGATGAAGCCGGCCGATGCAGCCATGGAAACGCTCAAGCGGGTGATCTCGATGGTTCCACCTTTCCTGATCAGTGCATCCGGCAAGCCGAAGTTCGGGCTGCAGTACTACGCCATCAACAAGAAGGGCGAATTTGGCGCCGCCTCGTTCTTCCCGGCCCAGTACGCGGGCTGCGACGAGCGGGGTGCCGCGCTGTACGATTGCGCCCACATGTTCGAAAGCGGCCAATGAGATTCGAGGTCAAACTCCTCGCCGGGCTGGTGACGGCGGTTTTGCTGCTGGCGGTGATGCCTGGCACGGTCATGGCCCAGGGCTCCGACGCCCGCTGGCGGGCCAACTACTTCCCCTACCCCGGCTCGGCGCCCAACGATTTCCCGATGCTGGGTCTGTGGTACAGCTATCGGCAGCAGGCCGATTACTACTCGCCCAGCGCCGCCTCGGGTGAGCTGACGGCGGACGCCGGCATCGCGGTGCATGGCAGCTGGCGGGCGGGACTGTCGTTCCGGGCACCGCAGCTCTGGCCCAACTGGCGACTGGTGGCGATCGCGGGAATTACCCAGGATCACCGGTTCGGCTATTACGGACTGGGCAACGATGCCGAGTATGACAAGGCCATCGAGAGGGATAGCTCGCAGTTCTACCGGATGCAGCGCACCCGGTACGGCGGAATGGTCGAGGCCACCCGCGAACTGGTGCCGCATCTCCGCATGGCGCTGGCTGGTTCGGCTGAATACAGCCGGTTCCAGTCATTGAGCGGGGCCAGCCTGTTCCGCCAGGATTTCGGCGGGGCCGAGGTGGCGCAGAGCGAGGCCGCCGCGCGGATCACGCTGCTGTACGATTCGCGGGACCGGGAGTTCAATCCCAGCAAGGGGCTGTTCATCGAGGCCAGCGCGCTGGCGGCGGCGGGGTTGTCAGCGTCGACCGCCGGCTACGGCCGCTACACCGTCATGGCGCGGGGCTACGTCTCGGTCCGCGAAGGCACCGTGCTCTCGGCGCGAATCGGAGGGTCCGGCACCTCGGGCAATCCATCGTTCGGCGCCCGCTACGAGATCCCGAGCTGGGAAAGCCAGCCGGTGTCGGCGCTGGGCGGTGTCCGCACCAACCGGTCCCTGGTCGAAGGACGGTACGGCGGGCGAGATGTGTTGCTGGCCAGCGGTGAGATCCGTCACGACCTGATCAACGCCGGCGATTTCGGGGCCATTACCCTGATCGCGTTCGTCGATGCCGGGCGGGTGTTCGAGGACGAGAAATTTAAGCTCACCACCGATGGGATGAAGGTCGGCGGCGGCGGCGGGGTGGCGCTGCGGTTCCTCCGGCTCTCGACCTTTACCTTCAACTTTGCCGGTGGTCCGGACGGGTTCAATTTCACGGCGGGGACGGGGTGGAGTTTTTAGACGAGACAAGAGACGAGAGACGAGAGTCGGGGCGGGCGGCCTTCTGTCATTGCGAGGAGGGCTGCTCCGAGCGCAGCGAGGGGACTGGCAGCAAGCAGCGCGCCGTCTCCCCGAGCGCAGCGAGGGGGCTGATCCCGAGGATCGACACTACCACACTTTGAGAAGCGGGGTGGCCGGCTTCAGCGAATTCCAAACCCTAAGCCAAGTCCCTCTACTCCGGATTCATCGCTTCGATGAGCGCGACGCGCTTTCGCCGAGTCCAGCTCTTGATCTGCTTTTCACGCCCGATTGCGGTCAACGGCCCCGGCACAGCCTCGAAATACACCAGTCGCACGGCCTCGTGCCTCGTAGTGAATGCACCGGATGAGCCCTCGCGATGTTCCGCAAGGCGGCGAGCAAGATTGTTCGTCACCCCGGTGTACAAGACTCTTGAGCCACTCGCGAGGATGTAGACATAGAGCGTACGCATGGGCGGCCCCGGGTAAGACACCGCGCCACCATAGCCCAGTTCCTTCAATCGCCCCTCAAACTGGTAGCGTAGCATTTTTCCGGGAAGCCGCCGCTGCACGGGCCCTGGTGGCGTGAGTCCTGGACTTTCGACCCTCGACATATAGTCTCGGAGGCCCAGTGATGCGTGTTTCAACGCACTCGTCTGGCGTGCGAGGCACAGGGTGTCACATCCCGACGGACCTGCCTCCTCGCTTCGCTCGGAGTGACGGGCTCCAGAAACAGAAATGCGGCCCCAAAGGGGCCGCCGTTAGTCGAAAGATCGAACACAACCCTCCTACCTCTCACCTCTCACGCAGTTGCCGTTCCCGCCGTTACTCCCATCACCCCGATCACCTCCCGGATCGTGGTCTCCCCGTGGTCCTTGGCATACCAGCGGCGGACCTGGGGATAGAGTTCGGCTTTCGGAATTGTCGCCTTGTTGGCCATGACCCAGGCTTGAAGCGTGGTGGGACGAGGTCCCCAGTGTCCCAGTTCGCGGAACTCCTCGTCCAGCGCGATCACGATCGGAATCGAGCGCGAGGTCCCATCAGTCAGGTAGCGGTCCATCAGGTCAGGGTGCTTATCCCGCCGCACGATCCGGAGATCGAGACCTGGCGTAGTCTCGGCCCAGCGAGCCAGCACCGGAACGGTGTTGGAGGCATCGCCACACCAGTCTTCCGCAATGACCAGCAGATGACGTGTCACGCTGGCCGGGAGGGCGTTCCTGGCCCAGTCGGGAATCCGCGCCAGCCGGTGCACCGCCTCCCAGAGCCCCTTGTGCTCAGTCGAAGCGGCGAGGTAGGCGTCGAAGGTGAAGCCGGTTGTGAAGAGCGTTCTGAAGTCTGGGTTCATGAAAAGCAGGAGAAAGAAGACAGAAGAAGGAAGACAGGAGAAACCCCCGCCCGCGAGATCGATGTCACAGCACAGGGCAGAAGATAAGGTAAGAGCTTTTCCTCTCTCCTGTCTTCTGTCTCCTGTCTACTAGTTGGAACATCGGCCGCATAGGAATGGTTCCGTCATAGATTGCTGCATGACTTCCCTCCCCCCACCCCGCCGCCGAGACCCTGACGCGACCAGGACGCGGCTGCTGCGGGCGGCGCTGGAGATGTACGGCACCATCGGGTTCCTGGCCACGACGACGCCCGAGCTGGCCCGTCGGGCGGGGATAGCGGAGGGGACGATCTATCGGCATTTCCCGAGCAAGGAGGCGCTGCTCAATGCCGTGTACCAGGGGGTCCAGGGCTGGGTGCTGAAGCAGTGCAAGGACCAGGCACAGGATCGCGAAATCACCGCCAAAGAACGGCTGATGCGGGTAGCCCGTGGCTTCATTGAAGCTGCGGTCAAGGATCCGGCGCTGGTCCGACTCTATTTGAATCCTCCCGACACCAAGTTGCTGGACGCCAGGAGTGCGGCGGCGGCCGCCGAGGCCGCGGCGGCACTGCAGCACCTGATCGCGATGGGGAAGTCGGATGGGCGAGTGAAGCCGGGGCCGGCGGAGATGTGGGCAGGAGTGTGGTTGCGGGTCGCGGGCTATGCCGCTGAGCGGGTGGCGCTTGGAGAGTGGACCGCGGAGCATCCGCAGATCGGGACGGTGCTGGATGCGGC
>JBEPVA010000219.1:0-6235 GCA_041691295.1 Gemmatimonadota bacterium
CGAGTCGGGAGTTGTGCGACCTCGACCGACGGTATGGTAGTTCAAACAGTCCGCCAGCGCCTCAGGGCAATGGTGGCAGCAAAGGGGTAGATCCTGATGATTGCTAAGAAGCTTATGGTCCCGACGTTGCTTCTGTTCGTTCTTGCCTCCTGCACCGCGGGTGAAGTGACCGGGCCATCCGGCCTCGTCCCTGAAACGATTCCGACCGGCACGGGGACGACGTACTACGTGGCGCCGAGCGGCAGCGATGCCAACGATGGCTTGAGTCCGGCGACGCCGTTCAAGACCCTGCAGCACGGGGGTGACCTGCTCCGCGCTGGCGATGTGCTGCAGCTTGCTTCGGGTGACTATTCCCAGCCTGATACCAGCAGGCCCGTCCTGAGCCTCAAGCATTCCGGCACGTCAGGCGCCTGGATTTCGGTTCGAGCCGCCAGCGGCCAGCACCCGCGTATCGTGAGCCGGAACCGCCACGGCATCCAGATCGACAGCTCGTCCTACATCCTGATCGAAAGCCTGGAGCTGAAGGGCAATAACGCGCAGATCGATTCGGCCACTGCGGTAGCCCACGCCACCGATGTTACGAATCCGCTGACGACCGCCAATGGCATCCTGATTGGCGGGTTGGCCCGTTACTCCCACGATATCGCGATTCGGTACAACGACATTCATGACTTTCCTGGTAGCGGGATCGGCTCGGTGAATTCCGACTACATCCGGATCCAGGGCAATACCATTCACGACAATGCCCTCTATTCGCCGAAGGCCGGCAGTGGCGTTTCCACGTTTCAGAACTGGAACTCCGACCTCGGTTCAGCCTACCACAACCGGATCATCAACAACCTGATCTATCACAACCGGAATCTGGTTCCTTCGATCTACACCGGAACCTTCACGGACGGTAACGGCATTATCATCGACGATTCGAGAAACACGAAGGGGACGGCCACCATTGGCGCCTACGCCGGCCGGACCCTGATCGAAAACAATGTGGTGTACGAGAACGGCGGTCGCGGGATTCACGTCTATCTCAGTGATCACGTAGATATCGTCAACAACTCGACCTATCACAACACCCTTCAGCCCCGCGGCACCAAAGGCGAGATCACCGTGGTGTCGTCGGGTGATGTGAAGACCCGGAATAACATCCTCGTCAGCCCCGCGGGAGGTCGAGCGCTGCAGCTTTACCTCGCTACCGGCGTGACCAACGACTACAACATTGTGGGCGATGCAACGCACTACGATCAACCCGGCGCACATGACCGGCTGAACGCAAATCCGCAGTATGTTGGCGTTCCTGCCAACCTGACACTAAAGTCAAACAGCCCTGCCATCGACGGCGGCACCCTGAGCCTGTACGCCCACGATGACATTCTCGGCAAGGGCCGCCCATTTGGACGGACCGTCGATGTAGGCGCTTACGAGTACGGTGCCCCCTAAAGCTGCACTGCCGCCCCTGGTAACAGGGGCGGCAGCTCGCAGCAGGACCCAGCTATCACTACTCGCCGCTCCCCGCAGATCTCCAACTTCCCATGCGCCCGGCAGGACTCGAACCTGCGACCCCCTGCTTAGAAGGCAGGTGCTCTATCCAGCTGAGCTACGAGCGCGTGATGGCAGGAAGATATCGAGCCCATTCGAAGGTTCCAACTGAACCGGGTCAGTCCTGCCGGCCTGGCGCGGTCCCCCCACTCACTCGATTCCGTATCCGACCAGGCCGAGAGCAATGGACCAGTTCTTGGTGATCGATTTTTCGAATTGCTGCTCGGCCGTCCGATCGACGAACCGCGCCTCAGTCAGCTTCATGTTAGGCACCAGAAAACCGATATGGGTAAAACGGGAACCGGGGTTTTCCAGGCGCTGCAGGAGTGAGCCGACAAAATCGAGTTTGACGTTGCTTACCATCATCGGCAGCGCCTTATCCCGGAATACCTCGGCCGAGCGCTGGGCCACATCGATCAGGCTTCCGTTGCACTTGGCGTGGTTCGGATCGGACAGCTTGATGAATCCCCCGCCCTGCTTGAGCAGCGACAGGGCATTCTCAGCGATCGGGAGGTCACCGACGAGGCGCTGGACCGAGGCGGCCTGATAGCAGTACGAGATGAACTGTGCGCACCCAGTGCCCTGCTTGGGAGCTAGAGCCAGCTCGAGCCGGGCATAGGCCTTGAGCGCCCGGTACATCGCGGCGACGCTCCAGTCCCGCTGATCCGGCTTGGCGTCCTCCGCGGCAAACCTGCGCCCTTGCCCATGGGGAGATTTGAGGATCCCCTGCCGCACAGCCGCAGCTTCCTTGGCGGCCTCGGATCCGCTGTATGTGGCCCAGCCGATCGCGAACATCGCGGCTGCAGCAGCAGTCGGGGTCTCGTGGCACCGGTACAAATTGTAGGTGGTCACGGCCACCGCGCTGAAGTACCCCTCGGGAGGAACCCGCTTCGGGTAGATGGCCCCTATCAGCGATTGCCTGAGCACCCCCTTGAACTGGCCCTCACCGACATTGTGTACTAGAGGCTTGTCGCCATCAACCCACATTAGCGCGTGCAGGTTGCCCTGGACAATGAGGTCCCCGATCTGCAACTCCGGCATCCACCCTCCCGATCTCAGCCCTGACTCCGGCAGCGAGCGCCAAGAACTCTGCCGCATGCAACCTCACCCGCCTGGCGCCAGAAGATGGGGGCCTTCGAGCCAGCCAACAACTACCACCACAGGCAGGGGCCGCGGCGTGCAGCAATGAGACTGCCCAACCCCGAAACCTCGGAGTACAACTGCCGTAGTCACCCAATCACCACTCACATCCGGAGCCCCTCATGCTGCTGGCCGCTTTGACGCTTGGCCTGCTGACCCACGCCGCCGGCCGCCTGCCCACTCCACATACGCCACCCACTGGGACTCAGGTCCTCGAACAGATGAAAAAGATGTACGAGGGCAAGTGGTACAAGACGCTGACCTTTGTGCAGAAGACCACCAAGGGAGATGGCTCGATCGAGACCTGGTATGAGGCGCTCGAAGTGCCGAGCAAGCTGCGAATCGATATTGCGCCGCTGGACAGCGGCAAGGCCATCTTCTTCCGCGGCGACTCGGTCTACGATGTGGAAGGCGGCACAATCAGGAACAGCGCCCCCTTCGTCCATCCGCTCCTGATCCTCGGCTTCGACGTGTACCTGGATCCGCCGGCCCGAACGGCGCAGCGGCTCAGCGCCCAGGGGTTCGACATGAACACGGTGTCCGAGGGGACCTGGAAGGGCACGCCGGTCTGGATCGTCGGCGCGCAAGCCGGTGACAGCACCAAAAAGCAGTTCTGGATCGAAAAGGAGCGGATGCTGTTCGTCCGGTCCCTCGAGGTTACCCCGAAGGGGCATTTCGTCGAGACGATCTTCGACGGGTACCAGAAGCTCGGCGGCGGCTGGATCGAGACCGTGGTCCAGTTCAACGTCGACGGGGTCGCCAAGCAGAAGGAGGAGTACGGCAATCCGAAGGGGGACGTGAAACTGCCGGAGGCGCTGTTCGATCCGGGGCACTTCGCAAAGGCGGAGTGGATTGGGAAGACTGGAGACTAGAGCGGAGAGACGAGAGATCAGAGACGGACGGGTAGGACGGGTGTGACGAATAGATGGGTCGGGCGATCACCAGGATCGCCCCTACCCTGCCATGCGCCGCTTCCGTCGTTCCATCGGTCCAACGGTCGATCAGTATCGGGGCGGCCGGATTCGAACCGGCGACCTCCTGGTCCCAAACCAGGCGCTCTACCAGGCTAAGCTACGCCCCGGGCGAGGCCCAATGTAATGATGCCGGGGTTGCGGGTGGCAGTGCCGCAGCCGAATGGCTCCCGACAGCCGTAGGAATGCCGATAGGCCCTCCGGCGTTTTGCATCCGAAATTCGACCCGATCTCGTACCCCAAACTGCTATCCGCATACCCCTGCCCGGCTTAGCGATCAGGCATTCGGCTTGCAATGATGTTCGGTGCAACTACAACTGTTCCACCCGATAAGAGCACACCCGGAGTGATCCGGGGTCGCAAAACCAGAGGTCTCGATCCGGCAGGTGCCGGCCGAGATGGCTCGGTGCCGAAAGTGGGACCCTCTGCGCCAACCAAGCGCGGCCCCACGTGTCAGATGGCGACCGGGGTGCCGCGCTTTCATCGTTGTGGTCACGTCCAAATGATTGGAGATCGTATGCGGAAAAAGACCTGGCTGCAGAGTTTGATCACGGCGGGGGTGGTGGGTTTGGCTTTGGGCTGTGATACCACCGGCCCGACCACCGCTCCGTCGGCCATGACACCGGCCTTCAAGAGCACCACGGTCGCGGGGCCGCAGGGGAGTGTGGCCAAGTGCGCGGTGCAGAAGTACGCGTCGCAGACCCTCCGGATCGGAGCGCAGGGAGGCCGGCTGAAGGTCGGCAAGCACGAGTTCCGGATTCCGGCCGGTGCCCTGAGTGCGCCAGTGACGATCACGATGGAAGCCGTGGCCGACTCGGCCAACAGCGTCCGATTCTCACCGGCGGGACTGGTATTCAACCCGCTGCACATGCCGGACCTGCGGCTGAGCACCGATGGCTGCAAGCTGCCGAAGGGTGGCAAGGGTGGCAAGGTCGCGTACGTGACCGAGCAGCTCCAGGTCCTCCAGATGCTTCAGTCGCAGGGCGACACCGCGGCGGCGACCACGCAGGCCGAGGTTCACCACTTCTCCCGGTATGCCGTAGCCTACTAGGCTCGGATAGCCCGGCGGGATCCCGAACGCGTCAGCCGTCAAGGCTGACGCGTTTCGATTTCGGGGTTGCGCGGCATGATTGGAGCGAGAGACGAGAGCCGGGTTATTTTCTCCGGATGGCCCAACGCCCGAGCATCCATACCTGGGAAGCGCGCCGAGAGGCGGGCAAGGCGCTGAGGACGCCGGTGCCCAGGAGTAGTCATGGGGAATGGGCACCCGCCGCCAACCGGCCCGGCGTGATGCAGCTGCTGGCCCTGAGCAATCGTGGCCGCCAGACATCGCTGATCCCGCTCCGGCTCGAGCGGATGGCGGCCTCGCCGCACGGATTCCTGCGGGGGGCCGCCGGCGTCATGGCCTACGACCTGGCCGGCACCCCGCACACCGGCCTCAACGTCCTGATGAGCGGCGACGCCCACCTCAGCAACTTCGGCCTGTACGGCACTCCGGCCGGCGATGTCATCTTCGATCTCGACGATTTCGATGAGAGCACCCCCGGCCCCTGGGAATGGGATCTCAAGCGGCTGGCGGCCAGCATCAACGTGGCGGGACGGGAACATGGCCGGGGCCGCCGGGAGCGGCGGGCCGCCGTGACCCATGCGTCGGCCGCCTATCGGGCCACGGCCACCCGGTTGCAATCGCTCCGGACGCTCGAGGCGTGGTACGAGTCCACTTCACTGGAGCGGCCAGGTCCGCTGCTGACCCCATTCCGCGAAGCCGGACCGGCGATCAGCGACATCGTCCACCGAGCCGTGATCGAGGCCCGTGGCCGGACCAGCATGGCGCTGTTCACCAAGGTGGCGGAACGTTCGGGCAACGGCTGGCGGTTCCGGCAGGACCCACCCACGCTCACCAACCTGCCTCCCGGACTCAAGGGCCGGCTGCGCCGGTCGCTGGAGCCGTATGCCAGGACGCTGTCACCGGAGCGGCGGGCGCTGCTGAGCCACTATCAGGTGGAGGATGTCTCCCACCGGGTGGTCGGGATCGGCAGCGTCGGGCTCCGGGCCTACCTGGTGTTGCTGATCGGTAACGGCCCCGGCGATCCACTGCTGCTGCAGATCAAGCAAGCCATCGCCCCGGCCTCGGCGCCGTATCTGCCCAGGCGATACCGGAAATCCCGCGGGCACGAGGGGCAGCGCGTGGTACTGGCCCATCGGGCGCTGCAGGCATCGAGTGATCTGCTGCTGGGCTGGACCTCGGTGGCGGGACGATCCTACTTCGTCCGTCAGATGCGCAACATGAAGGGGTCGATCCCGCTCGACTGGCTTGAAGGCCCGACCTTCCTGACGTACAGCGCGGCCTGTGCCACCCTGCTGGCGCGGGCCCATGCCCGGGTGGGCGACATCTCCGGCATCGCGGGATACTGCGGTAATTCAGGGGCGCTGGACGAGGCGATGGCGGACTGGGCGGAGGCGTATGGGGATCAGACGGAGCGGGACCATGAGACGCTGGTCGCATTCCTGAAGCGCGGTAGATAAGCGAAAGGCGAAAGGCGAAAGGCGAAAGGCGAAAGGCGAAAGGCGAAAGGCGAAAGGCGAAA
>JBEPVA010000220.1:0-6054 GCA_041691295.1 Gemmatimonadota bacterium
GTGTTCGCCATTGCGCTGGCCGCGGTCTTCAGTGTCGACCGCCCGCTGGCCCTTCGATTCATTCTCATCGGAACTCCTTGGCTGCTGCCGCTGGCCTATCTGATTCGCAACCTGCCGCTGGCCAGCCGACCGGTGCTGGCCGGCTTCCGGGGGCTCGATCCCGCGCTGGAGGAGGCCGGTGCGTCGCTCGGCGCGGGGCGCTGGCGCCGGCTGCGGCGGATCACGCTGCCCCTGCTGGCACCGGCCCTGGCGGCCGGCGCGACGCTCTCTTTTGCCACGGCGCTCGGTGACTTCGTGACTTCGATCGTGCTGTATACCTACGACACCCGTCCCATCTCGCTGGAAATCCTGTCCAGCCTCCGCCAGTCGGATGTGGGTGTCGCGGCCGCGCTGGGCATGGTGCTCACCGTCCTGGCCGGCGGGGTCTTTGCGCTGGGGAGCGAGCGGCGGGCGGTGAGCCAGTGAATCCTCCGCCAGCCGGAGCGTCACAGTTCAAGCGGCTGTCGGTGCTGATCGCGGTCGCCTTCGTCGACATGATCGGGCTGATGATCGTGATCCCGCTGCTGCCGTTCGTGGCCACCGATCTGGGCGCCAGCCCGGTGGTCATCGGCCGGCTGATCGCGGCGTTCTCGATCGCGCAGTTGCTGTCGGCGCCGTTCTGGGGCCGGGTATCCGATCGTTACGGCCGCCGGCCGGCGCTGCTGATCGGGCTGATCGCCTCGACGGCGGCGTACCTCGTCTTCGGGTTGGCCCACACCATCTGGCTGCTGTACCTCTCTCGGCTGGTCCAGGGTGCGGGCGGCGGCACGACCGGAGTGCTCAACGCCTACGTGGCCGATACCATCGAGCCGGCGGACCGGGCCAAGGCGCTGGGCTGGCTGTCCGCCGCGACTTCCGCCGGCGTAGTGGTCGGCCCGGCGATCGGCTCCGGCGCGGCCCATTTCGGCCCGGCGGCGCCGGGAATCTTCGCCGCGCTGCTATGTGCCACCAACGCCTTTTTTGCCTGGCGCTGGCTGCCGGAGTCGAAGCCCCAATCGGATGCGGCCCACACCCGGAAGCCGGTCTGGCATGCCGCGTATGACGTGCTGCGCCATCCGGCCGGCCTGATCCCGTCTTTCATCTGGATTTATGCCGGCGGGATGCTGGCCTTTACCTGCCTGACCGCTGTCCTGGCCCTGTTGCTCAAGGATGAGTTCCACTTTACCGCCGCCAGCATTGGTCCGGTCTTTTCCTATATCGGAGTGCTCAGTGTCGTGATCCGTGCGGTGGTGCTGGGCCCGGCGGTCCGGTATTTCGGTGAGCTCAGGGGGATGCGGATCGGGATTCTGGTGCTGATCGTGGGGTTGTTGAGCTATCCGGCGGCCACCCAGTTCTGGCAGCTGGCGCTCATCATTCCACTGGTTCCACTGGGAACGGCGCTGGTCTTTCCGACCACGACGTCGCTGATCTCGCGCTTCTCCAGCCCGTCCGAAATCGGGATGACCATGGGTGTGGCCCAGACCTACGGCGGCATTGCCCGGGCGGTGGCCCCGATCATGGCCACCTTTGTGTACCAGCAGGTGAGCCATGGCGCACCGTTCTACCTGGCGGCCGGACTGGTGGCGCTGGTTGGGGTAATCGCGGTTAGATTGCATCCGGGTCCTGTGCCGGGACCCACCCCAATCGGAGAACGCGCCTGACATCCACCGCCACACCCGCCCGGACCCCCAGTCCGGCCGAACTGAGTTCTGCGACCTGGACCGACGTCGAAGCCCGCTATCACGCGCTGCTCGAGGCCCCCCTCGATCGGGCCAACGTGGAGAGCTGGTTGTTGTCGTGGTCGGCCTTTGAGGCGGCGCTGACTGAGGCGGCCGCCCTGGCCATGATCGCGTATACCTGCGATACCGCCGATCCGGTCAAGGAAGCGGCCCACCTCCGGTTTTCCAGCGACATCCTGCCCCGGGCCGATGAACTCGGCGTCCGCCTGGCCGACCGGCTGCTGGCCCTCGGGTATTCACGACCGGCGCTGGAGGAGATGGTCCGGCGGTTCCGGACCGCCAGCGAAATCTTCCGGGAAGCCAATGTGCCGCTGTTCACTGAAGTGGAGCAGCTGGGCACCGCCTACCAGAAAATCACCGGAGGGCTGACCGTGACCTGGGAGGGGCAGGAAAAGACCCTGCCCGAGCTTCAGCCGCTGATGCAGAGCCCCGATCGCAAGGTGCGCGAGCGGGCCTTTCGCCTCGGAATCCAGACCTATGTCAGCCGCCGGGATGAACTGTCCGGGCTGTTCGACCAGTTGTTCGCACTGCGCCAGCGGATCGCGCAGAACGCCGGGTTCGCCGATTTTCAGGCCTACGCCTTCCGGGCCAAGTGCCGGTTCGATTACACGCCGGCTGATTGCCTCCGATTTCACGATGCCGTCGAGGAGCATGTCACTCCCGCGGTCGAACGGCTCCACCAGCGCCGCCGCGAGCGGATGAAGCTCGACCAGGTCCGGCCCTGGGATCTCGGGGCAGATCCGCTGGGCCGGCCCGGACTGGTGCCATTCTCGGAGGTCGATGAGCTGATCCAGGGTGCGGAACGGATCTTCCATCGAGTGGCTCCCGAACTGGGCGCCGAATTCGACACCATGATCCGTGAGGGGATGCTCGATCTCGGCACCCGGAAGGGCAAGGCGCCGGGTGGTTACTGCGAGACGCTCCACTCCCGTGGATTGCCCTTCATCTTCATGAACGCCGTCGGAGTCGCCGACGATGTCTCGACCCTGCTGCACGAGGCGGGACACGCTTTCCACGCCTACTCGGCCCACGCACAGCCGCTGGTGTGGCAGCGTCAGCCCGGGCTTGAGGCCTGCGAACTTGCCTCGATGTCAATGGAGCTGCTGGCCTCGCCGCACCTCACGCGCGCCGAAGGCGGATTCTACGAAGAAGCTGATCTGGCCCGGGCCCGCACCGAGCACCTCGAGGACATCCTGATCACCCTGCAGCACGTCGCGTCGGTCGACGCCTTCCAGAGCTGGATCTACACCAGCGGTGAGGGCCAGGACGGCGCGGCGAGAGACCAGGCCTGGCTCAGGTTCCGCAGCCGGTTCGAGAAGGGTGTCGACTGGACCGGGCTGACGGCCGAGCGGATCGGCCGCTGGTATCGCCAGCTGCACATCTTTCTCTATCCTTTTTATTACATCGAATACGGGATCGCCCAGCTCGGCGCATTGCAGGTCTGGCGCAACAGCCTCACTGACCAGGTGGACGCGGTGCGCCGCTACCGGGCCGCCCTGGCTCTGGGCGCCACCCGGCCGCTCCCGGAGATTTTTGCCATCGCGGGCGCCAAGTTTTCGTTCGAGGCCTCGCTGATGGGTCAGCTGGTCGAGCTGGTGGAGACCGAGCTAGTCCGTTGGGATGCGGTCCAGGGGCGCTGACACCGGTCGCCATTGCGCCCCCCAGCTTCCCCCGCGAGATTAGGCGCCACTGAAGCCCGGGCGGCTGGGCCGCCCTGGTGCAGGTTCCCCTTTGGAGTACACCGAATGGCGAAGGAAGAAGGGATCGAAATGGAGGGGGTCGTCACCGAGGTGCTACCCGATCGGAACTACCGGGTGCTGCTCGAGAACGGCCACTCCATCTTGGCGTACGCGGCCGGCAAGATGAGCAAATTCAAGATCCGGGTGCTGGAAGGGGACCGCGTCAGTGTGGTACTCTCGCCCTACGATCTGACCCGCGGCCGGGTCATCTACCGCCACAAGTAGCTTTGGTGGTCCGGCGCTCCGGCGCCTGATATGCTTAGCCTGAAATACAAGGGGCGGGTCCCGACGGGACCCGCCCCTTGGTGCGTCAGGAGTCGGCGCGGTGCTACGCCTTCATCACGTTCTCCGCCGCGGGACCCTTCTGGCCCTCGACGACGTCGAACTCGACCTTATCCCCCTCGGCCAGGCTTCTGAAGCCTTCCGCCTTGATGGCCGTGTGGTGGACGAAGCAGTCCTTGCTGCCGTTGTCCGGGGTGATGAATCCGAAGCCCTTGGCGTCGTTGAACCACTTGACCGTTCCACTGGTGCGTGCCATTGACCTGACTCCCGTGTGGGTGGACCAAACCGGCGCCCTGGATTGCGGGGCCGGCAATTCGTGCCGGACGGGGGGCGTTCCTCCGTCGGCCGACACATCAGAAGGGGCCGGCTGGCGGCCCCGAAATTTCAGGAGGGTGCGGCGAACCGGGCGGCTATTCCCGGGCGGAGAGAACTTCCGCCCGGATCCCGGACTCGTCAAGAGGTGGCCTCAGGGCCGCCACCAGCGCATGGCCTGGCGGGCCCACTCGCCACTGCGGCGGCGCAGGCCGGTGGCGCGATTGATGGCCTGCAGCATCTCGATGGCGGACGGATAGCGGAGCTCGACTTCGGCCTGCAGCGCCCGCTCCAGCGCCTTGCCCAGTTCGGGCGGCAGGTCTTCCCGGCCCTCATTGAGTGAGGGATACCGGTTGGTCGTCTGCTTGGCCAGCACCTGCTCGAGGGTGTTACCGCTGAACGGCGGCTCGCCCAGAAAGGCAAAGTACGCGACAGCGGCCAGGCTGTAGAGATCGGAGCGCTGGTCGACCCGCTCGCCCAGCAGCTGCTCGGGGCTGGCAAATTGCGGGGTGCCGCTCTGGCTGGTGGCCCCGCCGAACCGCCCCTGACCCCGCAGTGCCAGCGCCAGGCCGAAGTCGGTGATTCGCAGCTTTCCCTCGCCGTCGATCAGCATGTTCTCGGGCTTGATGTCGCGGTGAACCAGGCCGGCGGCGTGGGCGTGCCCGAGGGCGGAGAGTGCCTCACGCAGCAGCCGGAGCGCCGGCTCAAGCATCAGCGGTCCATCGGCCTCGACGATCTGGGCCAGGTTGCGTCCCCGCACCTGTTCCATGGTGTACCAGATCAGCCCGGCCCGGCCGCCGATATCGTAGATGTTCACGATGTTGGGGTGGTTGAGCCGGGCGGCGAGCTGGGCTTCCCGACGGAACCGCTCGAGCACCGCCGGATCGGCGGTCAGCCTCGGATGCAGCACCTTGAGCGCCACCTCGCGCTCAAGGTGCAGGTCGCGGACCCGGTAGACCCGCCCGTAGCCGCCCGAGCCCAGGGTTCCCAGCAGTTCGTAATCGTCTCCCAGGGCGCGGCGCAACCGCTTTTCCCAGTGCCGGCCCTCATCGGTGTTCGAGGTCAGTCGCTGCCCGCTGAGGCTGGACGGACTGTCAAACGTTCCCGCCTCCGAGGCCAGATCCTCCAGCATTTCCTGGGCACTCAGGTAGCGATCGTCCGGACTGAGCTGCAAGGCCCGCAGCAGAATCCGCTGCACCGCCTGCGGCGTGTTGGCCCGGATGTCGGATGGCGGCTTGATGGTGCTGGTGTCGAGGGGCGGCTCCTGCCCGGTGGCGGCGTAGTACAGCAATGCGCCGACGGTGTAGATGTCGCTGGCCGGATCGCCGACACCCCCACCGCGGGTCTCCGGCGCCATGTAATGCAGTCCCGACGGCACCTCGTCGACCGGAATGACGGGTAGCACGAAACTCGAAAACCGCAGGTCGGTGATGGTCCCGCGGCCGGCCAGGTTGACCAGCAGGGAGGCGGGCACCACCCGGCGCACGATGATGCCGTGACTGTGAATGTGCTCCAGCCCGCCGAGCAGATCTCTGGCCAGCGCCATCACGGCGGGCAGTGGCCGGGCGCCCCGCAGCATGGCCTCGGCCAGATTTTCCCCGTCGATCCAGTTGCCGACCCGGTAGGCCAGTCCACCCACTACACCGGCATCGTAGACGTGCCGGAGTGCGGGGTGATCGAGCTGGGCCAGCGCTTCCGCCTCCCGGAGAAACCAGATCCGCAGCGGCTCCCCGAAATAGAAATTGACCCGGAGACTCACCCGTCGGCGCAGCAGCCGGTCGACGGCGGTGAACAGCACCCGTTCCCGGTTGGCCGCCACCAGCCGTTCGAGTTCATAGCGATGACCCAGCGCAGCCTGGGTGCCGTCGAAATAAGCGAGTGGCGGCAGGGTGCTCGTCATGACTCAGGCGGTCGCAATCGGACGATGACTGCGGCGGCGGTCGACGGCGGCGCTGGCATGGCAC
>JBEPVA010000221.1:0-6004 GCA_041691295.1 Gemmatimonadota bacterium
TGTCCATCCGACCCGGACCATTGCCATCAGCCTCAACACCTACGATCTGTCCGACGCCGAGGCCCGTGCGGCCTGCCAAGCGGCCACAAAGGAAACCGGACTGCCATGCACCGATCCGGTCCGCTTCGACTCGGCGCCACTGGTTGAAGCCGTGCTGGCGGCCCGGCAGCAATACCTGACCGATCGGCGTAACCGCCCCGTGGAGTGACCGCCGCGGTCCAGGTCGCCGGGCTGGGAAAAATCTATCCGGGCGGAGTGCGCGCGGTGGATGGACTGGAGCTGGAGGTGCGGCAGGGCGAGATCTTCGGCCTGCTGGGCCCCAACGGTGCCGGCAAGAGCACCACCGTCGGCGTCTGTACCACCCGCATCAAGCCCACTGCAGGCCGGATCACTGTCGAAGGAATCGATGTCGTCAGCGACCCGGTGGCCACCCGCCGGCGGATTGGCGTCGTGACGCAGTACAATACCCTCGATCGTTCCTGCACCGTCCACGAAAACCTTTACTACCATTGCCGCTACTTCGGCTCTGGCGCGCTTGCCGCCAGGCAGCGTACCGGAGAGCTGCTGGAACAGTTCCGGCTAACTGATCGGGCCAAGCAGTTCCCAGCGCAACTGTCCGGCGGCCTGGCCCAGCGGGTCCAGATCGCGCGGGCCATCGCCCATCATCCCCGGGTGCTGTTCCTCGATGAACCGAGCGCCGGGCTCGACCCGCAAAGCCGGCTGGCGCTGTGGGAGCTGGTGCAGGGCCTCCGGAATGAGGGGCTCACCGTGCTGCTCACCACCCACCACATGGAAGAGGCCGATCGGCTGAGCGACCGCGTCGCAATCATCGATCATGGCAAGGTCCTGGTCAGTGGCACACCTGCCGACCTCAAGCGCCAGGTCGGGGCGGCTACGATCCTCGAGTTGAAGCTCGATCACCCGACGCTGGAGATCGCGGCCCGACTCAAGCAGCTTCCCGGCGTGTCCGAGGCCACCCTGATCGAACGCGGCATCCGGGTGCTGGCCACCTCGAAGCAGGGGCTGCTGCCCCGGGTGGTGGAACTCACCCAGGAAGCGGGACTGCAGGACCTCAGCGTGACCGAGCCGACGCTTGAAACGGTGTTCATCACCCTGACCGGACGTGATCTTCGTGAATGACCTGCGGTTTGGCTACGCCCGCGCCTTTGGCGGGCTGATGCTGCGGGATCTCCGGGTGCTGCGCCGAGGACTGGCGCCGTTCGTGACCCGAACGGTGATGAACCCGTTGCTGTTTGTCTTCATCTTCACCTACGTCTTTCCCCATATCGGTCAGCAGATCCAGGGCAGCACCCCAGGCGTCAGCTACGCCACGATCCTGGTGCCGGGGCTGGTGGCCGTGGCGATGGTGTTCCAGGGCATTTCCGCCGTGGCACTGCCGCTTTCGGTCGAACTCGGCATGACCAAGGAGATCGAAGACCGGGTACTGGCGCCGCTTCCGGTGTGGTTGGTGGCGGTTGAGAAGCTGGTGTTCGGAGGATTGCAGGGCATCGTGGCCGGCGCCGTCGTCTTTCCGCTCGTGGTCTTCATTCCGGCGGTGCCGGTCCAGCTCCATGTCGCCAGCTGGCCGCTGCTGATCGGAGTGGTGCTGCTGGCCAGCCTCACGACCGGCGCACTTGGCCTGGCCGTCGGAACCGTGGTCCGGCCCCAGCACATCGGGCTGATGTTCGCGGTGGTGGTCGTTCCCATCACCTTCCTCGGCTGCGTCTATTACCCCTGGGCGACCTTGCACCCACTCCCCTGGCTGCAGTACCTCGTCCTGGTCAATCCGCTGGTCTACATGAGTGAAGGGCTCCGGGCCGCGCTTACCCCCGACCTGCCCCATATGCCCGTACCCATCGTCCTCACCGCGCTAGCCGTGGCCACGGTGGTACTGGGCGCCATTGGAGTCCGGATGTTCCTTCGCCGTACGATTGCCTGAGCCGATCGTGAGCCGAGCCCCGGAGAAAACACCGGTGGAATCGCGACGCCGGGGCCCGCTCTCCCGACTGCTCGGGAAGCTCGGTCCGGGAGTCATCAGCGGCGCCGCCGATGACGATCCGTCCGGGATCGCCACCTATTCGATTACCGGTGCGCAGCTGGGCACCGGCATGCTCTGGACCGCACTGCTCACCTGGCCGCTCATGGGTGCGGTCCAGATGATGTGCGCCCGGATCGGTATGGTTACCGGCCAGGGGCTCGCCACGTCGCTGCGGGCCAAGCTGCCCCGTCCAGTGATGATCCTTATCGCCGCGGGGCTGCTGGTGGCCAACACCGTCAATGTCGGCGCCGATCTGGCCGGGATGGCCGATGCGGCCGAGATGTTCACTGGCGTCAACTCCCATCTGCTGGTGGTGGGATTTGCGCTGGCGATCGGATCGGCCACCATCCGCCTCAAGTACCGGACCATTGCCAACACGCTCCGGTGGCTCGCACTGGCGCTGTTGGCCTACGTGATCACCATGATCTATGTGAAGCCGGACTGGTCGGTGGTCCTCCACGACACCTTCGTGCCGTCCTGGCCTTCCTCCTCCACCCAGTGGGCTACCCTGGTCGCGATCCTCGGCACCACCATCAGTCCGTACCTCTTCTTCTGGCAGTCGTCGCTCGAGGTGGAGGAGGAACGCTCCAAGGGCCGGAAGACCGTGGCCGACCGGATCGGAGCCACGGATCAGGAGCTGCGGGACCGGCGAGTCGATGTCGGAGTGGGGACGTTCTTCTCCAATTTCGTGATGTTCGCCATCATCGTCACGACCGCGGCGACGCTGCACCAGCATGGCCACACGACGATCAAGGATTCCCGCGACGCGGCGGAGGCGCTCAAGCCCCTTGCCGGTCCGATGGCCAGCCTGCTGTACACCCTCGGGCTGCTTGGCGTCGGGATGCTGGCCATCCCCACATTGACCGGATCGGCGGCCTACGCCTGCGCCGAGGTGTTCGGGTGGAAGGAGGGGCTCAACCGGAACTGGCGGGAGGCGCCCTGGTTCTATGCGGTCGTCATGGTGTCGACATTCGGCGGGATCGTGATGGATTTCGTCAACCTGCCGCCGCTCACCACCCTGTTCTGGTCCGCCGTCCTCAACGGCCTGCTCGCGCCCTTCGTGCTGCTCGGCATTCTGCTGGTGGCTCGGGACAGGAAGCTGATGCACGACCAGCCCAGCAGCCGGCTGAGTCTGGTCATGGTCTCGGTGACAATGGCGATCATGTTCCTGGCGGGGTTTGGGCTGTTGTTGTAGCGCGACGACGAACGGGCTCCGGGTCCCGCGCAGTTCCGATCATACTCTGGATCGGGCTTTCGCCGTTCGCCGTTCGCTTGACCCTCGACCCTCGTCTCTTGTCTCTGGTCTGCCTTTTTGTTATACTCGCCGCCTGAAGTTCAAAACGACAGACGAGGCCCATTTGGAAGTCCGGTGAAATACCGGCGCGGCCCCGCCACTGTAAGAGGTGCACGCAGCCATCGGCGTGCAACGAATCGCAACCTGTTGCCACTGGTCCTCTCCGCAAGAGCTCCGGGAAGGCGTGCGATTCGGCCTTGAGCCAGGAGACCGGTCTCCTCTGTCCCCGCACACAGGCCCCTCGAGGGGGGGGCGCGGGGCAGATGCCAGAGTCTCCGGGCACTCCCGTGTCCCCCTGATTCGCCCATCGTGCCTCGCTAAGGAGACGGCACAGTGGGCGTTTGTGTATCCGGGAACCGACGGCAGCCAGAAGGCGCGAGCACAGCGCCTGCGTTGTGGCTGCTGGTCAGCGGTGCACTATCACTCCTGGCCTTCCGGCTCGCCCCCTCCCGCTGGTCACCGTCGCGTATCCCGGCCGGCCTGATGTGCCTGGCGCTGACGGCATTGTTCCAAGCCAGACCCTGTGTTGCCCAGTTCCCCGCTGAAATCGAAGGGACGGTTCTCGACGCCCAGACAGCTGCGCCGGTTCCCTTCGCCACGATTCAGCCGAGGGATCTGGTGGCGGTTGAGGCCCATGGCAAAGGTGCCTTCCGGCTGCGTGGACTCGACCCAGGATCGCTGACGTTGCTGATCACGGCGATTGGGTATCGGCCACAGCAACTGGTGCTCACCCTTGCCAGTGGGGAGCACCGCGCGCTCGACATCCGGCTCGAGCCGGCGCTGGTGGTGCTGCCGGAGCTGGTCACCACGAGCAGCGCGGAACGTCCCGGCGTGACGATGCTTGACCGCGCCGAGATCGAGTCATCGGGGCGGGCCGATCTTGGATCATTGCTTGAGGGGCAGAACGGGGTGCTGGTCGAACGCCGCGGCGGGCCGGCCGGTCCGGCCACCATTTCGATTCGCGGCAGTGGCTCCAGCCAGGTCCTGGTCCTGCTCGACGGGGTGCCACTCAATGATGCGCTCACCGGCAGCGCCGATCTTTCGCTGGTGGCACTCGGCACGCTGGACAGTGTGATTCTCCGGCGCGGCGGGGCCTCCGACCGGTATGGCAGCCGGGCAATGGGTGGGGTGGTTCAGCTCTACTCGCGACGGGGCGGGGATGTGGACGGCCTCGGAATCGGGGCCAGGGGCGGTTCGTGGGGCGAGCGGGGCTTCAATGGTTCAGCGGCGGCCTCGCGCGCCGTGGGCAGCGGCCGCCTGACTGCGCAGGCCAACGCCGATCTACGGGAGGTCGACGGCAATTTTCAGTTCGAGGTTCCTGCGGTCCGCGGTGGTGGCACCGCTCAGCGGATCAATGCCGGTTCGCAGCAGCGGGCGGCCCAGGGTTCGGCGGGATATCAATGGCGCGGTGGTGACTTCCGCCTGCGTGGCGATTGGCTATCGGTCGAACGGGGCATGCCGGGTAGCATCGTCCAGCAGAGCCTATCGGCGATTCAGCGCCAGCGCCGCCTGGGGGCCGGGGCTGAATTCCAGCTGCACGGGACCCGAGTTTCGTGGCTCACCGAGTTCGGGGTCCAGCATCAGCGAGCCACCTTCAAGGATGCCGACCCGCCATTCGGGGGTCCTTATCACGATTCAGTCACTGCGCTCAACGTCACCGCGCAGAGTGGTGTCGAATTCACCCCCGGAAGCTGGACGTTGTCGAGCGGTGCCGAGCTTCGCTCGCTCCGGCCTCGCGGTTCGGCGCTGAGCAGTAGCGCACCCGAATCCCAGACTTATGGCGGTGCCTGGCTGTCCGCGGCGCTGCGGCGGCCGTGGACCTCCCGCGGCTTCCTCCAGTTCACCGCCGCTGCGCGCGGCGATGGCGGGAGCGGGGTTGGCAACCCTGTTATCTCGCCACGACTGTCGGCCTCCGCCGGTCAGCGAGGCTGGAGCCTGAGTGCCTCGTGGGGTCACAGCTTTTCGCCGCCGTCGCTGGGCGACCTGTTCTTCCAGGAAGGGGTGCAGGTCCGGGCCAATCCCGAGCTTCGGCCGGAGCGGGTGCGGAACGAAGTGACGGTGTCGGCCGCGCTGAGTGAGCAGCCGCTGCTAGGCGCCGGAATTCGCGCCACGGTCACGGCGTACCGGGCCGATATCGAGGACATGATCCTCTGGAGCCCGAACTTCGCGTATGTCTGGAGCCCCAACAACTTCAACATCGACCGCCAGGGCATCGAAGCCGAGGTCACCACTCGGTTTCCGTCGCTCAAGACGGAGCTCGGCATCAGCGGTTCATACAATGATCTGACCTACACCGGGTCGGTGCTGACCGGTCAGGTGATCTACCGCCCGCGCTGGTCCGCCAACGGCCATCTCGATATCACCGCGCTTGGCACCCGTGCCGGCCTGACGGCGCGCTCCGTCGGCCCTCGCCGCACCGGGATCGGCAGCGATCTCAACCTGCTGCCTGCCTACGCCATTCTCGATTTCCATCTCTCACGCCGCTTCCGCCTCGGACACCTCGGTCTCGAGCTCTCGGGTGGCGTCGACAACTTCTCTGACCAGCGCACCACCCTGCTGGTCGACTATCCCTCGCCCGGCCGCAGCTGGTGGCTGGGCACCCGCCTTTCGCTGGGGCAGGATGGCCCCGGCTCGAGCGATCAATGACCCATCCCGGAGGAGGCAACATGCAG
>JBEPVA010000222.1:0-5993 GCA_041691295.1 Gemmatimonadota bacterium
AACGAAATTCCCTGATCCACGACCAGCCCCTCGATCTGTCCAAAGGCCGGTGCGTGCGAAGCGTCGAAGGTGTCCTTGCGATAGACCATACCCGGTGCCACCACCCGGATCGGCGGTGCCGACTGCATCATGGCGCGGAGCTGGACCGGCGAGGTGTGGGTGCGGAGCAGCAGCCGCCCTTCTTCCCCGGCCGTCGGCAGGTCGAGATAGAGGGTGTCGTGCATATCCATGGCGGGATGATCGGCGGGGAAGTTGAGCGCCCCGAAGTTGTACCACTCCGATTCGGCTTCCGGCCCCACCGCGATGGTGAACCCGAGACTGCGGAAGATGTCGAGAATCTCTTCCATGACGCGGGTGGCCGGATGCTCGCCTCCGATCCAGCGGGAGCGGCCCGGCATGGTCAGATCGATCCCGGCGGCGGTCGAACGCGAAGCCGCTTGCCTCAACGCCGTCCGGCGGGCCTCGAAGGCCGTCTCGAATTGCTGGCGCAGCTGATTGGCCAGCGAGCCGACCTGCCGCTTGTCTTCGGGCGGCAGATCCTTGAGGGCTCGCAGCACGTTGACCGTGAGGATGCCCTGAGTGCGGCCCAGGATCCGGGTGTGCTCGGACTCCAGCGCCTCGGCGGACAGGTCCGGGATTCCGGGCAGGATATCCTGGACCTGCTGCAGTACGGACATCAGTTGCGCGTGGTCGGACATAATGATGATTCCAGCCTGCGGTGAGGACGATCCCAGCAACACCGAGGGGGTCAGGGGGGCACCCTGACCCCCCGGAACCCGCTCGTCGAGCGGTTACTTCGCGGCCTTGGCGACCTCGGTGATCCGGGCAAACGCCTCGGCATCACGCACGGCCAGGTCGGCCAGCACCTTGCGGTTGATCTCGACGCCGGCCCGCTTGAGCGCGTCCATCAGCCGGCTGTAGCTGAAGCCGTGCAGCCGCGCGGCCGCGTTGATCCGGGTAATCCAGAGCCGCCGGAAATCGCCCTTCTTCTTGCGGCGATCGCGGTAGGCGTACTGCATGCCCCGCTCGACGGTTTCCTTGGAGGCCTTGTACAGCTTGCTGCGGGCGCCGCGGGCACCCTTGGCCGCGGCCATGATCTTCTTCTTGCGGGCGTGATGGGCAACGCCATTCTTGACGCGAGGCATGGTATCTCCTTTATGCCTGAAGCAGTCGGCTGACGCGCGGGAAGTCCGCCGAACTCACGTAAGCGCCCTTCTTGAGCTTGTTCTTCCGCTTGCGCGACTTCTTGGTCAGGATGTGGGAATGGTTGGCGTGGAACCGCTTGAGCTTGCCATTCCCGGTCTTGGTGAAGCGCTTCATCGCGGCGCGCTTCGTCTTCATCTTCGGCATCGTCAGTTCCCGTGTCGATTGTCGTACCGTAGGCTGGTCGGCGACCGGCCCATCCACTGCAGCATCGTGTCTCGATCGGGCCCGCCCGGGGCCAGACCATCCGACCGCGCCGAAATCAGGCGGATCAGCATCCGCCCTACTTCGGCGCGATCACCATCATCATGTTGCGGCCCTCGAGCTTGGCATCCTGCTCGATCTTCCCCACATCGGCCAGCGACACCGCCACCCGGTCGAGCACGGCCTTGCCGAACTCGAGGTGGGTGATCTGCCGGCCGCGGAACATCATCGTGACCTTCACCTTGTTGCCTTCCAGCAGGAACTCCCGGGCATGGCGGGTCTTGAAGTCGAAGTCGTGATCGTCGATGCCGGGCCGGTACTTCACTTCCTTGAGCTGGATCACATGCTGCTTCTTCTTGGCCGCCCGCGCCGCCTTGGCTTCCTCGAACTTGTATTTCCCGTAGTCCATGATCTTGACCACGGGGGGTCGGGCGGTCGGGGCGACTTCCACTAGGTCGAGGCCACGCTCCGCAGCGGCGGCCAACGCCTCTTCGATGGGCAACACACCCAGCTGTTCTCCGGTGTCGGTGATGACCCGCACGGGACTGATGCGGATCATCCGATTCACGCGCACCCTGCGCTCACGCTCGTTGGTCGACAGTGACGGTCTCTCCCAGAAAGAAAAACGGACATCCGATCAGGCCGGATGTCCGATAGCACGCGTGGCGGCCGGTCAGGCCGCCCTGCGAAACCGCCTTCGGACCCGGTCGCACCGCTCAACCGGCGGGCTGTGGGTGGGGGACAACGTGTGCCCCCGCTTCATTTTGCGAGACAGAAACTAGTCTTGGACCCGGGTGGTGTCAACCGAGGGATTGGGGGAGTGATGGATCGGCGGATTGGCGGTCTCAACCGGGATCGGCTCTCATGCCGATGCCCCCCAATCCCTCAATCCAGCAATCCCCACGTCGTGCAACCATCGCTACCTTCAGTCCATCTGAAGGAGCGATACCCATGACCGATGAACCCGCCGCCCTGGTCCAGGGCACTCTCGAAATGCTGGTCCTCCGGACTCTGGCCATCGAACCAATGCATGGCTGGGGGTTGGCCCACCGGATTCTGTCCATGTCCGGCGAAGTCTTCCTGGTCACCCAGGGATCCCTCTATCCCGCCCTGGTCCGAATGCGGCGCCGAGGCTGGATCACTACCGCGTGGCGGACCACCGAGAACAATCGGCGGGCCCGGTATTACGAACTGACCGCCGCCGGACGCCGGCAGCTCGAGGTTGAGCGGGCGCTGTGGCAGCGGGTCTCGACCGCCATCAACTCCGTCATGAGCCCCGCCTGGGCGACAGGAATCCCATGAGCATCCTCACCGATCTGCTGGCCCGTGCCCGGTCCCTGCTGTTCCGAAACCGGGAAGAACGCGAGCTCGACGACGAGCTCAAGTTCCATCTTGACATGGAGGCTGAGCACCGCCAGCGCCTCGGGACATCGGCATCCGAGGCCCAGCGCCAGAGCCGGATCGAACTCGGCGGCATCGAGCCGGTCAAGGAACTAGTGCGGGATGCCTCAGGCACTCGGTGGCTCGACGAGCTGCGTCAGGATTTCGGCTACACCCTCCGCACTCTGAATCGCAGCCGCGGCTTTGCGGCGGTCACCATTCTGACGCTCGCGATCGGGATCGGCGGCACCACCGCGGTATTCAGCGCGGTCGACGCGGTGCTGCTTCAGCCATTGCCGTACCAGGAGCCGGGCCAGCTGGTGCGGGTCTACCAGTCGTGGACCGGCAACCCGCCGTTCAAGGGATTCGTCACGCCGGGGCACTACGTAGCCATCCGGGAGCAGGTCGGCGCATTCGATGGGGCCGCCGCAATCAGCACGTACAGCGCGGTTGGCGCCGATATCGGCAGCGGAGCAGATGTCCACCGCATCAAGCTCCTCCCCACCAGCTACAACTACTTCGACGTCGTCCGGGTACGGCCCACTCTCGGTACCGGCTTTGCGGTCGACGACGAACACGGTCCCGACATCGAAGACAACATGGATGCGGCCGCGGTCGTGGTCCTCAGTCACGATACCTGGGAGCAGGAATTTCGAGGTGACCCGGGAGCCATCGGGCGGACCCTGCAGATGAACGGCCAGCCCTACCTCGTTGCTGGCGTCATGCCGAAGGGATACACCGACCCGATCGCCGGTTCGATCGACGCCTGGATCCCGGTCAACCTCACCCGGGCGCACGCCTCGGACGGCCCGACCAATCACTATCTCACCGTCATTGCCCGCCTCAAGTCCGGGGTGCCGATCCAGCGGGCGCAGGAGGAGCTCAACAGGGTGGTCACCCGGTTCGGGGAACAGTTTCCCTCGGCCAAGGAATCGCTGATGCGGCTCTACCCGCTCAAGGAAGACATCGTGGGCGGATCGAGCCGGGCGCTGGAGATCATGCTGGGCGGTGTGGGACTGGTGCTGCTGCTGGTCTGCGTCAACATCGCCAATCTGCTGCTGGTCCGGGCCTCGGAACGTTCCCGCGAATTTGCCCTCCGGTCGGCCCTCGGCGCCGAACGGTTCCGGATGGTGCGCCAGCTGCTGATCGAGAGCCTGACTCTGGCGCTGGCGGGTGATCTCGCCGGGTTGATCGTGGCGCGCATCGGGATGGCAGCCATCGTGGCGCTGGGAGCCGGATCGATTCCGCGGCTGGCCAAGCTGACCCTCGAGCCCCAGTTGCTGGTGTTTTCCCTGGTGATCGCCACGATCAGCGCGTTGATCTTCGGCCTGGCGCCCGCCCTCAAAGCTGCGCGAACCCAGCCGGCCGATGTGCTGCGGGATCAGTCCCGGTCATCGACCGGCGGAATGGCGCAGATCCGGCTGCGTGAATGGCTGGTCATCTCGCAGGTGGCACTGGCGTTCGTGCTGCTGGTCGGTGCCGGGCTGTTGCTCGCCAGCTTCCGGCAGATCCAGTCGATCGACCTCGGCATCAAGCCGGACAACGTGCTTGCCTTCGAGCTCAATCTGCCCACGGCCCGATACGACTCCACTGCCCGAGGACGATTGTACGAGAGGCTCGCCACGCAGCTCTCCGCTCTGCCCGGGGTCAAGGCGGCTGGCGGGATTTCGAAGCTGCCGGCGACCGGCGGGTACAATGAGTGGGGCCTGGCACCGAGAAGCGGTCCGCTGGCAGGAGACAAGCGCGGCCAGGTTGGCGCGGAGAACCGGATCGTCTCGGGACGATATTTCGCGGCGGTCGGTATTCCGACCCTGTCCGGCCGGGTGTTCGACGAGCGGGATGTGGCGGGTGGGCCGGATCATGTGGTGATCAACCAGAGCCTGGCGAATGCGATTTTCCCTGGTATCGACCCGCTCGGGCAGACCCTCAACACCGGCGGCCGGAACAGCGAGGTCATCGGGGTCGTGGCCAACGTGGCCATCGACAATGAGGGAAGCCAGAGCCACTACGTCTACCACGCCCACACCCAGTTTGCCGGCGACCGGAACTGGGCCCTGGCCCAGGTGGTAAGTACCACCGGCAACAACGCCGCCGTACAGAATGAAGTCAGGGAGGCGCTGCGGACGCTTGATCCCCAACTGGTGATGTTCCGCCCCACCACGCTGGACCAGGCCATCGGCCAGGGCGCGGCGCAGCGGCTGTTCACGCTGCGGATTCTGGTCACCTTTGCCGTGGTGGCACTGGCACTCTCGGCGCTGGGACTGTTCGGGGTGCTGTCGTACGGCGTGCGGCTCCGGTCCCGAGAATTCGGGATCCGGATGGCGCTCGGCGCGGAGAACGGCTCGATCCTGTCGATGGTGCTCAAGGAGGGGATGCTCGTGACCGCGATCGGCATGGTCGTGGGACTCGTCGGCGCGGTGGCGCTGGCCAGGGTAATGGCGTCCCTGGTGTTCCACGTGAGCCCGCTCGACCCGCGCGTCCTGATCGGCACCGTGGTGTTCATGGGTATGGTGGCGGCGGTGGCGGCGTACCTGCCGGCGTACCGGGCGACGCGGGTGGATGTGAGAGACGTACTCCAGGGGTGAGGCGCGGCGGGAGGTTGGAAAGTCGGAAGGTCGGAAGGTCGGAAGGTATTCCGCCGAGAGTTCCATTACATCTGGCTGATTGCAGCGTACAGCTTCCAGGTCGTCCGCCCCGCGACCTCCCTGAGTTCTGACAAGCGCTTGGCCCGCTCGGCTGTCCCGTACCCAAGTTCGCGAGCTAACCGAAGGAGGTAGCTGAGCTCGGATAGCGAGCCGAGTGAAATGTCGAGGTAGCGCCGAAATTCCTTCTGACCGCGCTTCGCCACGCCTTCAGCGATGTTCGTGGCAGCGGAAACCGCCGCACGCCGAGCCTGCGAGGTGAGTCCAAACCGCTCGTCCGACGGCCATGAGCGCGTTTCGGTATACACTGCCAAAACAAGCTGGTGGCAGGTTTTCCACGCATCGAGCTTCTCGTACGGCATCATCAGTCGAAAGTATTCGACCACGCTCAACGCAGGCTCAAACACCTCGGAGTAATCTCGAAACTTTCCAGTGGCGCTGGTATTCCGACCTTCCGACCTTCCGACCTTCCGACCTTCCGACCTTCCGACCGTCCGACCTTCCGACCTTCCGACCGTCCGACCGTCCGACCGTCCGACCGTCCGACCGTCCGACCGTCCGACC
>JBEPVA010000223.1:0-5921 GCA_041691295.1 Gemmatimonadota bacterium
CTCCTTGTCAGTGCTGCGTGGAGAGTGCTGAGTGCCGAGTGCCGAGTGCTGAGTGCTGAGTGCTCAGTCCTCAGGAAAACGTTGTGCGTTCCGCAGTGGCCCCGGATCATACCTCCAATCCGTCTCCCGTCTCCCGTCTCCCGTCTCCTACCTACCAGGTACACCCCCGCACAATCAGCTCCGCTGCCCGGTCGCGCCACAATTCAGGCTGGCCCCAACCAGCGGTGACCTTGGGCAGGGCGAAGTAGCCGAGGTGGAGCAGCATCGTCTGGCGAGCGTGGTGCAGCGGTTCGATGTCATCGCGGAAGAAGCCAGTGGCCTGACCATCGGTGAGCAAGGAGGCCAGCGGAGCCACCGCCGCATCGACCCAGTCGCCGCCCTCGGCGCCGAGCAGCAGGCGAGTCAGCATGCCATTGGAGGCGAGGTAGTCGAACTGGGCCCGGACCAGCCGGCGCAGCCGTTCCACCGAGGTCAGGCCCGCCGTCGGAATCGAGGCCAGCGCCGCCGCCACTTCATCACCCGCCCGGCTCAGCACCGAGTCGTACAATCCCGCCTTGGTCCGGAAGTAGTAGTGCAGCAGCTGCTTGTTGACCGAGGCCTGCCGGGCGATCCGGTCGGTACGCGCCCCGGCCAGCCCTGCCCTGGCAAACTCGGCTCTCGCGGCACGCAGCAGCCGCTCCCTGGCATCGGGATTCTTATGGGCCATGGAAATGGCCTGCTGGCGGTCGCCGCGCGGGAGCCTGCGTCAGGTCCGGGTGGGATTGTCGCGAGCGTACTCGACCCGGTCTCGGCCGCCGCGTTTGGCGCGATACAGCGCCTGGTCGGCCTGGAGCGCCAGCGCCGAAGCGGTGAGGCCGTCGGCGGGGTAACAGGCCACGCCCATCGAAATGCGAATCGGCAGCTGCTTTGCCTCGCCGATCAACGCCGGTTCCGCCACCAGCGCATGGCGCAGCTTGCCGGCCAGAATGCCGGCGCCGGCCCGATCAGTCCGGCGCAGAACCAGGCCGAACTCTTCACCGCCGTAGCGTCCGATGAGATCACTGGCCCGCACGGTCTGCTGCAGCAGCCGGGCCAGGTGCAGCAGGACCTGGTCACCCACCAGATGCCCGTACTGGTCGTTGATCCGCTTGAAATGAACGACGTCGGCCATGATGAAGCCGAAGGTCTCGCCGTGGCGGCGCGAATACTCGAGCGTGTGCTCCAGCTCGGCCATCAGGGTCGCGTGATTGAGCAGTCCGGTCAGCCCGTCGCGGTGCACCATCTCGCGTAGCCGACGACCCCGCTCCGCTCGGCTGACGATCAGGTGGGTGAGCAGTGGCCCCTCCACCGGATGGATCAGCAGGTGGTCCGCGCCGGCCTTGATGGCCTCGATCCGGGCGCCGATCGAGTCTTCGGTGGCCAGGATGATGACCGGCAACAGGGCGAAGCGGGCGTCCTGGCGCATCAGCCGGGTCAGGGCCAGTCCGTCGAGTCCGGGGGTGAGCTGCCCGATGACCACGTCGGGGGGTTCGCGCAGCAGGGCCTCATGGACCGTGGTCATCTCGGTATAGTGGGCCACCTGCAGATTGGCCGGCTCGAGGGTCCGGGTCAGTTCGGCGGCCAGCGACTCGCTGTGGATGGCCAGCAGGACGCGCGACGGTGGTGCCCCGATCCTGGCGAGTGTTTTAGCATAGCGGGGGAGTTCGGCCGAGACCCGGTCCGGCGAGAGGACCGCATCGATTCCGGCGGAAACCGCCCGGACCGGATCGGCCAGCCCACCGGCATCGATCAGCAGCATGGCGCGGGGACGGGCCGGCCCGGCCGCCGACCAGGCGGTGGCGTTGGCATAGGGATCGGGACCGTTGGGATCCGCCATCAGTACCAGCAGATCCGGGCGCTCGCTGAGCGGCACCCGGGCCGGCTCACCGGTGCCCGGATCCGATGACACGATGTAGCCAGCCTGGCTCAGATACTGTTCGACCTGGCGCTGGGCCGGACCGCTGGGTCCAACCACGCGGGCCCGCCAGCCGAAATCACCGTGCTGCGGCAGGTCGTGCGGATTGTCCAGTTCCAGCGCCGCCGTGTCAAAGGCGGCGGACAACCGCTCCACCGCGCTCGACAACCGGGTCTTGAGTTCCTTGCTCGGCGCGACCGCATTTTCTCGCCGAAGCCATTGCTCCACTTCCTGGCTGATGACGCTGATTTCCTCGAAACCATACGAGCCGCCCGAGCCGGCCAGGCGATGGAACCGACTGGTGAGCGACGCGATGGCATCGGGCTCACCCGCCAGGAATGCCGCCAGATCCTTTCGCAATTCGGCCAGGCGGGCAGGACCATCCGCCACGTACTCGCGACGGAGTGCCGCGAGCAGTTCGTCGATTCTGTCGCTCATCGTGACCGTCCCAGCTGAGCCAGTGCCGCCCGGGTGGCGGCCACGAAGGCAGTGGCGCTGCTCCAGTGACCCGTGACCTCACCGCCCTGGCGGGTGGCAATCACCGCGGTCTTGCCGTCAATCACTCCCAGCAGCGGATTACCGGGCCAGTCGGCTGGCTCGGGTACCACCGTGATGTCGGCAAATCCGAGCTCCGCCGGACTCACGCCGCTGCAGTACAGTGCCACGTCGAGACCAGCGGCCACCGCCCGTCGCAGCACCGGCGCCAGAATCGGGTAGGCGTCGGCCGGGGCCAGCAGCTCGACGGACGCCGCGGCGCGGGCAATGTCATGGGACAACAGCTGGAGCGCACCTCGTGGCGAGGTGATTTCTACCAGCGTTGGAGTATTGGAGATGGTATGACCGTCGAGCGCGTGCCCCAGCAGTTCGAGGGCCAGGGCCTGGTCATTGCTTATCCTGGCCAGGACGGTGGCGGGAGGTTCGGGCCGGAACTTCTTGGGACGGCCCTCCTCGACCCGTGCTGCCCCCTTGGAGACCAGCCCATCCAGCGCGCTATAGGCATTGGCCCGGGCCAGCCCGGCACTGCGGGCAATGGCGTATCCGGTTCCCGGGCCGGTGGAGAGCATGACCTCGTAGACCCGGGTTTCAGTGGGGGTAAAGCCAAACGGGGTGAGATCGAGGTTTGCCATAGGTGTAGTCTGTGCTACTCCTAGAAGCTAGGCAATGGCCCGGGAACCGGCCTGTTCAGGCGTAGGTCAGTTCCCAGCCCAGCAGCTTGGCGATCAGCGCCAGGCGGAAGGTCACATCTACGACCCGGCTCTCAGGGTGCTTCGATTCGGCCTCGAGCGGGAAATAGTGATAGGTGATTTTGTTGATGGCCTTGGGAATTCCGCGCAGACTCTTGGGAACCCAGACCCCGTTCTGGTCGCAGTCCTTGAGCAGCCGGCCCAGCACCCGGGTGGCGCCAGGCGCAGTGTGGAGGGCGCCGATCCGGGCCAGCAGTTCGATGAAGTACAGGGCCAGCGGCAGGTCCTTCGGCACACCCTTGGAATCGGCCGCGATCGGATCTCCGAGCAGCAGGTGCTGCGGCTTGACCGACTTCTTTCCGACCGGAATCACAAAGGCTTTTTTCGGAGCCGGCTGTGCCAGGTAGTGGCCCAGGCGCTCGGTGAAGCCGGCCCGCTCGCGCTGCAGATTGGGCATGGCCGCGATCATGGCCACCGAGTACCAGCTGGGCGGATGCGCCAGCGGATTCAGCGCTGTCTGGCTGCCCATCCGGACGAAGGGTTTTTCGGCCAGCGGGCTGCGCAGGAAGTGGGAGACATCGTCGGCGATCTTGTGGGCCGCGCCCCGGAGCCTTGGGTCATCGAGATAACCCGCTTCGGCGAGGGTGCAGCTGGCCGCTTCACGAATGATCTTCCGGGCCCAGGCCGGACCGGCCGGATCAGTCTTGGCCAGCTTCTGGAATTCGAACAGCAGGGCGGGGTCTTCGTCGCGGGACAGCACCCGGAACAGGGTCCGGTCGGCCAGACGGAAGGACCGGGAGCCCTGGGGCAGCCCCAGCTGCATCAGCCGGCGGTACTGGGGAATGGTGCCCACATCCTTGATGCCCTGTGCCGCAGAAGGGGCCAAACCCAGGAGATTATTACCCCAGATTCCGGTGTCTTTCTGCTTCTTGATAATGGCGGCGGGGGTCTTGGCAGTGAGCACCGCCGCCTGGGCGGCGGCGAGCGATTCAAGTGGAACCGTCCCGGGGGGGGCCAGTTCTACCAGAGTTCGAACCCGGATCGACTCCCCCGCGTGCTGGCTAAGCCACGTCAGGGGAACGATATGGCGGCTTGGCAGGTCCAGAACAGTCTCCCGGACAAAGGCGACCAGAGGAAACGGGGCCTAAGATACTACTACCTGAGCCAAGGCGCCACGGTCAGTGCAGCCGCTTTTCACCGGCCTCGTGGAATTCCGAGCCGGCCGACCAGGCCGGCTGGCCCTCTGCCGCCCCGACTGCCAAGGCCGTGCGGGCAATGACCCGGATCTGCTGGACGGTTCCCAGCATCGAAAACCAGGGCAGCATTTCGTCCTGGGGCTGATGGTATCGCTCGTCGGTGTATTGCTTGGACTGCTCCGCTCCCCACCCGGCCGGCTTGCCGACAATATCCGTCCCCGCCTCGACCGACAGGGCCGGCACCCCGGCCTTGGCAAACGGGAAATGATCAGACCGAAAGAAGGAGCCCGAGGTCAGCGCTTCTTCGTTGGTGGTGACCTTGAGGCTCTCAGCCCTGGCGGCGGCAGCGAAGATTTCGCCCAGGGTCGATTGCTCGGCGCCCAGCACCGCAATGTCGGTGGTTTTGCCGTGCAGGTTGGTGACATCCATGTTGAGCATGGCAGCCATCAGCTTGAGCGGCACGGTAGGACGCGCCGCCAGTGCCTGGGAGCCCAGCAATCCAGACTCTTCGGCCCCAAAAGCGCAGAACACGATCGAGCGTCCGGCGTGGACTCCGCTCTTCTCAAACGCTTCGGCCGTCGCAATCACCGCCGCCGTGCCTGACGCATTGTCCTCGGCCCCGTTGTAGATCGAGTCACCCTTGACCGGCGTCCGGATGCCGAAGTGGTCATAGTGGCCGCCGATCAGGATCACCTCATCCTTGTGCGCACCGGTGCCGTCCCAGCGCCCCATCACGTTGACCGTGGCCGAGTGGCGGACGACGCTCTTGATCCTGGCATCGATCCCGAAGCCGAGTGATACCGGCTTGAATCGACGAGTGGCGGCGAGCTTGGTGAGTCCGACCAGGTCCTGGCCCGAGGCGGCAAACAGCCCGGCTGCCGAACTGTCCTTGATCCACCCCGCGATGATGAGACTGGTCTCGGGCACCTCCAGACGGACCTGTTCGCCGGTCCAGGAGGCGGTAACCGCCGTCCACGGGTAGGTTGCATTCTCGGTGGTGTGAATCATCAGGATGCCGGCCGCACCGTGCCGCGCCGCCTCTTCGATCTTGTAGGTCCAGCGGCCGTAGTAGGTGAGCACCTTGCCCTTGAACAGGGTCGAGTCGCGCAGGCCAGGATCGTTCACCAGGCAAATGACGATCTTGTCCTTGACGTCGGCGCCGGCGTAATCGTCCCACTGATACTCCGGTGCCACGATGCCAAAGCCGACGAACACCGCTCCGGCCCTGGCTGTGACAACATCAGCGTTCTTCATCGACCAGGCGACAAAGTCCTGGCGATACTGGAGCGAGCGTTTCACCGCTCCGGTGGTCTGGATCGTGGGACCCGGGACGAGGCCCACGATCGGAACCTGGTGAAACCAGGTGCCGCTGTCGCCGGCAGGGGTGAGGCCGATCCGCTTACCGACCGTGAGCGTCAGGCGCTGCGTCTGGCGGGTGAAGGCAAGACCACGGGAGACATCGCCAGCACCCTTGGATTGTCGGAGGGAACAGTGAGGAACTACCTGTCCGAGGCGATGACAAAGGTTGGCGCGATGACGCGCGTGGAGGCGTCGAGAATTGCGCGTGCGAAAGGGTGGCTTTGATGGTGTCAACGCCTTGACTTAACC
>JBEPVA010000224.1:0-5718 GCA_041691295.1 Gemmatimonadota bacterium
TCATCGGCGGTGGCGCGCCGGATGGACTCCAGGTACCGGATCGCGGCGGCCGTATCCCCGCGGGCGGACGCCACGTTGTACGCCGACCAGGGAATCGCCTGGTTGCCGGGTAGCTGACGGCGCAGGGCCGCCAGGGTGCGCTCCGCCGAATCGATCTGCCCGGCGAACAGCTGCGTGCTGATCAGATTGGGGTAGGTCAAGCCGTTCAGCGAATCGAGGTCGATGGCGCGCCGATAGTACCGGATCGACTGGTCATACTGTTTTTCGAAGCCATAGACCAGCGCGATGTTGTGAAGCGCCGGACCATCGCTGGGCCGGAGCACCAGCAGGTTCTGAAAAGCGTCCAGCGCTTTCTGGTCGTCGATCTCGACCCTGGTGAAATAGCTGCCCATGGTCATGTACCGCTCCCGCTCGGGCAGGCGATCGCGATACTGGTAGGCCTTGGCCACGGCACGGCGCGCCCGGGTGTCTTCACCGATGTTGCCGTAGTTGGCGCCGAGCTTGCGCCAGGCCATCGCAAAGCTGGTGTCGATCCGCACGGCTTCCTCGAGCAGGGCCCCCGCCCGGGTGTAGTCGCCCTCGACTTCGATCAGTCGGACCGCTTCGGAGTATTTCTGCAGCGCGCTCAGCGAACTGGTGGACACCTCGGCCAGCGGCCGGTCGCTCCGGATGTTCTCCAGCGACTCGCCGATCCGCCGCCGCAGCAGGCTCGACACCTTGCCGATGGCATCAATCAGTCCGGAGGAATCGCGGGCCGTCTCCCGGAAGGCGGCCAGCACATCGCCGCTGCTGGCGGCCAGCAGCTGGGCCGAGACCACGTAGCCGCCGCCCACCGTGCGGACTTCACCTGTCACCACCGCCTTGGCGCCCTCACGCTGGGCAATTTCACGAGCCAGCGTGACATCGAGCGGCTGGGGACCGGAGCGCTTCATCCGTTCCAGTGCACCCTGGACCTGGGCGGCGGTCAGCAGCGAGACACTCTGCGACTGGGTCAGGTCCACCCGCAGCGCCTCGGTCACGGTACCGCCGAGCAGCGAGTCGCGGGTGTGATTGACCACGTCAGCCAGGAGAATCCGGTCGCGGTCCTTGAGCACCCCCTGCGAGAGCAGGCTGGCGCCGGGTAGCAGGCCGAACATCCTGAGGCTGACGGCCACTGCGGCCAGCAGGACGATGGTCACCGGGATCCAGAGGCGCGAGCGCTTCCGGGCCGGAGAGAGTGCCACGGCCGGTGTGCCCATCGGGGTCGGCATCGCGATGTCGTCGAGCTGGGCCACGATGGCCGCGGCCGACTTGGGACGACGGCCCGGCTCCTTCTCGAGCGACTGCATGATCAGCGCGGCGAGTGCCGGCGGGCAGGAGTGGACCACCTGACCGATCGGCTGGGGCACCTCGGTCAGGTGGGCGGCCACGATCTGCTGCGGCGAGCGGCGCGGAAACAACTCCTGGCCGGTCAGCATCTCGTAGGCCACGACGCCCCAGGCATACAGATCGGCGTGGTAGTCGACCAGCGGGTCGGCCAGTGCCTGCTCGGGTGCCATGTAGGCCGGAGTACCCAGCGAAAACCCGACCGAGGTGAGGCCAGCGGATCCGTTGTCGAGCGCTCCACCGATGGCCTTGGCAATCCCGAAGTCGGTGACCAGGGCGTGCTGGCTTGAAATCAGGATGTTGTCAGGCTTGATATCGCGATGAATGACCTTGCGCCCGTGGGCATAGGCCAGCGCGTCCGCCACTTCCCTGAGCAGCCGCATCGATTCGGCCACCGGCACCGCCCCATCGCGCGACAGCCGGGCACGAAGTGATTCTCCCTCGACCAGCGGCATGGTGTAGTAGAGCAGCGGCGCCCCACCGGCCGGACTCTCGGTACGCCCGGCGGCCAGCAGCGGCACGATGTGAGGATGCTGGAGCCGGGCGGCGAGTTCGATCTCGCGGCGGAATCGGTCGGGACTGAGCACCGCGGCCAGGTCGGGCGGCAGCACCTTGATGGCCACCTTGCGATGCAGCGCCACCTCTTCCGCCACGAACACCCGGCTCATCCCGCCGCCGCCGAGCTCGCGCTCGAGGGTGTAGGCAGGACCGATAGCGGCCTGGAGGTCGTCCTGGAATGGAGGCATGGGGTGAGCCAAAACTAGCGAAGAGAGGAGACGGGAGACAGGCGAGGGGAAGAAGCGAGACCGGAGGAACTGAGGGTTGGTCCGTTACCCCGTTTCCTGTCAGCCGTGTCCGGTCTGCCCGGCTCCAGCATTTGACTCCGGGCCGATTCGGTGCTACATGGACGATGGCATGACGGCCCGGACCGGAGTCGTTCCGCGGTGCCGGCAATCACCCGACTACAAGGAGCCCCTATGTCTGCGCTGGTCGCACTATGCCTGAGTACCGGTGTCCTCGGCGGTCTGTTCGCAGTGGGCTGTGTGTTCATCGGGATTCCCGCCTGGGCGGGGTTCATTGCGTGGGGCTGTCTGGTCCAGGCCGGGGGCGATATGCCAGCGTTCAACAAGACGGTGGCTGGCAACATTTTTGGCACGATCTGCGGCTGGCTGGCCGTCCTGGCCATGGTGTCCATTCCGGTCGACGGCAACCTCTGGGTCGTTCGCGGATTCCTGGCCGTGAGTCTGAGCCTCGTCATCGTGATCCTCGGCTCGCAGCTCAAGCCGCTCTCCCTGCTGCCGGCCGCGATCTACGGCTACGCGGCGGTGTTCGGCTTCCTGTTCCAGAGCCCTGAAGCCCGCTCGGTCGATACCCTGCTGCGGTTTGGCCGGAGCAACGGACTGCTCTCCGTGATTGTGGCGATGGTGCTGGGCGCGGTCGTGGGGCTGGTTGCCGGGAAGGTGACGGCCGCGCTGGCCCATAAGTCCTAGCGCCTGAGCCTCAAGCCGCAGGCACTGGTTGGCGCCCGCCGTCCATCCGAATTCCTGGAGCCGGTATGTCCCCGCCGGTCGTATTGTGTCTGAGTACCGGAGCGGTGGGCGGCCTGTTGACGGTAGTAAGCGAAGTGGTGGGACTTCCGGTGTGTGCGGCGTTCATCGGGTGGATCTGCTACCTGCTATCGAGCCAGGACATGCGCTGGGCCCTAAGCCTTAAGCCTCAACCGTTAAGCTCTAAGCTGACAACCGATAGCTGTTAGACGTTTGGTCAGTGGGGAGTCGGGGTGGCGGATCCACGCTTCATACGCGAGGCTCGTCCCTTCTCCCTTCTCCCTTCTCCCTTCTCCCTTTTCCGCTCTTCCCTCTCCTCGCTTCTCTCTCCCGTCTCCGCCGGTTCAGGTCGGTACTGTCACCCGTGCCAGCGTACCGCCCGACGTACCGGAGGAGATCTCGAGTTTGTACCCAGCACCAAACAACTCCTGGAGCCGGCGCATGGTACTGCTCAGCCCGACGCCGGCGTCACGCTCCAGACTCCATCCCGCCTCGACCCCGGGGCCATCATCCTCGATTTCGAGTTCCAGTCCAGAGCCATTGCGCCGAGCGCGAATGGACAGATGACCGACTCCGGTCTTGGCGCCGACCCCGTGGCGCAGGGCGTTTTCGACCAGAGGCTGCAGAATCAGGTTGGGCACCGGTAGTCCCAGCAGGTCGTCGGGCACGCTGGCCTCGACCACCAGCCGGTCGCCGAAGCGGACCTGTTCGATGCCGAGGTAGCGATGCAGGAAATGAAGTTCGTCCCGGAGCGAAACCATCGGCGTTCGCTCGTCGAGCACGTAGCGGAGCAGGTCGCTGATCTGAACCAGGACGCTGGTGGCTTCGGGATTGTTGCCCTGGCGGACCAGCATGACGGCGGAGTTGAGCGCGTTGAACAGAAAATGCGGCTGCAGCTGGGAGCGCAGCGCCTCGAGCCGGGCCTGAGCCAGCTGGGCCTCGAGCTGCAGCGCTTGCCGCTCGCGGTCGCGCGAGTGACGGGCCAGCCGCAGGCCGGCCGCTGCGCTCACCACGACCGCGTAGGTCAGCAGGGTGAAGACGTACTGGTTGATGATCTCGCCAGCCAGCCGGTCGCCGAGCGGCACACCCGGGGTCATGTGGCCGATCGCGGTGCTGACATAGATGATGCTCAGCGCCTGGAGCAGGAACATGAGGCTGGCGGCAACCACGTGCACCAGCAGTGACACCAGCCGCTGCCCCTCGCCGAAATGGTAGCGGCGGCCCAGCCAGAGAATGACGGGCGTGGTCGGGATCCAGATGTACCAGGTGGCCAGACTGTGACCCCAGATGTGATAGGCCGGCATCTGGAGCTGCATTCCCTGGGCGGCCATGCCGAGGAAATGACCCGAGGACCCGATCAGCACCGGCACGCTCCAGATCCCGAACAGGATCAGGGTGGATCGAAGCCAGGACGGCGTCCGCTGCCATTGAAGCGCCCATCGGTTGTTCAGTTCAGCGGTCATCTGATTCCAGGTTGAGTGGGCGGGCGGACGGAAAGTCGGAAGGTCGGAAATGATGACGCAGCCAGAAGCGGCATGGCAACCGGAAATGCACTCCTCCCGACTGTCCGACCTTCCGACCTTCCGACTGTCACAACTACCGACGTTCCACCCTTGCATCGTATTGCTTGTTTCACCCGCCCCCTGCCACCCTGCCCCCCCTCGCCTTAAGCTACCTGAATGATCCGCACCCTCATCGTCGACGATGAACCGCTGGCCCGGAGCGGCGTCCGCCAGCTGCTCTCGGCCGAGCCGGAGTTTCAGGTGGCCGGTGAATGCGGCGATGGGGCCGAGGCGATCCGGATGATCCGCGAGCTGAGCATCGACCTGGTCTTCCTCGACATCCAGATGCCGGTGATCGACGGGTTCGGCGTCATCACCGCGATCGGCGCTGCCGCCATGCCGACGGTGGTCTTCCTTACCGCCTACGATCAGCATGCTCTCGCGGCGTTCGAAGCCCAGGCCCTCGACTACCTGCTCAAGCCGTTCAGCGATCGCCGCTTTGCCCGCGCCCTGAGTCACGCCAAGCGTGACGTCTACCAGCGCCGCCTCGGCGAGGCCGCCCAGCAGCTTGGCGGCCTGCTCGGCGGGACGCCCCCGGCTGAGTTGGCTGAGCCCCGGCCCGGCCCGAAATTTCTCAGCCGGATCCTGGTCCGCAGCGCCGGCTCCACCCGTTTCGTCACCGTGCCGGAGATCGACTGGATCGAAGCGGCGGACTACTACTCCAAGCTCCACGCCGGTGGCAAGGTCCACCTGGTCCGGGAGACGATGGCGACGCTGGAACAGAAACTCGATCCTGAACGATTCGTCCGGGTCCATCGTTCGGCCATAGTGCAACTCGACCGTTGTGTTGAAATCCAGCCGGAGTTCCAGGGCCGCTTTGTCCTGATCATGCGGGACGGATCTCGGGTGCCAATGAGCCGGGGCCGCCGGGCCGAGGTCGAAAAGGCGCTCGGCGAACGATTGTAGCTTACTCGAAGCAGCCGCGCGGCTTGGCGCGGGACGTGTCGGACGTTGACGAGTCCGGCAGGACCGGCGCGGCTGACGAGTGTGCTCCAGGCGCATCCGCGGATCTTTGGTCTGAGCCGCAACCGATTCCAAGCAACCCGATCAATACCACCCACCCCAATTGCCGCCTCATGAGCGGGCCCGCTCCCAGCGGTCGATCGACCCGAACAGAAACAGCGCTCCGGTCATGACAAAGAAGGCCAGCCATCTCGAATCGACATGCAGCAATTCCGCGATCGTCACCGGGCCAAGGGCGGTGCCATTGGCGAACGGCTTGAAATATGGAACGGTGGCACCAT
>JBEPVA010000225.1:0-5694 GCA_041691295.1 Gemmatimonadota bacterium
GATGTAGCCTGGCACATAGGTGGAATCGGTGGCCAGGGCGCGCGTGAATGCCGCTGCCGCCTTCAGCGACCGATCCGGAAATCCGAGCGCATCCCCGAAATGATAGATCTTGTCGCCGTAGCTATACCAGGCATCGGCTCGCTCCGGGGCAAGCTGCAGGTAGCGCTGCGCCGCCTCGAACAGCTCGCGGGTCGATGACTGGGCAGGGTAGCGCGGGCCGGCCGACACGGTGAGCAGCGCCTGGTCCTTCTGGCTGAGCTGCTGCCGGTTATTCCACGCGATCCGGAGAGGCCGGGCGGCGGTCGAGCCGTCTCCGAACCATCCGATCGCCTGCACCAATCCGAGGGCCGATGGAGCAAAGGTCGTGTCCCGGTCGAGCGCTTCGGTAAACGCGGCGACGGATGATGGCAGGCCATGACGCAGCTTCGTCAGCCCATCCAGGTACGCCCGCAACACCGGCAGCGAGGCCCGATTGAGACTTGGCCCGGTTGCTGTGCCGGCGGACAGCGAGGTCAGCAGCTGGGCCACGAGCTGGTCAACCAGGGCGCCGAGGCTGTCGGGCGGCCCATCGACCGAAAGCCGCGTGCGGGGCTGGGACACGCCGGTGGGAAAGAGCGAGGCGTTGAGGGTGACGCGCGACGGCGTCCCGACCACGTCTCCGAGCAGCAGCCAGCCCGCACCGAGGCGGGCGGCCAGTTTCTGAGACTCCTCGGTCCGCAGGTCGTTCTCGGGCGTTCCACCGGCCGTATGCCAGGCGTCGAGCAACCCACGCGGGTCGGTGGCCTGCAACCCGCCCTCGCCGGGAAGCTTGGCGGCGAGCAGGTCGAGCATTCCCTCCCGTAGGTAGTGCAGGGCAGGGTCCGCGCTCGCCACCCTGAACGGCACGATGGTGACCAGCTGCGGGTTGCGGACCACAGCCGTACGTCCACCGAGCCGTCCAGACGCGGCGAACAATCCGCCGAGTACCACCAGTGCCACTATTGCGGCGGCGGGCGCGGTCCACTGCGCCCGCCCCCTCGCCGCGATGACCGGTCCGCTCCGCTCGCCCGACCAGTCGAGGCCGTCGAGCCGTTCCAGCAGGGCCTCGGCCGAGGCCGGACGGTCGGCGGGATCCTTCTGCAGGCACTGCATCACCAGCGCGGCCAGCGATTGGGGCAGGCCCGGCACCTTGTCCGCCACGGGAGCCGGGAGTTCGACGAGGTGCGCTGTCAGCAGTGCCTGCGGGGCGCGATTGTGAAACGGCGGCTTGCCGGTGAGCAGTTCATACGCCATGGCGCCGAAGGCGTAGATATCGACGCGATGATCGGCCGCCGGGTCGGCCGCGGACTGCTCCGGCGCCATGTAGGTGGGGGTGCCGAGGGAGCTGCCGGTGCGGGTGAGGACCGAGCCATCAGGATCGGAGGCGATTGATGACGACACCGCCTTGGCGATGCCGAAGTCGCTCACCATGGCGGACCCGCCGGCGATCAGGACATTGTCGGGCTTGATGTCGCGATGGATGATGCCGTTGGCGTGAGCGTAGGCCATGGCCCGCGCCACGTCGCGCAGGATGGCGATGGCTTCCCGCGGCGGGAGGGGCTCGAAATCCCGGAGCCTGACTCGCAGCGATTCGCCGGCCACGTACGGCATGACGAAATAGGGAAGCCCTTCGGCCTCGCCGGCCTGAAGCACCGGGACCAGATGCGGATGCTGCAGCTGGGCGGCCAGGTGAATTTCCCGCTTGAACCGCTCGTTGCTCAACCCCTCGGCGAGTTCGGGGAGCAGCACCTTGATGACCACCTTGCGCCCCAGCGTCTGATCATCGGCCAGGAAGACGCGCGCCATCCCGCCGCCCGGCAGTTCCCGGTCGAGCAGGAGGGTGGGTGGCAGGCTGCGGCGGAGCCGGAGTTCGAGCGTGGTAGACAGGGCAGTTCCCGGTGGACAGACCTAGTATGGACGGATGGGGCGGGGAAAGGGTTGCAGCCGCTGCGGGTACGAAAGGCGCAATTGCCGGTCAGTCCTTCTTTTCCCTGAGGCGGCCGGCATCCCGCAGCGCCTGGCGCAGCAGGAATTCGATCTGCCCGTTGACCGAGCGGAGATCGTCTGCTGCCCAGCGCTGCACCGCATCGTGCAGCGCCGGGTCGAGCCTCAACAGGAAGGAATGGCGGTCGGCCACGACTTAGTAGATCGAACCGGTGTTGACCACCGGCTGGGTGCCCTGCTCCGAGCACAGAACGACCAGCAGGTTGCTGACCATGGCCGCTTTCCGCTCGTCATCGAGGTTGACGATCTTCTTCTGGTCGAGCTGGGCCAGGGCGGATTCCACCATGCCAACCGCCCCGTCGACGATCATCTGCCGGGCGGCGATCACGGCGGCGGCCTGCTGCCGCCGGAGCATGACGCCCGCGATTTCCGGGGCGTATGCCAGGTGGCTGATCCGGGCTTCGTTGAGCGTGACACCAGCCTTGGCCAGCCGCTCCTGAATCTCGAACTGCAGCTTGACCGCCACGTCCCCCGTATTGGTCGAGAGCGACATGATCGCCGGGTCGTGGGAATCGTACGGGTACTGGTTGGCCAGCCCCCGCAACGCCGATTCACTCTGGACCTTCACGTAGTCCTCGTAGTTGTCGACCTCGAACAGCGCTTCCGCCGTGTCGGTGACTTTCCAGACCACTACCGCGCCGATTTCGATCGGGTTGGAGTTGTGGTCGTTCACCTTGAGTTTGGCGGTCTCGAAGTTCCGGACCCGGAGCGAGACGGCCTTGTCGCTGTAGAACGGGTTGGCCCACCAGAGGCCGGGAGTCCGGACGGTCCCGATGTACTTCCCGAACAGGAGCAGCGCCTTGCCCTGGTTGGGCTGGACCACGAACAGCCCCATCAGGAGGATCAAGTCGATCACCCCGCCGATCACGATCAGCCCGATCAGGACCGGCTCACCGGCCTGGATGGCGTTGACCAAGGCCACGGCCAGGAGCGCGCCCGCGCCGAGGAACAGCACGAGGGCGACGAGGCCATTGGTGGGGTGCTTCTCGATTTCGCGGATCACGGTACAGCCTCTGGTTGGTAGGTATCACCATGATATCACATCGATATCTTTGCGTCAAGAGGGCTGTCGGATGGGCGGAACGTCGGAAAGTCGGAAGGTCGGAAGGCGCTTTTCCGGCCGTCGGATAGAATGCGAACTCAAACCAGAGCATGCGCGAGTCCGTCCGACCTTCCGACCGACCGGGAGACGCACTCACCACCAAATTCGTACCTACCGACCTTCCGACAAATGAAAGGGCCCCGAACCATCTCGGAGCCCCCACTCACTTACGCCCGGTGTCTTCTCACCGCAGCTCAGCCCCGCATGGCCATCGGGACGAACTCCCGTTCCGGTGAACCGATATAGATCTGCCGGGGCCGGGCGATCTTGGTGTCCTTGTCCGCCAGCATCTCTTCCCACTGGGCCAGCCATCCCGGCATCCGGCCCATGGCAAACAGCACGGTGAAGTAATCGGTCGGGTATCCCATGGCCTGGTAGATCAACCCCGAGTAGAAGTCGACGTTGGGGTACAATTTCCGCTTGATGAAGTACTCGTCCTCAAGGGCGATCTTTTCCAGTTCAAGCGCGATTTCGAGCTTGGGGTTGAGCCCCGTCTGCTCAAAGACATCGTAGGCCACCTTCTTGATCAGCTTGGCCCGCGGATCGTACGACTTGTAGACCCGGTGGCCGAAGCCCATCAGCCGGCCCTCGCCGGACTTGCAGCTGGCGATGAAGGCCGGCACCGACTGCTTGTCGGGAATCTCGTCCAGCATCTTGAGCACCGCTTCATTGGCGCCGCCGTGCAGCGGGCCGTAGAGCGCCGCGATGCCGGCCGAAACGGCCGAGAATGGGTCGACATGGGATGAGCCCACGGCACGGACGGCGCTGGTCGAGCAGTTCTGCTCATGATCGGCGTGCAGGATGAGCAGGATTTCGAGGGCCCGCTGCAGCACCGGGTTGGGCTGGTGCTGCCCGCCGATGCTGAAGGTCATGTTGACGAAGTTGGCGATGTAGCCGAGGTCGTTCCGGGGGAACTCGTACGGCAGTCCGCGCGAATGCCGGAACGCAAAGGCCGCAATGGTCGGCAGCTTGGCCATCAACCGGACCCGCTGGAGGTAGCGCTCCTCCGCACTCTCGATGTTCTTGGCGTCGGGATAGAAGGTCGACAGCGCGCCGACCGCGCCGAGCAGCATGCCCATCGGGTGGGCGTCGTAGCGGAACCCCTCGAGGAACTTGATGATGTTGGTGTGGACGTAGGTGTGGTAGGTGATGTCCCTGGTCCACTTTTCCAGCTGGGCCTTGGTCGGCAGCTCACCGTTGTTGAGCAGGAACGCCACCTCGAGGAACGAGGCCTTTTCGGCCAGCTGCTCGATCGGATAGCCGCGATACCGGAGTATCCCCCGGTCGCCGTCGATGAAGGTGATGGCGCTGCGACAGGCGGCGGTGTTGAGAAACGCCGAATCGTAGGTCATCAGGCCGAAGTCTTCGTCATCGGTCTTGATCTGGCGCAGGTCGAGCGCCTTGATCGCGCCCTCGCTGATCGGCAGTTCATAGCTCTTGCCGGTGCGATTGTCGGTGACGGAAAGGGTGTCCTTGCCCACGATGGTACCTCGCGCTGAAGTGAAAGCCCTGGCCTCTAAGATAGCGGACGCGGGGGGCGGCGCGGAATGGGTGGCCCGCTTACAATACCGGCTCTCTCGACCATGCCCAGACCGACTCCCGACCTCCCTTCCCGTGCCCGCGGCGCCCTTCTTGGATTGGCCGCCGGCAACGCGCTCGGCGTTCCCACCGAGTTCCTCGGCAGTGCCGAATCGATTGCCGCCCGATTTCCCGGCGGAGTCCGCGATATCCTGCCCGGTGCCGCCGAGCCATGGGATGACGACCTGGCCCTCAGTATCGGCCTGGCGGAAGAACTGCTGGAGCCCGAGGTCAACCTCGAACGGCTGGCCACTCGCTGGATCGACTGGATGAGGGGCGGGGGGCGGGGTATCGGGATCTGGACCCGGATCGCGCTGCAGCACATTGCCACCCACGGTTCACCACCGGCCTCGACCGGTGGACGGGCCGGCAACGGCACCGTCTCGCGCTGCATTCCCGTTGCGCTGGCCACCCTCAATTCACCCCGGAACCTGGTCAGTGGCAGCTACCACACGGCGGCACTGACTCACCCTGACGACCGCTGTACCTGGGGCGCCGTGGCAGTCAATGTCGCGGCCCATTGCCTGCTCTGCGGAATCACCGATTTCCTGCCCGAAGTCCTGGACGCCCTCACCCAGAATGGTGCGCCGGCCGAACTGATCCAGGCGGTGCGCCGAGTGCCGCTGGAAAAGCGGGAGCAGCTGCCGGTGAGTGGGGCGGATGCGGGTTACGTCGTGCACTGCGTCGAGATTGCGCTCTGGTTTGCCTATCACGAGCCCAACCTGGAGCGGGGGTTGGTCTGGCTGGCCAACGCCGGCGGGGATACCGATACCAATGCCGCGGTGGCTGGGGCCCTGATGGGGATACGCGATGGCGAAGCTGCGATTCCGTCCCGCTGGCTCGAGCGGCTGCATCAGGCGGATCGGTTGCGGGAGCTGGCACACCGGCTGATCGGCCTGGTTCCGGAACAACTGACCGCGAAATAACGCGGACGGCGCGGACCGTGCCGGCGCGCGAACGGGCGGCATTTCCCGGGCTCGCTTGAGTGGATT
>JBEPVA010000226.1:0-5630 GCA_041691295.1 Gemmatimonadota bacterium
CGAGGGAAAGACGTGGACTCCGAATTTTGATTTGATCTACACCCGGCGGCGGTAGCCAGAAGGCGAAAGGCGAAAGGCGAAAGGCGAAAGGCGAAAGGCGAAAGGCGAGCCAGAAGTTAACGAACCCGCACCTCCCGTTTCGCCTTTCTCTTTTCGCTTTTCTCGCAGGTCAGCCGACCACGATATTCAGCAGCCGGTTGGCCACGTAGATCACCTTGCGGACCTCCTTGCCGTCGGCAAACCGCTTCACGGCGTTCTGCTCCCGCGCGGCCGCCAGGACCACCGCCTCCACCGCATCCCGTGAGACCGTGACCGTTCCCCGGGTCTTGCCGTTGACCTGGATCGCCACTTCCACGGTGTCGTCCACCATCAGCGCCGGATCCCAGGTCGGCCACAGGGTATCGAATACCGACGTAGTGTGCCCCAGCCGTTCCCAGCACTCCTCGGCAAAGTGGGGCGCAAAGGGGGACAGCATGACTACCAGATCGGCCACGATCCGCCGGTCGATGCAACCGGCTTCGCGCATCGCGTTGACCAGCTCCATCATCGCCGAGATGGCGGTGTTGTAGCGGAGGTCGGCAATGTCGTCATGCATCTTCTGCTTGGTCCGGTGCCACCGGGACAGCAGCGGCTTCGGCACCTCGGCGTCCACGGCCTCACCGACCATGAGCCAGATCCGCTCAAGAAACCGGCGAGGGCCACTGATCCCCGCGTCGCGGAAATCGCCACCCTCCTGGAACGGTCCCAGGAACATCAGGTAGAGCCGGAAGGTGTCGGCGCCCCACTGGTCCATGTACTCATCGGGAATGACGACGTTACCCCGGGACTTGGACATCTTGGAGCCGTCCTTGACGATCAGCCCGTGGGCCCGGAACCGGGTGAACGGCTCGTCAAAGTCGATGTGGCCCAGCTCGTGGAGCACCATCGCCAGGAAGCGCGAATACAGCAGGTGCAGCACCGCGTGCTCGTTGCCGCCGATATAGGTCGTGACCGGATTCCACTTGCGGGTCCGGGCGGGGTCGAACGGCCGGTCATCGAACTCGGTGCTGGTGTAGCGCAGGTAGTACCAGGCGGAGTCGAGAAAGGTGTCGGAGACATCGGTTTCCCGGCGGCCGCGCGCGCCACAGGTTGGGCACGGGACGTAGTACCACTCCTCGTGCCTGGCCAGCGGCGAGACGCCGGAATCGTCGGGCTTGAAGTCGTCGATATTGGGCAGCACGACCGGCAGGTCCTGTTCCGGCACCGGCACCGGCCCGCAGCTATCGCAATAGATAATGGGAATTGGCGGGCCCCAGTACCGCTGCCGGCTGATGCACCAGTCGTGCAGCCGGTACTGGATGACGCCCTTGCCGGTGCCGCGCTGCTCCAGCCAGCGGATGATCTTGTCGCGGGCGCTGTCGGCATCGTGGCCATTGAACAGGCCGCTGTTGATCAGCCGGCCGCCGGCTGTCTCCGTCATCGGCTCCGTCAGTGGTGCCGAGGCGTTCTGACCCTCGGTGACGATCACGCGGGTCACGGTCAGGTCGAACTTCCGGGCAAAGGCGAAATCGCGCTCGTCGTGGGCCGGTACGGCCATGATGGCGCCGGTGCCGTACTCCATCAGCACATAGTCGGCGATCCAGACCGGGATCGATTCGCCGGTGGCGGGATTGCGGGCGTAGGCGCCGGTGAAGACGCCGGTCTTGTCGCGATCGCCGACCTTGCGGGAAATCAGGTCACGGGCGCCGACCTGCCGGATGTACTCCTCGACATTGTGACGGCACTCGCCGGTGGTGATCTGGCGGACCAGCGGATGCTCGGGCGCCAGCACCATGAACGTCGCACCGAAGATGGTGTCCGGCCTGGTGGTGAACACCCGGATATTGCCACCGGCCGGCAGGGCAAACTCGAGCTCGGCCCCTTCGGAGCGGCCGATCCAGTTGCGCTGCGCGGTGAGGGTCGTCTCCGACCAGTCGAGTCCGGCCAGGTTGTCGAGCAGCCGGCCAGCGTAGTCGGTGATCCGGAAGAACCACTGCTCCAGGAACCGCTGTTCGACCACCGCGCCGCAGCGCTCGCAGCGGCCGTTCTCGACCTGCTCGTTGGCCAGCACGGTCTTGTCGTTGGGACACCAGTTGACCGGGGCCTTTTTCTTGTAGGCCTTTCCCGCCTTGAACAGCTGCAGGAAGATCCACTGGGTCCATTTGTAGTAGCTGGGATCGGTGGTGGACAGCACGTGGCGCCAGTCGAACATTCCGCCCATCCGCTCGAACTGGCGGCGGAAGTTGGCAATGTTACGGGGAATCAGTTCGGCAGGGTGGAGCCCGACCTTGAGCGCGTAGTTCTCGCTGTGAATGCCGAAGGCGTCATAGCCCATCGGTTCGAAGACCTGGTTGTCCTGGAGCCGGCGGAAACGGCCATGCACATCGCTGCCGGTAAAGGCAAACAGATTCCCCACGTGCAGCCCTTCGGCCGACGGATAGGGAAACATCATCAGGTTGTAGTAGGGCCTGGTGGCGTGATCGAGATCGGGCTCGTTGGTATGCCGCTCGGCCCACCGGTCGCGCCACTTGGCTTCTACAGCGTGCGGATCGTAATCGTAGATGTCGGGCATAGGGGCGGGAATCTAAAGGAGACAGGAGACAGGAGACAGGAGAGCGGAGAGTGAAGAGGGGACGCTCCCGGCTCGATCTGCTTCCATCGACCGTGAACCGTGTCCGGTGTACGGTGAACTCGCGGAACCCGGAACCCGGAACCGACTGTTAGCCGTTGCTTCCCCAGTAACTGGCATCTAACTTCCAGCACCCCTTTCACTTACCTCTCCATCGGAGCGGCATGGGCACTCGCACCTACAAGCTGTCCAGCGCGATCGGACTGCTCGGTGTCACCGCGGCAGCGCTGTTTGGCCTGGTCGCGGTCGCCTTGACGGCGCGCAGCGCGGTCAACTTCGTCCAGGCCCGCTCCGAGATCTACCTCCAGGAAATGGCCCGGCGCACCGCCGGTGCCATCGAGCAGGAACTCAGCGCCCGACGCCAGGAAACCGAAGTGTTCGCCGCCATGCCGGGTCTGGTGGAGCTGGTCACCGCCACCAAGCCGGCCGACCGGGCCGAGGCGGAGCGAACCCTGGCACTGGTCAGCCGGAAGACGTCGTTCCGGGGCATTGCCATTGTCGATGAAGCGGGCACCACCGTTTTTGCGGCCCGCAGCAAGGTCGGCGACGGCAGTGGCCGCTGGGCCCAGTCCGCGATGTCGGGCTCAACCTACGTCGGGTTGCCGCGCAACGAAGGGACCTCGGGCACTCCGGTGGTGGACATCGCGGTCGCCCTGGTCAAGCCGGGCAGCGACCGCCCCAGTGGCGCCATCGGCCTGGTCTACCCGCTGGTCGAGACTGGCCGGGCCATGCATGGCCGGACGCTGCTGGGCGATTCCCTGTCGATGGCGCTGGTCGGTCCCGACGGCACGGTGCTGGCCAGCAACGACTCCTCGCTGTCGATTGGCAGCCGGTTCGACGCCAGCCTGGGCATGAGCTGGAAGGCGGCGACGATGGCGGTCGGCGCCACCGGGCTGAGCCTCGCGGTCTACGATCCCGCCAAGAGTATTCAGCCGCTGGTCCTGGCCATCGCCAGCAGCCTCCGCTACGACGTCATCATCCTGCTCGGCCTGGTGATCGTGGTGGTGTCGCTGATCGTGTTCCGGCTGCGCAAGCGGGTGGTGGAACCGATGGAAGCGCTGGCCGATGTGGCCACCCGCGTCTCCCAGGGCGACCTGGTCCACACCCACGTATCCGTTCGCAATGCCAGCCACGAAGTGCAGATGCTGATCGAGGCCATTGACACGATGGTGGCGGAGCTGCGCCAGCTGGTGGGCACCATCCGGTCCAATGCCGCGGACGCCGCCAGCATGGCTGAGCAGATTTCGTCGTCGACCCAGCAGATGAGCGCATCGACGCAGGAGGTGTCGGGGACCTGCACCGACCTGACCGAGCGGGCCACCCGCCAGGCGGCGCTGGTCCGGGCCACCGCGGAAGATGGGGCGCAGATCCTGTCGATCGCCGAGCACCTGGCCACCAGCGCCGGTGAGATGACCAATCGGAACGCGACGCTGGCCAAGATGGCGCGGATGCACAAGGACAAGCTCGACATCAGCTCACAGGAGCTCAACCGCCTGGCCGAGGAGGTCGAACTCGGCGCCGATGAGGCTGAAGCGCTGGCCAGTGCGTCGGCGGATATCGAGAAATTTGTGGCCCAGACCAAGGCCATCGCGCGGCAGACCCACATGCTGGCGCTGAATGCCGGCATCGAAGCGGCGCGTGCCGGAGCCGAGGGCCGAGGCTTCGCGGTGGTCGCGGAAGAAGTGAGAAAGCTGGCTGGACAGGCGGCGCAGTCCGCCACCAGCACCTCCGAAACCGTGCGCAATATCCAGAGCCGGGTTGAAACCACCCGCGAGCGGCTGATGCGGCTGGCCAAGGGCGGGGAGGCCGCGCGTGATGCCGCCCGGACCGCGGCGGAAGGACTGGGTACCGTCGCTGCCGAGGCCGAGCAGAACGATGCATGGACCAGGCAGATCGCCGAATCATCGGCGGGTGTGCGCCAGCTGATCCAGGGCATCGGCGACCGGATGGCCGACATCTCGACTGGCACGGAGGATGTTGCGGCCGCGGCCGAGGAAATTGCGGCATCGGCGCAGGAGCTGAGTGCCTCAACCACCGAGATTGCGACCTCGGCGGAGCATATGGCCAAGACGTCCAGGGAGCTGGATACGATTGTGGGGAGGTTCAGGTTGAGCTGAGGGGGGCAGGGGGGCCGGGGGGCAGAAACTGCAACAGCACCTCATCCCGAGCGATATCGAGGGATCGGGTAAATTGCGATCGGATCCATTTCAAATCAGGGGCCCTCATCTGCAGGGCAATCATTGAAATACGCATGAATGAATTCGCGTCTCGGCTGCGCCCGGCGTGGCCGCGCCAAGTCCTCGCGTTGAAGCTCAGCGCCAGGGCTCCCTATGATCCCACCGTAGTCAATCGCTCCCAACGCAGCCGAGACAATGTCCGCCCGATTGAGTATCGAAGTGCAGTCGAACCGATCCCTCGCTGCGCTCGGGCTGAGGTGGCCTGAAAGACGGACGGGCGGGCGGGCGGGCGGGCGGACCGAAACTACAAGAGCAGTCCCCCATCTCGAGTGAGCCTCGCGAGCGAGGGACCCGGCGTACCGCCACCACCGGGCATCGGAATGCAGCCGGCCCGGGATGAGTCGCATTTCCCCTCCTCGTTCCTCCCTCCTCCTTCTACCGCTTTTTTGCTCCCGGCAACACCGGCCTCGGCACCATCCCATCCCGATTGGCAAGGTGATAGACCAGCGAGGCCATCACCACCGACGCCTGCTTGAGGTCGTCTTCCAGCAGATAGTCACCGACATCCATGGTGGTGTGATGGGTCCGGCGATCATAATCGACAGGATCCTGGGCCATTTCGAAGCCGGGCAGGCCGACACTCTGGAACGAGATGTGGTCGGTCTCGCCGGTGCTACCCGGGATCACGTGGGCGGCGCCAAGGTCGCGGAACGGCTCGAGCAGGGCCCGGAAGACGGGCAGCGCAGCCGTGTCTCCCTGGAGATAGATGCCGCGGATCTTGCCGGTGCCATTGTCGAGATTGAGAT
>JBEPVA010000227.1:0-5629 GCA_041691295.1 Gemmatimonadota bacterium
AGGTCCCCCTTCGAGGGCCCTACCCGCCACTGGCACTGGCTCTATTTCGGCGTACCTTCTCGGCCAGCGTGCCTACGCCCAACACGAGAGCCCACCGTGACTTCCCGAACTCACCGATTCGCGGCTCCGGCGGTGGTGGCTACCTTGGCCTGCGCGGCCCCGCAGCCGGCCTGACGGATCGATGACCCGAACTCATCTGCTAGGATTCATGCGAGGCCACGAGCACGCAGTCGAAGCCTCGGTATCGGGATTGGGCGCACCACAGGCGGCCGTGGTGGGCATCGTGGTCACCGACCGTTTCGAACTCGTTTTTGATACCCTGGCCGCAACCCGCAAGGCCGCCAATCTCCGGCGCAATGGGCGCCTGGCCTTTGTCATCGGCGGTCCGGGACCCGGTGATCTCCGGACGGTGCAATACGAGGGAGTGGCCGACGAACCGGTGGGTGAAGAGTTGGCCGCGCTCACCTCGCAGTACCTCGCCCGTTTTCCCGATGGTGTGACCCGGCAGAGCTGGCCCGGATTGATCTACGTCCGGGTCCGGCCCACCTGGCTGCGCTGGAGCGACTTCAGTGTCGAACCACCAGTGATCATCGAATGGACCGCCAACCAGCTGGCTTCACTTGCATAGACCCGAACTTCCCGTCTGTTCCTCTCACGACCGGAGCACTCCCCTGAACTCAGTGAATCGCCAATGAGCTGGCCGGCATCGATTGGTACCGCCATTCTCACGGCACTGGCGGCCATGCTGCTGGCCGGAATCACCGCCTCGCTGGCTGTCGACTGGTACCAGATCCCCAGCCGAGAAGGGGGATCGGGCTACTTCGTCATCTTCATGGCGCTGCTCGGCCTCCTCGGCGGGTTCCTCATTGGGATCATCGCCTGCCGGGTGATTGCGGCTGGTGCCCATCCGGGGTTCGGTCGGGGGCTGGGGGTTTCGCTGGCCATTTCGCTCGGACTGATCGGGATCATCGGAGGCGTGGCGCGATTCCTGGCTGATGTGCCGCCCGAGATCGACGGCGAAACCCTGCTGCTGGCGGTCGAGATACGGTTCCCGGCCTCACGCACCGAATCGCCAGTATCCGACACCGCGGAGGGTTCAGTCACCCTTCATTCTGTTCCCCACCTGTCCCACACTGTCCGGGTCTCCCAGGATGGGCCACTCTGGAAACAGGATGCCAAGCTGGTCGACGGACATTGGGTGGTGCCGGGAGCGGTCAATATCTTCACCGGGCGCGGGAAGCGACTGCTCTCGATTGACCTTGGCGACACCACCCGGTTCGGCATCCTGATGCCGCTCGGCGGTCGTCCGGGTCACGGTGATCTCGAGTGGAGCCAGTGGATGCCGAGGGCCAGGCCAGGTGCGCCGGCGCTGCCAGATCAGATGACCATGAGGTATCGAGTCCGGAAACAGAGCCAGGTCATCCGGACCCAGACCGTCGGAGCATTCGAGATCGGAACCATCTCGGGACCGTATTACCATGGTGAGGTCGACGGTCACCCCACCAGCCTGTCGGATGCCCAGTTCGTCATCGGCTTCCACGGAAAGACCATCGCGGTCAGCGATTCCGCCACCATCACTGGTGTTGCGGTGGTGGCAGGTGCGGAACCTTCACTTATCGTGCTGGCCCGGTCGCAGGGTTCGGATGCTGGCTGCTTTTTTCTCACCAGCGACAGCGGCGTGGCACGGACCGAATCGATCGGGGATTGTGGTGGCTACTCGATCGAGGCCACCGAACTGACCAATGACACGACCCGGTTCCGCAGTCAGCGCAGCCAGGGCCGGGTCCAGGGACGGATTGACTCCAGGATGTTCGACCGCCCCGGCCTCTACCTGATGGGCAAGAACGTGTTCGACACCCGGAACCGGACGGTCAGGCATTTCGACTCCGACACCATCTACACCGTCGTTCCCAGTGTTCCGCCGCTCGGCGTCTCGAAGGATGAGCGGAGTTTCGTTCGATACGGCTACAAGCAGTACACCAACGATACACTAGTGCTGGCGGTCACCGACTTTGTGGCCAACCAGTCATATCTGCTTCCAGTCGACCCACTGCGGATGCGGTATCCCAGCCTCGATGGGCTCGATCCGGCCTGGCTCCAGCATCATTTCAACTGGAGCCGGGGACCGGACGGGTTTGATCGACTGGTCGAGCGCCCACATTTTGTTCCGATCCCCTACGAGGGCGAGTTCTCGGAGCAGGGTGGCGAGCCGAATTTCCGGATCGAGAAGGCCGGCCGCGAGCTGCGGGCTGCGCTGCTCGAATTCCTGGTGACCGCCTTCAAGGCGGAGCGGATGCCGGCCGATTCCGACGCCTACCAGATCCCGGTCCGGATCGAGGGCAAGGAGGTCAACGTCGCCGCCAGTTCGGACTTCAGCTACGTGCTGGTGTCGATGCCCGGTGAGTCGAAGGACTCGGCGCTGATCGCGGCAATTGGCCAGCGATTCAACGTCCAACTTGCGAGCGGCAAGTTTGACACGATGTTTGGTCCATGAAGTGGTGGACCGGCTCCTGGGCCATCTTCCTGCTGCTGTTTGGACGGGTAGCTGAGGGTCAGACCTCGGCTCAGCCCGGCTATCGCGATTCGACGATGGCCATCGAGGCCAGGGTGCAGGACCTGCTGCAGCGGATGACGCTGGCCGAAAAATTCTGGCAGTTGTACATGATCCCCGGCGATCTCGACGACTCGACCCACGATTATTCCCACGGCATCTTCGGTCTGCAGATCACTCCCACGGGCCCTGCCCGTGGGCCCGCCGCCGCCCGGGCCCATGCTGAGCGGATCAACGCCATCCAGCGGTACTTCGTCGAACGGACCAGGCTCGGCATCCCGATCATCGCCTTTGATGAGGGGCTGCACGGCGTAGTCCGTGAGGGTGGGACTGTGTATCCGCAGGCCATCGGGCTGGCGGCGACATTCGATACCGCGCTGGTGGGGCAGGTGGCGGCCGCCATCGCGCGGGAGGCGCGGAGCCGCGGGATCCGGCAGCTGCTGTCGCCGGTGGTGAATCTGGCCAGCGATGTCCGCTGGGGCCGGACCGAGGAGACCTATGGCGAGGATCCCTGGCTGGCCTCGGCTATGGGCGTGGCATTCATCGGGGCCGTTGAGCGGAGCGGTGTCATCGCGACCCCGAAGCATTTCGTGGCCAATGTCGGCGAAGGTGGGCGGGACAGCTATCCGATCGAGGTCAGTCCGCGGCGGCTGGAGGAATATTTCTTTCCGCCGTTCAAGGCGGCCATCCAGATCGGTCGGGCCGGTTCGGTCATGACCGCCTACAACTCGGTGGATGGCACCCCCGTCAGCCAGAATCGTGACTTGCTGACCGGAATTCTCAAGCATGACTGGGGATTTCGGGGTTTCGTGATCTCGGATGCGGCGGCCACCGGCGGCGCCACCGTGCTGCACAACACCGAGGCCAGCACCGCTACCGCGGCCCGGCACGCATTGACGTCCGGGCTCGACGTCATCTTCCAGTCGTCCTATCCGCAGTTCCAGCCCTACTGGGCCGCTTTCAATGCCGGACTGATACCCGATTCGGTCATCGATGCCGCGGTGAGCCGAGTGCTGCGGGCCAAGTTCGAACTTGGGTTATTCGAGCACCCGCTCGTCGATCCTGACAGCGCGGCACTATTGAATGGGCATGCCGATCACCACGCCTTGGCACTCAAGGCCGCGCGTGAGAGCATTGTCCTGCTGCAGAATCGTGGACACCGGTTGCCGTTGAAGTCGTCGATCAATTCGGTCGCTGTGATCGGAACTGATGCTATCGAGGGCCGACTGGGCGGATACAGTGGTCCTGGCACGCGGACCGTGACCATCCTGGACGGCATTCGCGCCCGGGTGGGCACGGCGCGAGTCCGATACGCTCCGGGCCCCGGACGGGTGAGCCGAGAGTGGGTTGTCGTGCCGGCGAATGCGCTATCGCACCGGCAGAATGGAGAGCGGGTTCCAGGTCTTCAGGGCGACTACTTCGATCAGCCGAAGCTGTCGGGTCGTCCCGTCGTGACTCGGACCGACTCGCTGGTCGACTTCAGCTGGACGCTGTCCGCTCCCGGCGACGCCATCCCGCTCGACTGGTACTCGGCTCGGTGGACCGGCACCCTGACCGTGCCGGTCGGGGGTGCTACCCGACTGGGAGTCGAGGGTAGTGACGGCTACCGGCTATACCTCGATGGCCGGTTACTGATCGACAACTGGCAGAAGAATTCCGCGGGGAACAGTCTGGTTGATGTCGCGTTGCGGCCGCGGAGTGTCCATAGCATTCGACTGGAGTTCTTCGAGACCATCGGCAGCGGCCGAGTGCGGCTGGTATGGAATGCGGGAGTGCCTGACGATTGGCGCGGGCGAATGGCGGAGGCAGTAGCGCTAGCCAGGCGCAGCACGGTCGTCGTGGTGGTCGCCGGGATCGAGGAGGGGGAATTCAGGGACCGGGCGCTGCTGGGGCTTCTAGGTCACCAGGAGGAGTTGATCCGGGCTGTCAGCAAGACTGGCACACCTGTCGTGGTCGTGCTGGTCGGCGGCAGCGCCATCACGATGTCGGGCTGGCGGGACCGGGTGGACGGCATCCTGGAGCTTTGGTATCCCGGCGAACAGGGCGGCACTGCCGTGGCGCGAGCGTTATTTGGCGATGACAATCCGGCCGGGCGGCTGCCGATCACCTTTCCGGTGGCTGAGGGTCAGCTGCCTCTGGTCTACGACCACAAGCCGACCGGTCGGGGAGACGACTACCTCGATCTCACCGGATTGCCACTGTTCCCGTTCGGGTTTGGGCTCAGTTACACCACGTTTGAGTATTCGTCGCTCGAGGTCTCGCCGGCTCAGATTGCCCCCGGCGATTCGGCAGTGGTCCGCTGCCGAGTGATGAATATCGGGAGTAGGGAAGGGGACGAGGTGGTTCAGTTGTATGTGCGAGACCTGCTGGCTTCTGTGGCACAGCCTGTTGAAGCACTGAAGGATGTGCGGCGGATCCATCTTGAGCCAGGCGAGGAGCAAGAGGTGGCGTTCACCCTGGGTCCGCGTCAACTGCAGTTGCTGGACGATCAGATGCGCTGGGTCGTGGAGCCGGGCGAATTCCGGATCATGGTGGGGGCGTCGTCGCGGGATATCAGGCTGCGAGGGGCGTTGTGGGTGCGCTGAAGATCGCGGGCTCGAAGCTTGAGCGCCGCGCCGACCATTTGGTGAGTTGAAGGGCCTGGGGCGGCGCTTGGTGGTCGGGTCGAAGCCTTGAGTCTGGGATAGCTGCGGAATCGTGCCGGATTGCCGACTGGGCTGAGGGCGGCCTGAACACCCGGTGAAACAGATTCACGGTCGTGGGGGGCCCGACCGAACCATGATCGGGGTCCAGGTTCACGGGGGGCCCCCCCATATAAAGAATATCCGGCCAAAATGCACCCGGGGCATAACCGAAATAGTGCGGAACGGGTCACTTCAATGCAGTTTGGTACCCGGTGACTGGCTCGAGTGGTCGGCGGTTTCCGGGCGAGCGTAGTGCAGCCGGTCGGCCTGATGAGTGGGACCGCATCTGTACTGTTGTCGTCAATTCGGTGAGATTGGTGTCAAAGTGGCGTTAGCCACTGTGAATTCAACCGCGAAGTGCAACGCTCGCCCCGATAGCGGGCCTTCGGATCAT
>JBEPVA010000228.1:0-5628 GCA_041691295.1 Gemmatimonadota bacterium
AGAGGACAGAGGACAGAGGACAGAGGACAGAGGACAGAGGACAGAGGACAGAGGAGAGAGACGACAGACAAGATTCGAAATGCGCAATGCCGTCAGATTGACAATCCTTCCGACGTTCCGACGTTCCATCGGTCCGCCCGTCCGCCCGTCCGCCCGTCCGCCCGCCCGCCCGCCGAAACCTGGCGCACCCCTGCCCCGTCATGCTCCCCTTGCACTTCTACAACACGGCTCCTACACTCTTGTAGAAGACGGAGGGGGACAAAATGACCGATGAACGGCTCGACCTGCCCCAGGGCACCCTCGACCTGCTGATCCTCAAGGCGCTCTCGCTCGGGGCGCAGCATGGTTGGGCCATCTCGGAGCGGCTGCACCAGGTCTCGAAGGCCTCGGTCCAGGTGCCGCAGGGCTCGTTGTATCCGGCGCTGCACCGGCTGGAGCGACGGGGCCTGATTGCGGCGCACTGGGACAGCTCGGATAACAACCGGCGGGCCAAGTTCTACGAACTGACCCGGAGCGGAAAAGCCCAGCTCAAGGCCGAGGCCGATGACTGGCGCCGGCTCACCGTGGCGGTCGATTTGGTGCTCGGCATGCGCTCATGACGGCCGCAACCGCCTACAGCGAAATCCGCTACCGGCTTCGAGCCCTGTTTCGCCGTCAGGAGGTGGAGCGTGAACTGGACGCCGAGCTGGCGTTTCATATTCAGCGCGAGACCGACAAGCTGATCGCGCAGGGGTTGCCACCCGCGGAGGCCCAGCGCCGAGCCAGGATCGCGTTCGGCGGTGTCGAGGTCATCAAGGACGCCAGCCGCGACAGTCGCGGGATCAGCTGGCTCGAGCATGCGGGCCAGGATTTGCGCTACGCCCTCCGCTCACTCCGGCGTAACCCGGGTTTCACCGCCGGAGTGGTCCTCACGCTCGGGCTGGGGATCGGGATCAACGCGGCGATGTTCGGCATCGTCGATCGACTGATGTTCCGGACCCCGGCCTACCTGCGCGAACCCTCGATGGTCCATCGGGTCTATCTCCAGCACACCGATCGAGACGGGCCTCAGATCGAGCGCTCGACCCAGTACACCCGGTATCTCGATCTCAAGCGGTGGAGTCATGACTTCTCCGCCATGGCAGCGTACGGCGACCGCTCCTATCCGGTCGGCACCGGCACCTCATCCCGCGAGATGACAGTGGCCACGGTCTCCGCCACGCTGTTCGACTTCTTCGATGCCCGGCCAGTGGTTGGCCGGTTCTTTTCGGCGGAAGAGGACACTGTCCCAGTTGGAGCCATGGTCGCGGTGCTCGGTTACGGCTACTGGCAGGGCGAGTACGGCGGGCGGATGGGTGTCGTCGGCCAGCGGATTCATGTCGGGACCGCGGACTACACCATCATCGGGGTGGCGCCGAAGAACTTCGTCGGGATTGCCGATAACGCGCCGCCTACGGTGTTCCTTCCGATCACCGCCTTTGCCGGGACGTTCAGGGCGGGCCCGCGACTGACCAGTTACTACACCAGCTACAACTGGAGCTGGATGCGGATCCTGGCCCGGCGCAAGCCAGGGGTGTCGATCGCGGATGCCGAGGCCGATCTCAGCCAGGCCTACCGGAAGAGCTGGGAAAACGAGCGGAGTCTCTCCCCTTCTGTTGCCGCGCTGGACGTGGCCAAGCCGGCGGTGATCGCCGGCCCGGTGCAGGCCGAGCGTGGGCCGGGACTGCACGCGGTGACCCGAGTGGCGGCGTGGGTGAGTGGGGTCGCCCTGATCGTGCTGATCATTGCCTGCGCCAATGTGGCCAACCTGCTGCTGGCCCGGTCGCTGCGGCGCCGCCGTGAGATTGCGCTGCGGCTGGCGCTCGGTGTCACGCGGCGGCGCCTGGTGCTGCAGTTTCTCACCGAAAGTCTGCTGCTGGCGGCGTGCGGTGCGGTAGCGGGACTGGCGCTGGCCCAGTGGGGTGGGGCCGTACTGCGGGGCCTCTTCCTGCCGGCCGGCGTCCCGGCCGCGGCACTGGCCGATGGCCGGACCCTGGGCTTTGCGCTGGCCACGGCGGTGTTCATCGGCCTGCTCACCGGCGTGGCGCCGATCATCCAGGCCCGTCGAACCGATCTGGTCGAATCACTCAAGTCCGGCGCCCGCGATGGCGGTGGCCGCCGGTCGCGGGCCCGCACCGCGTTGCTCCTGATCCAGGCCGCCCTTTCGGTCACGCTGCTGGTGGGTGCCGGGCAGTTCGTCCAGAGCCTGCATCATGTGCAGTCGCTGCACCTCGGCTACGATCTGGACGGCGTGCTGTACGTGAACCTCAATGAACGCGGCGCCGGTCTCACCCAGCCGCAGGAGGTAGCGTTGCGCCAGCAGCTGCTCGAACGGGCCAGGCACACCCCTGGTGTCGAGCAGGCGGCGCTCGGACTCACCGTCCCGTTCTGGGATATCTGGAGCGACAATCTGTTCGTCACCGGGATCGACTCGGTCAGCCGGCTCGGCGAGTTCACGCTGCAGGCTGGCTCGCCGGAATATTTCGGCACCGTCGGCACCCGGATACTCCGGGGCCGAGGGATCGGGCCAGGGGATGTCGAGCACAGCCCCGGCATCGTGATTGTCAGCGAACTGATGGCCAGCACCCTATGGCCCGGCAAGGATGCGCTGGGTCAGTGCTTGAGAGTCGGCGCCGACACCGCGCCCTGCTCGACCGTGGTCGGAATCGCGGAGAACATCCGCCAGGGCAGCATTACTGGTGAGCCGGCGCGGCACTATTATTTGCCAACCACCCAGTACCATCCTGAGGCGGCAGTCCTCTTTCTGCGGGTCCGCGGTGACGTGGTCCAGCTCAGCGAGAGTATCCGCCGCGAGCTGCAGCCGCTGATGCCCGGTGATGCCTACCTGTCGGTGACCCCGATGACCGACATCATCGGCGAGCAGACCCAGTCCTGGCGGCTCGGCGCCACCATGTTTGTCGCGTTTGGCGGGCTGGCGCTGATCCTCGCGGCCATCGGGCTGTACAGCGTGATCGCCTATGACGTGGCGCAGCGAACCCACGAACTCGGCGTCCGCATCGCGCTCGGCGCCCGAGTACAGGACGTGATCGGGCTGGTGGTCGGTGGCGGACTCCGGGTGGTGCTGGCGGGAGTGATCGTCGGCGCGGGTGTGTCGCTGGCGGCCGGTCGATGGATGGCGCCACTGCTCTATGCTCAATCGCCGCATGATCCGGTGGTGTTCGGGATGGTGGCGGCCACGCTGTTGTTCGTGGCGGTGGTGGCGAGTGCGATTCCGGCGTTCCGGGCGTCGCGGGTAGACCCCAATGAGGCGTTACGCTCCGAGTGATTATGGCGATAGACGATGGGCGATAGACGATGGGAATTTATGCCTTGAATACCGAATGAACCGCCTCGAGACCAGCCCCCTCGCTGCGCTCAGGGTGACAACACTTATTCTTCAATCGATCCCTCGCTTCGCTCGGGATGAGGTGCTAACTCCCCGCTCACCGCTTCTCCTCCCGCTTCCCACTCCCCATCACTTTGTCCGTCTCGTCCCTGGCGTCGAACGACGTGGCTCGCCCGCCAGTTCGGGAAAAATTAAGGGCCATTTCCGTCATCAGGTCGGTGAGCTCCCCTTTCTCCATGGTGCCGACGAGGAAAACGTCGTCGCCTGCCTTGACCAGGACGGTGTTGTCCCCGTTCGGGCCGATGTTGTGGTCCCAGTGGGCGAACAGCATCCCGTCTTGATAGGTGATCTTCACCAGCCCGGCCGCGCTGTCCCCGTCCACGCTCCAGCGAAAGTTCCAGGCGCCGAGGTAGGGGGCGGCGTCGGCTGACGCGATCGCGAGGGTGTGCTTTGAGACGACTTTGATCGGCAGCGCCAACGCCGTCGTGCCCCAGTTGAACTGCAGCGTGGCGCCGGTGGGCCGAACGGTCGTGAATGAAAAAGTCAGGATTTCGGTCTGCGGCCCCGTCATCGAATGCACGGTCCAGCGCATCTGGCCCTCGGCCGAGTCGGGCGGCTCGGTGTGATAGAGATGGGTGTGGGGATCGAGGACCAGGGTCCACTGGTCGGGCTCGACCTTGAACCAGACCGAGTACTTGCCGGCGGCCACGTCGTGGCCGTCGAGGGAAATCTTCCGGTTGGTCTCGAGCATCGTGGCGTAGTTGGCCCCTGGAGTCCAGATCTCTTTCCAGTGGACGAAGCCGCCGAAGATGGGACTGCGACCGCGGAGCTGGGGGCGGGCGTAGTCCACCGTGATCACGGTGCCAACGATGGTCTGAGAAACGGCGCCGCGTTCGCTGAGGCGGACCTGGGCGGTGGCTGGGGCGGCCATCACGAGCAGGGCGCCCAGCACGATCCAGTGGTCACGGCAACGGGCTCTGCGCATGGCACCTCGAGAGACTGGGATCAGGATTCAACCGTATCGGGCATCGACCGCATCACGGATTTGATCCAGCGTCTTGCCGGTGCCATGGAGCCGGAACGCCAGGCGCCCCTGGCCCTGGCAGATGTGGCAGGCCAGCGCCATGGCCCCGTCGCCCTCGTAACACGACAGCAGCGAATAGAACCCCTTGGTGTCGGCGCAGCCGCAGTTGCAGCGGATGCCGTCGATGATTTCCGGGATCTGGCGGACTTCATCAAACGCCAGCTGGGCATCGCCACGGTCCTTGAGCTGCTCGGCGGAAGGCAGCTTGTCCGACGTAATGCCGGGACGCGGAACCGGGTGGGGACCCCTGCTCCGCCTCGGCCCGTGACACATCATGACCCAGTCAGCCTCCCGACGCCTCGGCGTCAGCCCCATCAGGGCCACGGACACCAGTGCCAGGAAGCTGCGGCGGGAGGGGAGAGAGGGCATGGGTCTAACGTATTCGTTAGACAGGGAACTGCAACAGCGTGAGCGGTAAGCGGTGAGCGGGCGTTCGCCCTTGAGCCCGCTCATGCGTCACCCTCCCCACGTAGTGGGGAGGACCGGGGAGGGGACAGAAAGCCGGGAACAGCAACGGCGTGAGAGGTGAGAGGTGAGAGGGCTCGGAATCGAACTCCGGCTGCGCGTTCCCCCTCTCCACGTAGTGGAGAGGGGGTCAGGGGGTGAGGCTACACCCCCAACCAGTAGCTCAGCTTCACCGCGATCACATTGGTGGCCGGGTTGTCGAAGATGGCGCCGAAGTCGCGATGGAACGAGAAGTCGCCGATGGGGGCCACTCCCGCCCGGGACTGCTGCCAGACCAGGAACAGTGTCGAGCCGGGCCGGTACTCCCAGCGGAACACCAGGTTGGCCAGCAGGGAGCGGAAATTGAAATTCTGATCGCCGAAGGTGAACGGGGCCGCGGGCCCCGCGCCATCGGGGTCCACCGTTAGATCCCGGGAAACGGGGTCCCGCTGGATGGTGCCGGCGTCGCGGCCATAGACCGCAAAGTCGAAGGTCCGCGGCTTGATGAATTCCTTGTAGTCGTGATAGTCCGCGGTCGAGATCAGCGGCTGCAGGAAGAGTTGCAGGCTCATCCGCGGCGTGAAGGTCCAATCCAGCCGGGTGTTGAGCGCCAGCTCGTGCTGGTCCACGGTGGCAAAGACCGTGCGGCGGCCAAAGGTCGCGGTCGCCAGCGGATCGTCGACCCCGGTCACGTACTGGCTGAGGGCATGGACCCGCAGGTAGGTCGGCTCGAAGC
>JBEPVA010000229.1:0-5552 GCA_041691295.1 Gemmatimonadota bacterium
GGAGATTGCTGCGGACCAGCTTGTCGAGCGCTTCGGCTTCACCGGTGCGGATTCGCTGGGCCAGCGTGACTTCTTCGGTCTGTGGGATCAGGGGGTAGCGGCTGATTTCCCGGAGATACTGATCCAGCGATCCTTCGTCGGTTGAAGGTCCCCGCTTGCCAACGCCGACTTTCATGGGACGCATCAGACTCGACCTCTCGCGGAATTCATCGGAAACAGGGGGGCTCTGTTCCATTGGAGCACACGGCGCATTGGGGGCGGCCGCTGATGACGAACCTTACCCTCCGGTAGTCCCCGGCGCAACCGGTCCGGCACCAGCACTCAGGAGTAGTTGTCGATCTGCGCCCGCTGCAGCGTGCCCGAGTAATCGACATAGCCGACTTTGATTTCGGAATAGAAATCGTACACGGGCCAGCCGCCTTCGCGATGGCCGTTGCCAGTCTGCTTCACCCCGCCAAACGGCAGGTGCGCCTCGGCACCGATGGTTGGGGCATTGATGTAGGAGATTCCAGTGTCGAGCTCCTGCAGTGCGCGGAATGCCGAGCGGACATCGGCGGTGTAGAGCGAGGATGACAGCCCGTAGCGAACGCCGTTGTTGACCTCGATGGCCTGGTCGAGCGAGTTGACCCGGAGGACTGACAGGACCGGGCCGAAGATTTCCTCCTGCTCCAGTCGATCACCCGCGGCGACACCCGCAAAGATCGTCGGCTGATAAAACCAGCCCTGTGCCAGCCTCGACCCTGTGGGCCGGCGTCCGCCGGTGACGAGTTCCGCGCCTGACTGCTTGCCGATCTCGACGTACTCCTCGACCTTCTGCCGGGCCGCCGCATGGATCAGGGGACCAACCTGGGTGCCGCGAGCGCGGCCGTCGCCCAGGGTCAGTTTGCCTGCCGCGGTGGCGAGGCGGCTGAGGAATCGGTCGTGGATCTTGCGGTGCAGGATCAGGCGACTGGTTGCGGTGCAGCGTTGCCCCGTGGTGCCGAACGCGCCCCACAGCACTCCCTCGAGTGCCAGGTCCAGATCGGCATCCGGCATCACGATCATGGCGTTCTTGCCGCCCATCTCGAGCGAGAGCCGCTTGTGCATCCGGCCGCAGGTGGCCCCGATCAGCGATCCGGTGGCGGTCGACCCGGTGAACGAGATCAGCGGCACCTGCGGATGCTCGACCAGCGCCCGGCCGATCGTTTCGCCGGCGCCGTGCACCAGCTGGATCACCTCCGGTGGCAGCCCCGCCTCGAGCGCCAATTCGACCAGGCGGGTGGCGGTCAGCGGCGTATCCTCCGCCGGCTTGAGGATGGCTGCGTTACCGCAGACCAGGGCCGGAAACAACTTCCAGGTCGGGATGGCCAGCGGAAAGTTGAAGGGAGTGATGAGGCCGGCAATGCCGATCGGGCGGCGAAAGCTCATGGCCCACTTGGATCGCAGCTCGGAGGGCACGGTGTGGCCGAACAGCCGGCGGCCTTCGGTGGCCGCGTAGTAGGCTGTGTCGATTCCTTCCTGGACATCGCCGCGGGTCTCGGCCAGTACCTTGCCCATCTCGCGGGTCATGCTGTCGGCCAGTGCTTCCTTGTCGCGGGTCAGCAGGTCGCCGAGGCGCCGCAGCACTTCGCCGCGGGCGGGGGCTGGTGTGGCGCGCCAGAGCGCGAAGCCACGGGCCGCGCTCTCGACCGCTGCGGCCAGGTCCGCCGCATCCGATTCGGGAAAGCGGCCGATCAGGTCGCGCTGGTCGGCGGGGTTGCGATTGTCGAAGTAGCGGCCGGCGGCGGGAGCCATCCAGCGGCCCCCGATGAAATTGCGGAATGTCTTGGCCATTGAATCCGTTCTAGGAGCACCACCAGAGAGCCGCGGTCCTGGCGTAGCCAATTCTCGGCAGGACCGCCGCGGCCGCCAGCACAAATCCCCAGAGCGTCACCAGCAGCGCGATCGAGTGCGCCAGCCCCATCCGCCGCTGCCAGCTGGTCACGCTGCTCCACAGTCCCGCCATGACCACGCCTGAGACCGCGCCGAGGTAGATAAAAAGACCGACGCCGCAGCTATTCTGGTAGGGCCATTGGGTCATCCCCGCCGCGACCGCGACGGCCAGACCCACCCTGACCCAAGTGAACAGCGCGGCCTTCCGACCCACCTGCATCGGGGCGGCCGGCTGGCTCCGTGCCACCGGTGCGCCGGCGGCGGCCGGCGCACCGGCCGGAAGCGCCCCCTTCGGCGGCGGCGCCGGCGCCCTGGCCATCACCTTGTCGATGGCCGCCATTTCCTTGTCCCAGTCCCGCTGGTCGCTCACGGCTCCTCCCGGGTAATTCGCAGCCGTTCCATCTTCTTGTACATGTTGCTGCGGGGAATCTTGAGCGCCTTGGCGGTTTCCATCACGTTCCAGTCGTGCTCGCGCAGCTTGGCCTCGAGAAAGGCGCGTTCAGTATCGTCCTTGAAGTCGGCCAGGGTCTCGCCATCGGCGCCGGCCATGAACGCCTCGGCGGACGCCCCGGCGGAGACGGCCTGTCCGGCAAATCGGGTCACGTCGGCGGCCGAAATCGACTTGCCCATGGCCAGGATGAGGACCCGCTCAACGATGTTGCGCAACTCGCGCACGTTGCCGGGCCACGCTCGACTCTGAAGCCGCTCGAGCGCTTCCGGTTCGAACGGACGGTTGGGGACCCCGGCGCTGGCGGCCAGCCGCTCCGCGAAGCAGGCCACCAGGTCGGGAATGTCACCCCGCCGCTCCGACAGCGGCGGCACCTCGATCGGGACCACATTGAGCCGGTAATAGAGATCTTCACGGAAACGGCCCGCTGCAATTTCCCGGTCCAGGGACTTGTTGGTTGCGGCCAGCACCCGGACATCGACCTCGATCGGCTTGCTGCCTCCCACCCGGGTGATGACCCCCTCTTGAAGCGCCCGCAGCACCTTGGCCTGTGCTGCCAGTGTCATGTCGCCAATTTCATCGAGGAACAGTGTGCCGCCGTCGGCCTGCTCGAACTTGCCCGGGCGGTCGCTCACCGCGCCAGTGAAGGAACCCTTGATGTGGCCGAACAGTTCGGACTCGATCAACTCGGAGGGGATGGCCGCACAGTTGACCTCGACGAAAGCCGCCGCCTTCCGGGTCGAGCGCTGGTGCAGTGCCCGGGCCACCAGCTCCTTGCCGGTGCCGTTTTCACCGGTGATCAGGACCCGGGCCTGGGTCGGCCCTACCCGCTCGATCAGCTCCAGCACTTCCTTCAGTGCCTTGCTGTGGCCGGCCATACCGTATCGGGTATCGACCACCGAGCGCAATCGTTCGTTCTGAGCGGTCAGGGCAATCTGCGCCAGGGCGTTCCGAAGGGTGACGAGCAGCCGGTCGGTATCAAGCGGCTTCTCGAGGAAATCAAAGGCCCCGCGATGAGTGGCCGCCACCGCCGTCGAAATCGTGCCGTGACCGCTGATCATCACCACCAGCGCGTAGGGATCCAGTTCACGCAGCCGGGCCAGCGTTTCCATACCGTCGAGTCCGGCCATCTTCACATCCAGCAGTACCAGGTGAGGCCGATACTCGCCGTACACTTGGAGTCCCTCAGGGCCTGAGCTGGCGCCCTTGACCTGGTAACCCTCGTACTCGAGGACCTGGCGCAGCGCCTCGCGGATGCCGGTCTCGTCGTCGATGACGAGGATGCGGTGGGTGCTCATGGGCGGGCGGGCCGGCGGAGGCGCGGAAGGACGGAAACTCCGGTCTCGGTCAGGACTGGCAGTTCCGCCAGCAACCCGCCATGGCGATAGCCCTTGGCATCCCGTTCGACGGACTGGAATCCCAACTCGAGGAATGCCGGTTCGATCTCAGTCCACGCCGCATCGATCAGGGCAAACTGATCGGGTGCCGCCTCGATGCGGGCCTTGCCGCCGTGGTGCCGCACCCGAAGATCGCCGCTGACGCCAAGCGTACGAAGCAATGCCTCACCCTGTTCGACCTGGCGCAGCCGCTCAGGGGTAACCTCGAGTCCGTACTGGATCCGGCTGGAAAGACAGGGCGAGGCCGGCGCATCCCAGGTCGGAATCCCCAGTTCCCGTGCGGCCGCACGGACCATCTCCTTGGTCCAGCCCAGTTCCGCCAGCGGCGAGCGGATCCGCTGCTCCTCGGCTGCCTTGAGCCCGGGACGGTGCTCGGTCAGGTCATCGGCGTTGGTGCCATCGAGGATGGTGACGAATCCGCGGGCCCGCGCCACTTCACCCAATCGCTGCCAGAGTTCATGCTTGCAGAAATAGCAGCGGTTGGTCGGATTGGCCCGGTAGGACGGATCATCCATCTCGTGGGTCTCGATTTCCAGCAACGAAACGCCGAACCGCCTGGCGGTGGCCAGGGCGGCCTGATACTGGGCCTCGGGATACGAAGGACTGCGACCGATGACGGCCAAGAACTGCTCACGTCCCAGCGCCTGTGCGCCGGCCACCGCCAGCAGTGCGGAATCGACGCCCCCGGAGTAACCGAGCAGCGCGGGGCCAATGACGGCAAGGTGGGACTGGAGTTGGACCAGTTCGGGCATGGGGGAAACGTAAAACCTCCGGCGCGCGCACGAAACGCCGGAAACGGCAGGGGCTTCCCTGCCCTCCACTGGCACCTCACCTTTGGGCCATGGCTGACGAAGAACGCGGTATCCGAGTGTCCGCCCGACTGCTGATTCCCTGGAGCGAGCTGACCTTCCGCGCCAGCCGGGCCGGTGGCCCTGGCGGCCAGCACGTCAACACCAGCAGCACCCGGATCGAGGTGGCGTGGAACGTGGCCGAGAGCACCGCGCTCGATGAATCGCAGCGGGCCCGACTGCGGCAGAGGCTGGACACCAGGCTGTCGGCCTCCGGAATCCTGCGGTTGGTCGCCAGTAACCGGCGCAGCCAGCTGCAGAACCGTGAGGAGGTCATTGCCCGGCTGCAGCAGGTGGTGGCCGCGGCGCTGGTGATCCCGCGGCGGCGGATTGCCACCAAACCGACCAGGGGGTCCAAAGAATCACGACTGGATGCCAAGAAGGCCCGGGGCAGCATCAAACGGCTCAGAGGGTCGGTCCGCCACGACGACTGAAGGGCGCGACTCGATTGCCTGGAGGGTTGTTGACGATTGGTTGATGGTTCGATGATAGGATTGGGACAACTTCTCCCGGATTGACCTGATGATCCCCGAGCCTGCCGCTACGGACACCATCGTGACCCGTCGCGCCGCCATCTTCCACTACCTCGAGCTGCGCCGGGCCCGAAACCCGGTCATCCTCTCCTACACTCCCGGAATTCCTTTTTCCGCTCGCCGACCCGGACTCGAATTGATGGTGGAATTCGACCCCGGGGGCGAGGAGGAGCTCAACTGGGGTGGCCTCCAGGTCGATCTCAGCCTGCTGCTGGGTTATCAGGTTGACATCCTTACCGAACCGACCCTGCCGCCTGAACAACGTGAGCGGATGCTGGCGCAGATGAGGCCGTTGTAGACTGGCGGGCAGGCCGGCCCATGAGACCAAAGCCGCACGGCGGATTCAAGACGCAATTCTCCCGAGCTTCCAGCCATCCAACCTTCCGACCAGCCGACCTCCCGTACCCGTGGCGGC
>JBEPVA010000230.1:0-5506 GCA_041691295.1 Gemmatimonadota bacterium
GGGCGCCGGCCACTTCAGTGGCAATCCGCACCGCGTCGTTGATCGGGAGCTGCTTCTCGCGATTGAGCCGGTCGCGGAGCGACTCGCCGTCGACAAACGGCATGACGTAGTAGACGAGGGTCAAGGGTCCAGGGTCGAGGGCTTGTTCAGCGGCACCCTCGACCCTCGACTCTCGACCCTCGACCTTCGCCGTCCCCGAGTCGATGAGACCGAGTATATGCGGATGCTGCAGCGCCGCGATGGTCTTGATCTCGCGCAGAAACCGCTCGGCACCTATGACCGCGGCGAGTTCAGGCCGCAGCACCTTGATGGCGACCTTGCGATCGTGCTTGAGGTCTTCGGCGAGATAGACCGTGGCCATGCCGCCCTGACCGAGTTCGCGCTCGATCCGGTAGCGGTCGGCCAGGGCGGCCGTCAGGCGGACCAGGGAACTCGATGAATCGGTCACGGCTTCACCGGACCGTTGCCCTGCGGCGGAAAGCCGAGGCGGGGGAGGAGGGCAAGGAATCTCGGGTTCGAGCGCAGTTTGGGACCGAGCATGATGTACATGGTGAGCGCGCTGCTACCGCCACCCCGGCCGGATGCCACCACCGCCTCGAGCATAGCCAGGGTCGCGTCGTCCCCGCGCAGCCAGCGGAAGAAGGGAACGGCGAACACCGGATTGGGTGCCCGGGCCATCGCATCGATGGTGGCCGCACGGGTCGACGGGTTGCGAAGCCCCCTCACCAGCCGGCTCGCTGTGGTATCGATGCTGGGCCAGCCAAAGGACTTTTCGAAGGCGGTGATCGCCTCGTCGACCTGGCCGAGTGCCAGTTCATGTCCCACCTTCCCCGCCCACGCATAGTACGCTTCGGGCGACTGGGCGAGCCCCTGGTCATACAGCGGGGTTGCCTTGGCGAATCGATCCGCGCCATCGTAGGCGGCGGCGAGCGACAGGGTGATCACATGGGACAGCGGGTCGAGTCGGTGGGCGGTCTCCATCTCGTGAGTCGCCTCGTCCCAGTCGTTGCTGGACATCAGATGATAGCTGTACCATTGGTGCCCCGTGGCGTATCCCGGGGCCAGCGCGATCCCCCGCTTGAAGGCATCGGTCGCCTCGTCCCGTTGATTGCGATAGTCCAGGACCTCCCCCAGCGACGTCTGCGCCTCTCCCAACTTCGGCTCCAGCGCGATCGCCCGGCGCGCGGCCTGTTCGGCCAGCGTGAGGATCGAGTCGGGATTGATGCCGGGGACGTCGTACTCCTGAGGGATGGAGAGCACGTAGCTATCGGCCAGTCCGGCCCACGCCAAGGCGTATGCCGAGTCCAGCGCCAGCGCCTGCTTGAAGGCCACTGACGCGTCGATCAATCCTTAAGTGGTGCGGCGGTTCCAGTGGTAGAGACCCAGCAGATAGGCGTCGTAGGCGGCGGCGTTTCTGGTCCCGCCATGAGTGCCGTTGGAGTCGGTGGTTGCCACCAGTCTGAGCTGGAGGGCGTTGACCACTGCCCTGGCCACCTCATCCTGCACGGCGAAGATGTCCGCCGTGCCACGGTCGAAGCTCTGCGACCAGAGGTGGAGACCGTCCGCCGTCTTGATCAGCTGGGCCGTCACCCGCAGGCGGTCGCCGGCGCGCTGGACACTGCCTTCGAGCACCGTAGCCACGCCGAGTTGACGGCCGATCTCGCGGACGTCCTCGCTCTTGTCGCGAAAGGCAAAGGCCGAGGTCCGCGCGGCGACACTCAACCCCGGCACATTGGCCAGCGCATTGCTGAGCGTTTCGGAGATGCCGTCGCCAAGGTGGGTGTCGGTCCGATCGGCACTCAGGTCCACAAAGGGCAACACGGCGACGGAAGAGGCGCCACCCGCCGTACCACCAGCGCCGCGGCGCCAGATGAAGAGCGCCACGAGAGCAGCGACGAGGCCAAGTGCCGCGATCCCAATCCAGCGCCGATGGCCGGTACGCATGGGAGCGGATGTGACCGGCATCGACGGGACCGTGACCACTCCGCTGCCCGGCCGGAGCGCATCCGCAAACTGGGCGACGGGGTTGTACCGGTCGGCTGGATTCTTGGCCAGCGAGCGGGCCAGCGCACCGGCCACTTCCGGCGGTACCGTGGGCCGGAGATTGGTGATTGGTGCCGCCTCGGTCAGCATGTGCTGGCGGGTGACGACTTCGGCCGTCGGTCCCGTGAACGGCGGCTGCCCGCCCAGCATTTCGTACAGCACACAGGCCAGGCTATACAGATCGGTCCGGCCGTCGAGATTGGAATCGCCGCTGGCCTGCTCCGGACTCATGTACATCGGAGTGCCGACGGACATTCCCGTCTGGGTCAGCTTGTCGTTCCCGGCACTGCTCACGGCTCTGGCAATCCCGAAGTCCGCCACTACCGCGTGACCGCCCTCGAGCAGGATGTTCTCCGGCTTGATGTCGCGGTGAATCACGCCGCGTGAGTGGGCGTACCCCAGCGCATCGGCCACTTCCCGCGCGATGGTGAGCGCTTCGTCGATCGGGAGCTGCTTCTGACGGGTCAGCCGGTCGCGCAGCGATTCACCCTCGACTAAAGGCATGACGTAGTAGAGGAGGGTCGAGGGTCGAGAGTCGAGGGTCGAGGGGAGCGGCTCGACCCTTGACCCTCGTCCCTCGACCGTCACCGTCCCTGAGTCGTATAGCGGCAGTATATGCGGATGCCGCAGATTGGCGGTGGTCTCGATTTCCCGCAGGAATCGATCGGCCCCGATGACGGCCGCCAGCTCCGGCCTGAGCACCTTGATGGCCACCTTGCGATGGTGCTTGAGGTCCTCGGCCAGATAGACCGTGGCCATGCCACCCTGCCCGAGCTCCCGCTCGATCCGGTAGCGGTCGGCCAGCGCGGCCGTCAGGCGGGCGAGGCTGTCGCTCATGGGGTGGCTGAGTCGACGGCGGATTTCATCTGACGAACCCAGTTGGGCACCACCCGCAGATATGCCGTGCTGTGCTCGTCGGGGCCCTGGACATAGAGGATGCCGCCATCGCGTGACGGCCGGTTGGACCAGCCCGAGGTATCCGAGAACCGCGGATCCCGGCCCCAGTACGCGGGAGCGCCCAGTGGTTCGCCGGTTTCAGGGTTGATCCGCACCAGGTACCAGGAGATGCCGAGGCGGAAGAGGACCTCGCTGGCAGAGAGCCAGATCGGTTCGACGCCGTCACTGGCGAGCTGCCAGCGCCGCCCCGGGCGCGGAAAGCCCGTGACCATCACCCGGTTTCCCTGCAGAGTCTGATACAGGATCAGCGCACCGTTGGGCGATTCCGACGCGAAGCGGGCATCGGTGAGAACCGTGTCAAAGGTCGGGTGCGCCGCTGAGGGATCGAACCGGGTGACGATCGAGCTACCCCAGTTCTGGGCGATGGCGGTGTGGTCGTCGTGGAAATCGATCGGATCAAGACTTTCGGCACCGTACGTGCTTGTGGCCAAGGTGTCCGGCCGGGCCCCTGAACTCGGCGCGCCACGGAGAATGGTCCACCGGGTGGAATCGCGCATGGCGAAAAGCAGCTGATTCCCGTCGGCACTCCAGAACGGATGCCGGACCGATCCGCCCTTGAGCCAGGTGAAATGCTGGCCATCGCGGAGATCGTAGATCCGGAGTTCGTTCGACTCATTGCCCTGGACTGAGGCCGCCAGCCAGCGGCGGTCGCGGCTCAGGTCGAATCGCTGGAAGTCGCCGGCCTCCATCGGCAGCGGCTGCGGCGTTCCGACCGGGCGCAGGCTGACGATCCGGCCGATGGTGGCATCCAGCCCCGGTCCGTAGACCAGGGTGCCGTTCGCGGCCACATCGTACTGACCCTCTCCCAGCGCCTCGCGGCGGACTCCCGCCAGCAGGGTCACCGGCCGCTGCGCCAGCCCGCGCCTGGCGTCGTACCGGGACGCCAGCATGGTGCCGTTGCTGGAGAGGTAGACCAGGTAGCGATCGTCGATCACCCGGAACGAGGTGCCGGCCAGCAGATCACCGGGGGCTCCGTCCTGGTTGACGACCCGAATGCCGCTCAGGGCATTGGTCACCGGGTCGAGCAGGATAGCACCGCGATTGTAGGAGCAGACCAGTTGACGTGTTCCGGGAATCCACCGGCCGAACGGGCAGCGGCTGATCGGCTTGGAGCGGGGCGTCCCGCCCGACGGATCAATCCAGTTGAACTGGTTTCCGTCGTCGGTGGTTGCGATCAGCTCCGTATTCGAGGTCCAGTCGAGGCCGTCGGTGCTGTGACCGGCCAGGGCGAGCCGGGCGTCGCCGCCGCCGATCGATACCAGCATCACGTTGTCGCCGTGCAGAAACGCGATCCGGCTGCCATCCGGCGAGATTCTCGGCGCCGCCCCGCCGAGCGTGCCCGGAATGGCGTGGGCCCGGCCGTCCAGCAGGCTGCGGTACCAGAGCTGTGTCGAGTCACCCAGGACCGCGGCGTAGACCGCGAAGTCGCCGGCAGCGCTGATCGAGAGATTCCGGAGCGGTTCACCGAAGCTGAAATTGGACGAGGTGACCGCGAAGCTCATGGCCGCGCTGTCGGGCAGCGCCGCATCGTAGACGCTCGGGAAATTGCCGGCCACGCGGCGCCAGTTCCGGAACGACAGCGCCAGCAACACAACCACCGCGAACCCGAGCGCCAGACTGATGGTGCGCCACGGGCCGGCGCGGGCACGAGTGGCGGCAGGGGTGGCAGATCTGCGGCCCTTCCCGACCTGCCCGCCGCCCGCCAGGGCATCGGCAAACTCCGCCGCACTACCGAAGCGATCGGCCGGCAGCTTTTCGAGCGCGGTGAGCACCGCCTCCTCTACCGCGTCGGGCACGCTCTTCCGCTGCTGAATCAGGCTGACCGGTTCGGCGGTCATGACCTTGGCCACGATCGCCTGCGCCGTACTGCCGGTGAATGGTGGGTCACCGATCAGCATTTCGTAGGTCACGCAGCCCAGTGCATAGACATCCGACCGCCCGGTGATCTCGCGTTCACCCATGGCCTGCTCGGGCGACATGTAATGCGGCGTGCCCAATGACATCCCGGTCTCGGTCATCCGGGAGCCGCCGCCGGCACTCGACACCGCCAGCGCAATGCCGAAATCGGCCACCAGCGCGCTGCCATCGTGCAGCAGGATGTTTTCGGGCTTGATGTCCCGGTGAATCACGCCCTGGCGGTGGGCATAGTCGAGGGCGCCGGCCACTTCAGTGGCAATCCGCACCGCGTCGTTGATCGGGAGCTGCTTCTCGCGATTGAGCCGGTCGCGGAGCGACTCGCCGTCGACAAACGGCATGACGTAGTAGACGAGGGTCAAGGGTCCAGGGTCGAGGGCTTGTTCAGCGGCACCCTCGACCCTCGACTCTCGACCCTCGACCTTCGCCGTCCCCGAGTCGATGAGACCGAGTATATGCGGATGCTGCAGCGCCGCGATGGTCTTGATCTCGCGCAGAAACCGCTCGGCGCCGATGACGGCCGCCAGCTCCGGCCGCAGCACCTTGATGGCGACCTTGCGATCGTGCTTGAGATCCTGGGCCAGGTACACCG
>JBEPVA010000231.1:0-5437 GCA_041691295.1 Gemmatimonadota bacterium
GGGCGGGGGCGCGCTCCTGGGATTGGTGGCTGCGCTGGCACTTAGTCAGGTGCTCAAGGGCCTGCTGTTCGGGATCAGCGGGTCGGATCCGCTCACCTATGTCAGTGTGACGGTGCTGCTGCTGCTGGTGGCGGGCCTGTCGATGTTGCTGCCCGCTCGTCGCGCGGCCAGGGTGGATCCGGCGGTAGCGCTCAGGGCCGAGTAGCGTGTGCTGAGAAAAAAATTCCAGGTTCCGCGAGTTCGAAGGTTCACGGTTCACGGTTCGAAATCTGTTTCCGAACGGCCAAGGGCCAACAGCTGTCACGAACGGCTGTCACCAACGACTAGCGACTAACGACTCGTGACCGAAGATCTCGCATACGCCATCCGCACCCTCCGCCGCTCGCCCGGCTTCACGACGGTCGTGATCCTGACGCTGGCGCTCGGCATCGGCGCCAACACCGCGATCTTCAGCCTTCTGTATGGAGTGATGTTCCGGCCGCTGCCATACCCTGAGCCGGACCAGCTTGTCGGGGTGGTCCAGGTGTGGGATGGTCAGCGGTCGGAGCAGGGGGTGACGTATCGTGAGTTCCGCTACCTCGCCGATCAGAGCCCGGTGTTCTCGAGTGTGGCGGCTTCCACATCGGTTGGGCTTAACCTGTTCACTGGCAGCCAGGCCGCCCGGATACATGTGCTGCGTGTGTCGGCCAACTACCTACCGACCCTCGGCATTGAGCCGGCGCTGGGCCGCAATTTTCTGCCAGAGGAGGACCAGGCTGGCGCCGGTGGCACGGTGGTGCTCAGCCACGGACTCTGGCAGCGGCGGTTTGGCGGAGATGCGGCAGTGATCGGCCGGACCGTGTCACTCGACGGGCAGCCGTTCGTGGTAGTGGGCGTCATGCCCGCGACGTTCCATCCCGATGCCGATACCGAGCTGTGGACTACCCTGGCCCAGGTGGCCCGGACCATCGGCAACGGTCAGAATCTCGGGCTCATAGCCCGGCTCAAGCCGGGAATGCCGCTGGCGGTGGCCCGCGCTGCCGAGCGGAGGGTGCTGACGGCATTTCAGGCGGAGTTCAAGCCCGGGATGCCCAAAGAGGCCAGTACCGACCTCGAATCCTGGCGTGTCCTGGTGGTAGGAGACCGGCAGGCGCCGATCCAGCTGTTGTTCGGGGCCATCGGTCTGGTGCTGCTGATCGCCTGCGCCAACGTGGCCAACCTGGTGCTGGGGCGCGGCGTCGCCCGCAGTCGTGAACTCGCGGTGCGGGCCGCCATTGGCGCCTCGCGGGCTCGGCTGCTCCGCCAGCTCATGACCGAGAGCCTGGTCCTGTCGCTGGCCGGCGGACTGTTCGGACTGCTGCTGGCGGTGTGGAGCCTGGATGCGCTGCTGGCGCTGGTTCCCGAAGGTCTGCCGCGGATCGGAGAAGTCCGGATCGACGGCTGGGCGCTGCTCTTCACCCTCGGCCTCTCGGGGCTGACCGGACTGCTGTTCGGCGCCATCCCGGCCTGGCAGTCCACCCGGAGCTCCCTGCACGATTCATTGAGAGAAGGGAGCGGGCGTTCGACCAGCGCCGGCGCGCAGGGCCGGCTCCGCCATGCGCTGGTCGAACTCGAGGTGGCGCTGTCGTTGATTCTGCTGGTCGGCGCGGGGCTGCTGATCCGGACCTTTGCCAACCTGGTGCATACCGAACCCGGCTTCGAGACGGGTCACGTCATCTCGGCTGAGTTCTGGCTGACCGGGTCGAAATACGATTCCACGCTCGCGATTCACAACTTCTATGACCAGCTCACCCGCCGGATCGAAGCGCTTCCCGGCGTCAGGTCGGCGGCGATCGTCGAGGCGGGGCTGCCGCTCGAGCGCGGCGGGAATGTCGGCGTGACGTTCAACGGCGACCTCGAGCACCACCATTCCGTCGACTACCGGACCGTGACGGAGGGATTCTTCGGGACCCTGGGCATTCCGCTCCGCCAGGGCCGGACTCTGGTGTCGACGGACGGTGCGGGGGCGCCGCTGGTCGCGGTGGTGAATGAGGCGTTCGTCCGGAAGTACCTGGCCGAGAGTTCCGCGCTCGGTACTGAGGTCGACCTCGAGAACAGCCGGATGCCCCGGCTGGTCGTCGGGGTGGTCGGGGACGTCCGGTCCTTCATTGGTGCGCCCGCCGTGCCGACCATTTTCATCCCGTCCGCCCAGACACCCGCGACACTCACTCGGGCGTTTTCCTCCTGGTTTCCCATCCACCTCGTGGTGCGCACGACCGGTGTTCCGGCTGCGGTGCAGGGCGCGCTCGACCGGGTCGTGCGGGCGGCCGATGCCCAGGTGCCGGTGGGCCGGATCAGAACCATGGATCAGGTGCTGGCCGGCTCACTGGCGCTGGAGCGCTTCCTGATGCTGGTACTGGGGCTGTTCGCCGGCCTGGCCCTGCTGCTCGCCAGCGTTGGGATGTACGGCGTGATCTCCTACCTCGTGACCCAGCGGACCCGCGAGATCGGAATCCGCATGGCACTCGGCGCCACTGCCCGCGATGTACGCCGACTCGTGGTGGGCCGCGGCCTGCGCCTCACCGCTATCGGAATTGGCGCCGGGCTGATCGGCGCCGTGATGCTCACGCCGCTGCTCGCGAGCCAGCTCTACGCGGTGAAGCCACTGGATCCGTCGACCCTCGGGCTAGTCACGGCAGGGGTGGGCCTGATCGCATTGCTGGCGTGCTATCTGCCGGCCCAGAAGGCCACGAGGGTCGATCCGGTGGTGGCGATGCGGACAGAGTGAGCTCACGACTCACAGTACACGGTTCACGGTGCACGGTGAGGACTGGCCGCGTGATTCCGATGCACGTCGACGAGGACTCTCGACTCTCGACTCCCGACTCTCGACTAGGAACTGACTCCCCATGCTCGAAAATCTGAAAATCGCTGCCCGCTCGCTCCGCCGCCGCCCGGGTCTCACGGTGGCCGCGACACTGACGCTGGCCATTGGCATCGGCGCCACCACCACGATCTACAGCGTGGTCCAGGCCTCGCTGCTCAAACCGCTGTCGTACCAGCGGCCCGGCGAGCTGACCGAGATCGTTCCGGTGTTCAAGGGCGAGCCGGGGCTCCAGCTCTCCTATCCAAATTTTCGCGACGTCAAAAGCGCCACTCGCGCCTTTGCCGAGATGGCGCCGTTCCGGTTCTACCTGTTCAACCTGAGTGGCAAGGACACTCCGGAGTCGGTGCTCGGGATGTACGTGGGGGTAAGGCTCTTTCCGATGCTCGGTATCGAGCCCCGAATCGGGCGCCAAATGCTGCCGGCCGGCGATGAGAAGGGCCAGCCACCGGAAGCACTGCTCACCCACCAGCTCTGGACCCGGCGCTATGGCAGCGACCCCGCCCTGATCGGCAAGACCATTGTCGTCGACGGCAAGCCGCTGACCGTCGCCGGCATCCTGCCGGCCGGCATCAGCATGGCGGAGATGGCGCCCTCCGATGCACCGCTGCCATCACGAGAGCCGGACCTCTACCTGAACATTGGCAGCGATCACGATGACCACGACAATCGCGGCAATGACAACTACTGGGTGCTGGGCAGGCTGGCACCGGGAATTTCCCTGGCCCAGGCCAATGCCGACCTCGGGATCGTGGCTCAGGGACTGGCCAGCCGGTATCCCGACAACGATGGCCATCTCGAGTTGCGGGCGCTGGGACTCAAGAGCCAGGTGGTTGGGGCGAGCAGCCAGCCGCTCCTGATCCTGCTGGGCGCGGTCGGTCTGCTGCTGTTAATCGCCTGCGCCAACGTGGCGGGCCTGCTGGCGGCGCGAGCGGCCGATCGTCAGCGTGAGACGGCGCTGCGAGTGGCATTGGGTGCCTCTCCATGGCGGCTGGCGCAGCAGGTGATCACCGAGAGCCTGGTCCTGGCGCTGCTGGGTGGCGTGACGGGCGTGCTGCTCGCGACCTGGGCCATTCCAGCCTTTCGCGCCATGGCGCCCAACACCCTGCCGAGGCTGGCGGAGGTGTCGCTCGACGGAACCGTGCTGATCGCCACGCTCGGTATCACCCTGCTCGTGGCCGTACTGGCGGGGCTGCCACCGGCGCTGAGTGGAGGACAGGTCGCGCCGGCTGAGGTGCTGAAGGAAGGGGGGCGGGGCTCGGGCGGATTGTCTCGGCGGCGGCTGCGGAGTTCGCTGACCATGTCGCAGGTGGCGCTCTCAATGGTGCTGCTGTGCGGCGCTGGCCTGCTGTTCCGGAGCCTGCTTCGGGTCACCGGCGTCAAGCCGGGATTCGACACCCACAATGTGCTCACCCTGATGACGATCCTGCCGCAGGCGAGCTACCCCGATCCGGCGGCGTGGAGTCGCTTTGCCAACCGTTCGATCCAGGCGGTCAAGGCACTGCCAGGCGTCGAGGCGGTTGGTGCGGTCAACACACTGCCGCTCAGCAATCTGGGTAGCAATACCGGACTGCAGGTCGTGGGTGCTCCCGCGGTCGCGCCGGCCGATGTGCCGAGCGTGCCCTACCGTCCGATCGGGGGCGGGTACTTCTCGGCGCTGCGTATCTCGCTGGTTGCCGGGCGCAACTTCCAGCCGGGGGATACGCTCGGTGCACCGCTCGTGGCCATCGTCAACCAGGCACTGGTCACACGGTTCTTTCCCACCGGCGATCCGATCGGGCGCCAGATCCATCTCGGCAATGACAACGAGGGGGTCAACCGGACGGTGATCGGCGTACTGGCCGACACCCGCGAACATGGCCTCGACTCGCCGCTGGTGGCCGAAGTGTACCAACCGATAGAGCAGGGGGGTGACCCGGTGATCAGTCTGGCCATCCGTACTTCCGACGATCCGACCAGGATGATCGCGGCGGTGAAGCAGGCACTGGCCACAGTGGACCCGGCGGTCGGTTTCTTCGCAGTGCGCACCATGGATGAACTGATGGCCGGGACTCTGGCGCGCCGACGGTTCAATCTCGATCTGCTGATCGGGTTCTCGGTGGCGGCGCTGCTGCTGGCGGGGGTCGGGTTGTACGGCGTAGTCGCGTATTCGGCCAGCCAGCGCAGCCGCGAAATTGGAATCCGGATGGCACTCGGCGCCGGGCAGCGGTCGGTGATCTGGTTGTTCTTTCGTGAAGGCCTCGTGATGATCGGAGTTGGTGCCGCGATCGGACTGGTCGTGGCACTGGCGCTGGGCCGGGTGCTGGCGAGTCAGTTGTACGGGATCGGTGCGTCAGATCCCGTGGCCTACGGAGCGGTAGCGGTCCTGCTGGGCGGGGTCGCGTCGATGGCGGTGCTGATTCCGGCCCGCCGGGCGACGCGGGTGGATCCAGCGATCGTGCTTCGATCGGAATGACGGTCGAGACTGGTGTGGAGGGTTCCGGGTTCGGCGTAGTTCACGGTCCACGGTTCACCGTCTCAACGGTCCTGGGTTTTGCGACCAGTGACCCGCGACCCGTGACCAAAGCTCTCGTTTCTCGTCTCTCGTCCCTAGTC
>JBEPVA010000232.1:0-5413 GCA_041691295.1 Gemmatimonadota bacterium
GCCGAGCACTGCGGAAGAACGGCTCCTCGCTCAGCAGCCAGGCCGCCGAGATGCCCGGGAAGGTGCCCCACTTATGATTGCTGCCGAACCGGGAGGAGGCATCGGTCCGGATGCTGCCGCTCACCGAGTACTTGCCATCGAGCGTGTAGTTGGCCCGGCCGAAGACGGAAACCAGGTTGTTCTGGTACTGGTTGCCGCCGTAGGAGGTGATGATGGTGGCGTTGTCCACCTGGGTGAAGATCGGCCCCAGTCCTTCACCGCGGACGAAGTTGAGCTCGCCACGGCCTTCTTCGAGGCTGGTACCGGCCGTCAGGCCCAGAACGTTCCGGCCCCAGGTCCTGTCGAAATTGAGGTAGTTGTCGAACACGTAGACGTTGAGCGTCGAATATCCGCTCTTGGCCACGCCGGCGGCGCTGGCGGCGTAGGAGCCGGCCACGCCGGGAGACTCGTACTGGGTCTCGCGCAGGTTGGTCATGTCGACGCCGACCCGTGAGGTGAACGCCAGCGATGGCAGCACCTGCCACCGGGCCTCGACGTTGCCCAGCACCCGCAGGGTCCGGGCCCGGGTGGTGTTGAGGTTGGCGATGGCCACCGGGTTGTCGTAGTTGAGCCCGTTGTCCGGCGTGTTGTAGCTGCCATCGGGCAGCCGGGCCGGGGTCAGCGGCGATTCACCGACGGCATTGGTGATCACGCCGTCCAGGGTGTTGTCGCCTTCGACCCGGTGGTTGTTCTCGCCGGAGACGGCCAGGGACGTCTTGAGCGTCAGTCGGTCGCTGGCGCTGAAATCAAGATTGATCCGAGATGAGATGCGCTGGTAGTCAGACCCGATCACGATGCCGCGCTGACCGAAATAATCGCCGCTGGCCCGGAATCGCACCTTGTCGGTTCCGCCGTTGACGGCCAGCTCCAGGTTGCCGATCGGGGCGCGACGGAGCACCTCATTCTGCCAGTCGGTGCTGACGGCGTCGTCGACCCCTGGCGTGCCGAAGTAGTTGGCGGCGTAGCCATCATTGAGGGCCGCCTCGTTCATGAATTCGAGGTATTGCTTGGCGTTCATCAGCGGCAGCCGCTTGGACGCGCCCTGAGTGCCGATATACGAGTCGAAGGACACCTCGGTCTTGCCGGCCTTGCCGCGCTTGGTGGTGATGATCACCACCCCGTTGGCGCCGCGCGAGCCGTAGATCGCGGTGGCGGCGGCGTCCTTGAGGATGTCGATGGTCTCGATATCGCTCGGGCTGATCCCGGTGACCCCGTTGATGCCCTGGCCACCGAGGCCAAGCTGGGAAATGTCAGTCGAGTTCATCGGCACTCCGTCGATCACGAACAGCGGCTGGGAATTGGCCGTGAGTGAAGCCACGCCGCGGATCCGGACCGAGATCGCGTTGCCGGGGTTGCCGGCATTCTGGTCGATTTCGACACCGGCAATCTTGCCCTTGAGCGCGGCATCGAGACCGGCGGTCGGCTGACCATGGATCTGGTCGCCGGACACGGAACCGATGGCGGTGGTCAGATCACCGCGGTTCTGGGTCCCGTAGCCGGTGGCCACGATCTCGTCGAGCTCGATGGGCCGGCTCCGGAGTGAAAAGTCCGCGGTGGCCGCCTGGCCAGCCGTGACCAGCACCCCGCGCTGCACCGCGGCATACCCGATGGCGCGGATCTGCACCGACTGGCTGCCGGCCGGCACATCTGGAATGGCATAGTGACCGTCCACTGCGGATGTGGCATTCAGCCGGGTACCTGACACTATGATGACCGCCCCCGCCACCGGAGCACCGGTCCCCGAATCGGAAACCGTACCACTGATCGAACCCTGGGCGCTGGCACTTCGCGCACCGCCCAGCAGCAGGGCAAATGCGAAGAGTGAGCCAGACACCATCCATGACCGCCAATGTTTCATGGGACGTCCCTCCAGAATAGAGACCTGATGTGCCGATACGCAGCAGAGAAGCGCGAAAAGAGAACAGCGAAAGCGAACAGGAGATAAGCGAACAGCGAACAGGGAACAGGGAACAGCGAACAGCGAAATGAGAAAGGCGAAAGGCGAAAGGGACCGAAGCCCCTCGACCCTAGACCCTACGACGCCGGCAACTTCGCCTTCCCGGTGCTCAGCTCATAACTGCTGCCCGACGGCAGGATCTTGAGTTCCACCCCATCGACACCGAGCAGCGGCGCCGCATTGGGTGTCACGGTGGCGTGCCGGGCGTCGAATACCATGGCGGCGCTGGCACCGAGGATCTTCCAGGGGCCGGTCGGGCCGACTTCAAGCGCGGTGCCCTCGTCGATCCCGATCCCGACCAGACTCGGCCGCTCGAGGATCACACTGAACAACCGGTTTTCCCGCTCCCGACGCAGGAAATGCTGGTCGATGATGGCGCCGGACAGGAAGCCGAGTCCCGGCACGACCTGAATGAACTTGCGGCGGACTCCGTCGTACTCGTCGCCATAATAACCCAGGCTGTCCTTGCCGTACTGGTTGCCGGTGAGCATCGAGTCACTCATGATCGCGGCACCGGCCGAGGTCCCACCGAGCACTGCGCCATCATGATACAGTTGCTTGATCCGGGCCAGCGCCGGGGTGCCGAGCAGGATGTCGGTCAGACGGATCTGATCGCCACCGCAGAACCAGACGCCGGTCACGCCGTCGAGCTGCTTGAGCGTCGAGGAATCGAGCGCCTGGGCCTTGTCGATCAGGAAAACGAAGCTCCGGGCGCCCAGCGAATCGAGCTGGGCCTTTTTTTCGTCTCCGGTGGCCTGGGCTTCTTCACTGGCCATCGGAATTACCGCGATCCTGGCGCCTTTGCCGCCGGCCAGTTCGATGAACCGGGCTGGCAGTTCGGGCGGGGCGGCCCCACCCCCTACGATCAAAAGGCTGCCACGGTTCCCGCTGCTCACCGCCGGTGCGGACTGGCACGCCAGCACCACCACGCCAGACGCGATTCCGCAAACAGTGAGACGGGACAAACGCATCAAGCAGTTCCTCGTTTGCCGCGTGACCGCGACAGGACCAGGGTGGGCCGAGGCCGGGCGGGCCCGACCCAGCCGAGCCGGCGCGACGCCTCGTCGGCAGCACGAGTCAGGGGCACGGACAGTTGCCGGATCCGTTCGGCGTTGAGCCGTGAGGCGGGCCCTGCCAGGCTGAGTCCGGCGATGACTTCACCGCGGGAATCCCGCACCGGAGCGCCCATGGCCACGAAATTCAATTCGAGTTCTTCTACGGCGGTGGCATAGCCGCGCCGGGTGACCCTGGCCAACTCCTCATCCAGCCGCCGCATCGAGCTGATCGTCCTGGGCGTCAGCTCCGCCAGGCGGGCCCGGTCAGCAAACTGGCGACGCCAGAGATCGCCGTCGCGCTCGCGCAAACCCGCCAGAATGACCTTCCCGGTCGAGGCGGCGTGCGCGGGCCACCGGGTGCCGACATCGGGCGCCACACTGACCCGGTGCCTGCCCTGTACCCCGGCCAGTACCAGAATCTGATCGCCAACCAGGACTTCGAGGCTGGCGGTCTCGCCGGTGGATTGGGCCAGTTCCTCCAGCAGTGGATGCACCGCTTCGGTCAGCCCGTGACTGCGCTGGGCCTTGGCGCCGAGTTCCATGGCACCGGCGCCCAGCCGGTAGCCGCTGCCCGAAGCGGTCCGTTCCACCATGCCCTCCCGCTCCAGCACACCGAGCAGCCGCAACGTCGTCGGCTTGGTGAGCTCAAGGGTGCGGGATAGCTCGGCCAGGGTCCACAGGCGCCGCAGGTCGGTAAAGGCGTGCAGGATGGCAAAGGCGCGTTCCACGGCCTGGGTCCCGCTGGGGGCGCGGAGGGCTGCATTCGTGGAATGCCGTTTCACCATATGGACTATACTTCAGCTTCTGGCAAGAATGTCAAGGGGCGGATTGGCCGGGACACTGGCGTCCGACCGCCCTTGTCCTCAATCTTCCTCCATGCGAACCGACTACGACTGCATCGTCCTTGGACTCGGCGGGCTGGGCAGCGCCGCCGCCTACTGGCTGTCCCGCCGCAGCGGCGCCGATGTTCTGGGACTCGAACAGTTCGAACTGGGACATGTCCGTGGCGAGAGCCAGGACCACAGCCGGATCATCCGGCTGTCCTACCACACTCCGGCCTATGTCCGGCTGGCCAAGCGGGCGTACGAATGCTGGGACATGGTGGAGACCGACGGCAAGGAGCCGTGCCTGCTCAAGACCGGTGGGCTGGACTTTGCGCCTCGGCAATCGGCCATCCCGCTCGACAGCTACATGGAGAGCATGCGGGCGGAGACCGTCCCATTCGAACATCTCGATGCCCCCGAGATCCGGCGGCGCTGGCCGCAGTTCAAGATCGGCGATGAAATTCACGGGCTGTATCAGGCCGACAGCGGGATTGCCATGGCGGCGCGGGCCAACGCCGTGCATCAGCGGCTGGCTCGCGAACATGGCGCCACACTCAAGGACAAGGCGGGCGTCACCGCGATTCGACCCAGCGGTGATGAATACGAAGTCACGGCGGGCGGAGTGCACTATTGCTGCCGCAAGCTGCTGATCGCGGCGGGGCCCTGGTCCAACCGGGCGCTGGCCAATTTCGGCATCGAGCTGCCGCTCGAAGTCACCCAGGAGCAGGTCAGCTACTTCCGGTCGCCGCACCTCGCGGACTTTGCCCCGGATCGGTTCCCGGTCTGGATCTGGATGGACGATCCGTGCTATTACGGCTTTCCGGTCTTCGGCGAGCCGGCCACCAAGATTGCGCAGGACGCCGGCGGCCAACCGGTGACGGCCGATACCCGGAGCTTCGAGCCTGACCCGGCCAACTTCAACGGGGTGGTAAAGTGGGCCGAGCGGTACCTGCCGACCGCGCTGGGCCCGCTGCTGTACACCAAGACGTGCCTGTACACCCTGACTCCGGACCGGGACTTCGTGATCGACCGGATCCCTGGCCACGACAACGTGTGCATCGCGATCGGCGCGGGGCACGCCTTCAAGTTTGCCTCGGTGATCGGACGGATTCTGTCCGAGCTGGCGCTGGACGGCCAGACTCCGAGTGATATATCGGGATTCACCCTGGAGCGGCCGATTCTGCGGGAATTGAATCCGGTGAAGAACTATATGGTGTGAGAGGAGAGAGGAGAGAGGAGAGAGGACCTGAATATATGAAAGGAGCAACGCGGAACGCGGGACGCGGCACCAATTGACCCGTGAACCGTGAATCCCCTGCGCCCGAAGCGTTGCGCAGTTCGTACGAGTACTATTGTACTCCCACTTGCCCGGACCCAGGCCCCCTATGTCGCAGTCTCAATCCTTCGAACGGCATGCCCGTTACGTCCCTCAGTTTCATTTTGTCCTCGGCACCATTCTGGCCGTCAACTTCACCTGGCGTATCGTCGACCTGGTCAAGGCACCCTCATGGGAGGGCGGCCTCCGGGTGGCCATGGGC
>JBEPVA010000233.1:0-5380 GCA_041691295.1 Gemmatimonadota bacterium
GTCCTGCTCGATCGGCTGCAGCACCGCGAGCAGCGCGGTGCGCTCGGTGGCGGACTCGCGGCTGACGGCAAACGGGCCGGCATCGTGCAAGGTGGTCCTGGCGCCGGTCAGGTCGCCGCGGTACAGCGCCAGGCGGCCCCGCAGTGCCAGGCCATCGACAGTGCTGTCGTTGGCCAGCACGGTATCGGCCCGTTCAAACGCTCCGCGCCGAATCCATCCCTCCGCCACCAGCCGGTTGAGCCGGGCGTACTCCTCCGCCGGAATCGAAGACCGGACCCGGGGCAACTGGATGGCCGCCGCTTCAACCGAGTCGGCCGCCACCATCAATTCGATCAGCGCCGTGGCGGCTCCAGCCACCTCGATCGGCGAACCATTGGAGCTCGCCGCCAGCGCCAACACTCGACGCGCCGCTGCCTGGTCGCCGGCCGCACCGTAGGTTCGGGCCGCCTCCACTCGCACCGCCGCCTGCTGAGCCGTCGGTGAGTGCTGGGCCAGCAGTTCGAGGGCCCGGGCCCGCGCCGTCAGGTTCGGTACCGTGCCAGTGTTTCGGGTGGATTCGAGAAATTGCTGCAGGACATCCCGCGCCGCAGCGTCCGGCGTGGGCAGCGCGGCCTTGAGCCGGTCGAGCGCCCCCAGCGGATCGCCCCAGCGGGAGCGCAGATCGACGGCCAGCATCAGCGGCGCCGTGCCGCTGGCCTGGTCGATCTGCCGGAGAATTTCGGCCCTGGCGTTTTCAGGCGCCGATGCCAGCGTGGCCGATGCGGTCGCCCGGTAGCCGGGGATTCGCTGCAGCGCCAGCAGCCACTCACGGGTACCGGTGGCGTAGTCGAGCGAGGTGATGGCCAGTTGGGCCAGCTCCGCTGCCATCACATCGGGCTGCTTGAGGCGGTCGCGGCCCAGCAGAAACGCCTTTCGGGCTCCCTGCCGGTCTCCCAGGGCGACCAGCGCCATGCCCCATTCGCGATAGGCGGCATCATCATCAGGCAGGATCCGGCTCCACTGCTCGCCGATCCGCCGCACGCTGTCAGGCTGGCCCAGCGTGGTAAAGGTGCGGATGGCCAATCCATAGATCAGCCCCTTGGTCGAATCGACGGCCAGCGCCTGGCGGAGCGCCGGAGAAAGATCAGCCGGGCGATTAAGCTGGGTCAGCACCCGCTCGAGACCCACCAGGCCAGCCATATCCGCGGGGCGGCTCTCCAGGATCTTCCGATACACCACCTCGGCGCCGGCAAAATCGCTGCGGCGCTCCAGGTCGTAGCCCCGCGCCATCTCGCTGTTCTGCTGAGGCTGGGCCTGGCCGTGGGCTGCCCCACTGACGAGCGACAGAATCAGGATCAGTCCGGCCCCGCGCGTCATGGCCTGGGCGCTTCGGTCAGCCGGCGGAAATATTCCACCACCAGCCGCCGCTCCTCGGGCGAGAAGCGCTGCAGCGTTTCCCAGCTCGGCAGCTTGAGTCCGCCGCCCACGTCGCGCAGCCGCGCCTCCAGCGCCGGCGGCAGGTGCACGCTGTCACCGGTGGCGGTCGTGCTCTGCCGCTCCTTCTGGTCGTCCTGCTCCTGGCCTTGCAGGGTCCGGCCGGCATCGAGCATCCGGCGGAACAGGTGCTCCTGCCGTTCGACGGTCTGGCGGTCGAGCTGTCCCGCTTCCAGTCGTTTAGCCAGGTCACCGGCCTCGTCGGCCATGGCGCCCGCGCCCGGTGCATCACCGGAGGCCTTGAGTCGTTCGAGCTGTTCCGAGATGGCGCGCTGCTGGGCCGCCAGCTGCTGCAATTGAGACTGGCTGCCTCCACCCTGGGCCCCCAGCATCGGCAGCAGCCCGCCAGCCTGCTGGCCCACCTGCCCCTGCTGCCCCGCAAGCTGCTGCATCTTTTCCATGGCCTCGGCCATGCCGGAACCCGAGCCGGCCCCCGAGACATCGCCGCGGGCCCGCACCAGCTGGTAGGCCGAGGCATTGAGGGCGTCGACGGCGGCACCAGCCTTGTCGGCGGCGTCGCGCGGGCTTGGCGACGGCGACGAGATCGCTTCACGCGACTGTTGCATCATCCGCTGGGCCTGGGCCAGACCCTGGCCGGTGGCCGGTGGGACCAGCGCGTTCTTGCCGGCCAGGTTCTTGAGTGCCTCCGACAGGCGCTCAGTTCCTTCCTCGATGGCGCCCTGGGCGGCCCGGACCGAGGCGCCATTCTCGCCGCGGCGCAGCCGCTCGGACAGCTCGAGCTGACTGGCGGTCAGTCGGCTGGCATCGGACAGCGCAGCGTCGAGGCCGGCCACCACCTCTTCCCGCCATTGCTGCTGCTGCTCCTGCCGGGCCTGGTCCAGCTGCTCTCCCAGCGGCTTGAGTTTGTCTGCCGCCTGCTTGCCCTGTTCCCCGGCGGCCTTGCGCTGGCCCTTCTGCATCTGGCCAGCCGCGCTCTTCATCTGCTGGGCCGCTTGGGCCGCCTGCTGGCCGGCCTGCTCCATCTTTTCGGCGGCGCCACCGCTATCGACCTGGCTGCTCAGCTGCTGCAGCGCGGAGCTCAAAGAATCGGCGCGAGCCGAGAGTTGTTTCTCGGCCGCGGCAGCCTGCGTCGAGTCAGCGCTCGGCGCCTTGGCGCTCCAGCTTTCCTGCTGGCGGGCGAGGTCCTTGGCCTCGGCGGCGGCGTTGGCCATGTCTCCCTCAAGCGCGGCGCGGCGGAATAGTTCCTTCGAGCGCTCCAGCGCTTCCTTGAGCTGTTTCTGGGCGTCGGCCAGCTGGCTCAACGCATCGCGGCTCTGCTCGGGATCGAGGCTCTTGAGTGCCTGCTGCAGCGCCGCAAGCTTCTGCCGCAGTTCGGGCGTCAGCGCACGATCGAGCTCGCTCTGGATCTGCTTGAGTTGGGCGTCGAATGCCGGATCGTTGACACCGGCCGCCTTGGCGCTCTGCTGCAGCTGCTCCAGCATCCGCCGAACCTCCTCGGCCTGGCGCTGCAGCTTCTCCTGCTCCGCCGCCACCGTCTCGCCGCGCTTGGCGGCATCGAACGAGAGAGCCGGATCTTCGGCTCCATTCTTCTGCTGTCCTTCACGGGCCCGTTCCTGGGCCAGGTCCCCGGTTTGGCGTTCGAGCGCCTTGGCGCTCTTGCTCAGGCTGTCGAGCCGCCCGGCAATGGCTTGAGCCGCCTGGCGCGTCGCGGCTCGCAGCTCATCCTCGGCCGGTACCCGAAAGACGTATTCCCGCGAATGTGCCGTCAGCCCGGCGGGACTGTTGTCCGTGGCATGAGCGATGAGGTGCACCGAATCGCCGGGCAGCAATCCGCGGTTGAGCAGATCGAGCGGCCAGGTCAGGATGGCGCGGTCGGGATCGGTGCCGGGAAGCGGTACGGTTTCGAACTGGGCCGAATCGACGAAACCCAGTCGGCTGTGACGTCGAGTTTCGATCGTGACCTTCGACAGGCCATGATCGTCGCGGGCATCGAGTACCAGCGTCAGTCGAAGCGAGACGGGCAGCACCGTATCGGTGCCGGGGACCGGAACCTCGATGGTCGGCGCCAGATCGGGAATGACTTTCAACGGAATTGCGACGGGCCCGCTCGCCAGCGGCACACCGTCGGCGGTGGTCAGCGAGAGACGAATCGTGCCGGTGCTGCCCGGGGTGAGTGCGCCGGAGAGGTGGCTGCCGTCGACCTCGAGCGGCCAGATGTGATCGCCCGCATCCGAGGTCCATTCGGCGTGGGTCAGTGGCGCTGTCGCTTCGCCTTTGACGTCGAGTCGAGTGCCGGCGGGAAGGACGAGGGTGTCGCCGCCGGTCGGCAGCGGTTCGTCCTCGAGCTTGAGGTAGCGCGGGTAGTGCGCGGTGAGCGAAAGACTGCCGAGGAAGGCCGGAACCCGAACCCGGATCAGCAGCGTGTCCGATCCCTTACCACCGCTGCTGAGCCGGAGAAACAGGTCAGACTGCAGCGGTCCGATGATCCGACTGGCCCGGCCGGCACTGTCGAATCCGATGGCTTCCGCCCGCCAGCTCTCACCCGGTGCCCGGGTCCAGAGGGTGCCGGCATGGCGACCGTAGGCCTCGAGACTGAGGGTGACCGAATCGCCGCGCATCACGTCGCTGCGTGAGACCGCCAGCGAGACCGGCGAGAGGGTGGCCTTCCAGGCCAGGGCTGGATGCCAGAGCGCGGCGGTCGAGCCTCGCGACGGGCCGAGCAGGGCAAAGCCAGCCAGGGAAATCAGCAGCAGGCCGCCAGCCCATCCCGCCTGGCGCCGTACGCCACTGGCCACGGGCTGCAGCGCGTCGGCTCCGCGCTGGCTCAGTTCCAGCGCCGCGCGCTGGTCCGCGACTTCGCGGAGCGAAGCACTGGTGCCGGCGGCGCCATCCTCCAGCAATCCGAGCAGTCCGCCGGATCGCCAGAGCGCCCGCGACTCGAGATCCCGCGCCAGCCAGGATGGGGTAAATCGGATGTCACGACTCGCGCCGACAGCGAGAACAATCGCCGCAGTTGCCGCAACGGTCCACGCCACCAGTACCCAGGCCGGATGCGAGACCACTCCGGTCTTCACGATCAAGGCCGCGATCGCGATGCTGGCCACCACGCTGCCCACAATAGCGGCGGCCCACGCCAGCCGGCGCCAGCGGCGGAGCGGTACGGCCAACTCCTGCAGCGCGGCCGCCGTCGTCATCCGCCGTATCCCACGGCATAGGCAAACAGGTTGACGCCCATCCGGAGCGCCATTTCATGCATTTCCGGGGGATCGTGATGGACCGATTCGTCTTCCCAGCCATCGCCGAGGTCACACTGGTAGGTGTAGTAGACCGCCAGCCGGCCATCGAGAAAGATTCCGAAGCCCTGGGCCGGCTTGCCATCGTGCTCGTGGATCTTGGGCAGCCCCTTCGGGAAGTCGTACACCAGGTGATAGATCGGATGATCCAGCGGGACCTCGACCAGCGGATGATCCGGAAACAGCCGGGCCAGTTCCCGCCGGATCGAACTGTCCATCCCGTAGTTGTCGTCGGCATGCAGAAAGCCGCCCTGCAGCAGCCAACGGCGGAGCGTAACCAGGTCGGCATCGCTGAAATGGACGTTGCCATGTCCGGTCATGTGCAGGTACGACACATTCCACAGCGCGTCATCCGACAGCTTCACGACCTCCTCCTGCGGCGAGATCCGCAGCGTGGTGCGGCTGCCCACGGCCTGGATCAGGTTGGGGAGGCTCGACGGATTGGCGTACCAGTCTCCCCCGCCCTCGTAATGCAACCGCCCGATTTCGAGCAGCCCAGGTGGCCGCGGAGCACCGGGCTCCACGGCCATCAGCAGTACGGCGGCGATCGAGATCAGTCGGATCACGGCAGCTCCATGACAATGCGATAGGCCTCATTCCGGGCCAGGCCAAACCGGTCAACCAGCTCCCGGACGGCGTCCTTCCGGCTCTGG
>JBEPVA010000234.1:0-5337 GCA_041691295.1 Gemmatimonadota bacterium
AGATGGGTATAAGTGACAGGCCCCATGATCTCCTCGCCGGTAGTGGAGTCGAGGTTGCCGGTCGGTTCGTCGGCCAGCAGGATGCTGGGCTTGTTGACCAGGGCCCGCGCAATGGCCACCCGCTGGCGCTGGCCGCCGGACAGTTCATTGGGCCGGTGGGACATCCGGTCCTTGAGCCCTACCTTGGTCAGCGCCAGCTCCGCTTCCTGCCGCCGCTCTTTGCGGCCCAGACCGGCATACACCAGCGGCAGCTCGACGTTCTGCAGCGCGGTGGCCCGGGGCAGCAGGTTGAAGGTCTGGAACACGAAGCCGATTTCCTTGTTGCGGATCCGGGCCAGCGCATCATCGGCCAGCTCCGAGACCCGGTAGCCATTGAGCCAGTACTCCCCCGACGTCGGGGTGTCGAGACAGCCGATCATGTTCATCAAAGTCGACTTGCCGGAGCCGGACGGACCCATGATGGCGACGTACTCGTTGCGCCGGACGTTGAGGTCCAGGCCGCGCAGCGCATAGACGATCTCGCCACCCATGTCGTACTCGCGATGCAGATTACGGGTGACGATGACGGCATCCCGCGGCACGTCGGCCGGCAGCATGGCCATCCGCTCGGCGGTGTTTTCCATCGGCTTGCTCACAGTTGCCGTCCGATCTGCGCTTCGATCCGCGCCTTGGCTTCCAGGTAGGTGAAACGGGCATTCACCTCGTCCACCTGGGCCTGGGTCAGTGCCGCCTGCGACGTCAACACCTCAAGAATGGTCCCTGCTCCGACCCGGTACCGCTCCTGCTGGACCCGGAGATCCTCCTGCGCGGCATCCACGCTGGTGGCTGAGATACTGATGCCCAGCTGGGCCGCTTCGAAGTCCGCCAGCGCCCCGGTCAGGCTCGACTCCACCAGGTGCCGCTGGTCCGCCGCGATGGCATCGGCGTTATCCACCGCGATGTCCCGCAGGGTAATCGTCTGCTCGCGGATGAACTTGTTGAAGATGTTCCAGGACAATCCGAGCGACAGAGAGCTCTGGTTGTTCAGCCGGTAGCTGTTCGGATCGCTGCCGCTCCAGTTGGTATTGGCCGACAGTGCCACGGTTGGCCAATAGCCGGCCTTGGCCGCGGTCAACTGGGCCCGGGCGGCCTTGGCCAGTGCCTCGGTGTTCCGGACGGTGGGCGCGGCGTCAAGCGCGTCGGAGAACAGGGCCGCACTGTCAGGGGCCGGCTGGACGTGGTAAAACGAGGAATCATCGGCCGCGGACACCCGGCCCCTCACGCCGATCAGCTGGGCCAGCCGCGCTTCATCGGTGGCCAGGGCACTCAGGGTCTGGGTCAGCTGAAGCTGAGCGGTGCCCAGACTCACCACTGAGCGGAGCGAGTCGCTGCGGGTGGTGCTGCCGGCCTTGAGCTTGTTGATCGAGATCTTGAGCTGCTCCTCAGCTTGCTTGACGGTGGACTGCCGGACCGTCACCAGTTGCGAGGCCGCCAGCGCATCAAAAAAGGCGGTGGTGGTGCTGAGCGCTACCTGGAATCGCGAATCGATCAACGCGGCCTCGGCGGCCAGGCGGGTGGCATCCGCCGCCCGGTGATCGGCGCCGCGCCGGAAGCCGGTAAAGACATCCCAGCTGCTCGACAATCCCAGGTTGATGCTCTGGGTCGTGCCTCCGGTGAAGCTGTTGGTGGCGGTATTGAGCCTGGAGGCCGAGCTGTAGCTGGTCGTGGTGCTGGCGTTGCCGTTGAGCGACGGCAGCCATTCGCCGAACGCAACCTTCTGCTGCGCCTGGGCCGACCGCACGCTGCCCAGCGCCTGCACGCTGCTCGGCTGGACCTTCTGCGCCAGCGCAATGGCCTGCTGCAGCGTCACGGACTGGCCGGCCCCGGCCGGCTGGAGCATGACGGAAGGACTCTGAGCAGCGACCGTGACGGCAAACGCCAGCAGGGTGATCGAGCCGATGGCTGAACGAAGGGTCACTTCTCGGCCTGCCGGCGCAGGCTGTCGTTCCGTTGATTCATGGCCGCATACTTTCGCTGCTGTTCTGGAGTGAGCTGCTGGGCGATCTCTGAACGGATCGCGATGCGCAGAGTTTCGATCCGGTTGCCGGCATCGGCCCACGCCGAATCGAGCCCGGCCCGGTGCAGCGACAGGATGGTGCGCACGCTGTCCCGCTGGACCGCCGTTAATTCAAGTTCGTGAGTCAACCGCTTCTGGTACCGTTCCGGATCGGGGCGGCGGGGCCGGCCCGAGTCGCCGGGCCCGAACAGCGCGGTGCCTGCCACGCCCGCGGCCGCGCCGAGTACGAACGTGGCGATCAACAGCAGGACGGCGGAGCGAGTCGATCGGGTCAGTGGCATACCGGGTGCCTCAGCGGACGCTGGTGGCGGAGGCCAGGACGGTTTCGGCCGACGGGAGCAACCCTTCGTCGGCGCCCGTCGCAATGGTGGTGGCCCGGGCGGCAAATGCGGCCGCCATGGCAAGCACCAGGGCCGCCGCGATGCCGGTCCGGGCCCAGCCGCCCAGGACATCGAGACTGGAATCTTCCCTGGCGCCCAGCCGGGCCAGCACCCGGGTGGTGAAGCCGGTGTCCTCCGGCGCGGTGAGATGGGCTCGCAGCAGCTGGCCCAGCACCGGGTCAGGGGCATGGTCGAACGGATTGGGGATCGTCATCGGGACTCCTCCTGATATGGTGCCAGCGCCACCCGAAGGGCGCAGCGGGCATGAAACACATCGGATCGAACCGTTCCCTCGGCGACGCCGAGCATCCCGGCGATCTCGCGGTGACTGTAGCCTTCGGCGTCGAACAGCACGACCGCGAGGCGCTGCCGTTCCGGTAACTCCGCCAGCGCCAGGTTGAGACTTTCCCGCAATTCAGCCCGGGCAGCGCGCCGATCCGGACCGGCCTGCTGCAGCGCGAGGTCCGGGGCCAGCGGTTCGGTCGGGCGTGACCGCTGGCGCCGGCGCACATCCCGAGCGGCATTGACCGCGATCCGGATCAGCCAGGGGCCGAACGGGCGGGCAGGATCGTAACGACCGAGATATCGCCAGCAGGCCAGGAACGCTTCCTGGGCCGCGTCATCGGCGTCGGCGGGTTCGGACAGCACCGCCCGGGTGATCCGCCGGATCTGCGGGGTGTGACGCTCGATCAGCTGCCCGAATGCCTCCGCATTTCCAGCGGCGGCCTCGGCGGCGAGCTCCGCGTCCGTCACAGGGGCAATACGCACGGATACACCCGTTCGTTGAACCCTGGAAAGCAGCTGAAAACGGGGTCCCGGAAGTCAGGCACGACGGCGGTCCAGGGCCTCGAGAAAGGCCGCGACCGCGAGCCAGGCGCAGACCAGAGCCGCGACAGTGGCCGAAATTCGGGGCAGGGCCCAGAACAGGATGCCCAGCGCGACGAGGACCAGGGCCAGTGGACCGTAAATCGAGCGCCGGGCCCCCCCGGCGATCGAACGGAGCGTGAGTACCGCCCGGCGGCGACCCTCGCCGCGGGCCCGGCGGTGGTGCCCGGTAGCCAGTTCGGGCGCCTCCCGCAGCAACCGGCTCGGCATGACCGCGGCCAGTTCACGAGGGCCCCGGCCGGGCACCCGGACCACTTCCCGGCTTTGGCCGAGGTCCCGGCGGAACTGGGCCTCGAGGGCACCGGCCAGATCCCGGTCGTCGGTCATGACGTCGAGTTCGTAGTTCCCCATCAGGCTTGACGGATTGAGGTTGCTGGACCCGATGCGGCACCAGCGGCCATCGGCGACCAGCGTCTTGGCGTGCAGCATCGGGCCGTCCCACTCGTAGATCCGGATCCCGGCCCGGAGCATGGTGCGGTAGCCGATCCGGGTCAGGTTGCGGATCCAGGGCAGGTCACTGGATCCCGGCACCAGCAGGCGGATGTCGACCCCACTCTTGGCGGCGTCGAGCAGGGCCTGGAGCAGCCGGTGCGGTGGCAGCATGTACGCATCGGTGATCCACAGCCGCTCCCGGCACATGGTGGCCAGCAGCTCGAGGACACGGATGGTGCGTTCCCGGCCCGGCAGGCCCCGCAGGACTCTGACCCGACTGGCGCCGGGTTCGAATACGTCGGCGTCGACCGGGCCCAGTACGGCGCCGCCGGCCTCATGCCAGGTGTCGCCGAACGCCTGCTCGAGCAGCCCGGCCGCTGGCCCCTCAACCATGACGGCGGTGTCCCGCCACGGCAGCCGGTCCTCCGCCGGATTGCCACTCCATTCATCACCGATGCACAGCCCACCGATCACGGCCCGCCGGCCATCGGCCACCACCAGCTTGCGATGGTCACGCGACAGGTTGTCGAACAACCTCAGCGGATTGGGCGGATGAAAATGACGGACCTCGACGCCGGCCTCGCGCAACAACCGCCAGTAGCGACGCCGGGTGGCGGAGGAACCCAGCCAATCGCCCAGGACCGAGACTTTGACTCCGGCCCGGGCCCGCTCCATGAGGGCCTCCGCGAAGCGGACTCCCGTGGCATCGGAACTGATGATGTAGTTCTCGAACCGGATCCGCTCGGTGGCCTGCTCGATCAGTTGGAACATGGCGGGATACGCCGCGGGACCATCGACCAGCAGGGTCAGCTGGTTGCCACCGACCGCGCGGGCGGCGGCGGCCCGCTCAAAGGCGGCTTCGAGCAAGTCGCCGTCGGGGGAGCCCGCGTTCATCCTTGGGCCGGAATTCCCAGTCCCAGCGATTCTTCCACCGGCCGCAGCGCCTCGAGCACGAAGCCGATGTGGTCCTCCAGCGGGAGGGCCAGCTCGGCTGCCCCCTGGTTCACGTCCTCCCGGCTGACCCCGCGGGCGAATCCCTTGTCCTTGAACTTCTTCCTGACGCTGGCGACTTCAAGGTCCTTGAGGCTGTGCGAGGGGCGGACCAGGGCGCAGGCCACCAGGAAGCCGCACAGCTCGTCGACCCCGAAGAGGGCCCTGGCCAGCGGTGTGTCGCGCGATACCCCGGTGTAGCGGGCGTGGCCCAGGATGGCCCGCTGTCCTTCCTCAGGAAACCCCAACCCTGCCAGGATGCGCACTCCTTCGGCCGGATGCTCCTGCTCGCCAGACTGGTCGGGGTTGGGAAACCGCTCGTAGTCAAAGTCGTGCAGCAGTCCAACGATGCCCCACCACTCCGGATCCTCGCCGTGTTTGATGGCCATGGCGCGCATGGCGGCCTCGACGGCGTACATGTGCTTCCGCAGCGCATCGGAGGCGGTGTACTGCTGCATCAGGGCGAGGGCTTGTTCGCGGGTCCAGGGCATGTGACGGGGCTTGAGAAAGGAGACGGAAGACGGGAGACAGGAACAGCGAACAGCGAACAGCGAACAGCGAACGGCGAACGGCGAACGGCGAACGGCGAACAGC
>JBEPVA010000235.1:0-5316 GCA_041691295.1 Gemmatimonadota bacterium
GCAGCAGGCCATGGCGTCGAGCGGTTCGGATGACCGAGTCGCGGTGGGCCAGCGGGAAGTCCGAGGCCTTGGGAGAGGCATTGACGATCTCGAATCCCGCCACGCCCGCGGCCACGAGGCTGTCGAGGACCGGCCAGAAGGCCCGGTCGTATTCCGGTAGCGAGGCAATCGCCAGCGCGCCATAGCGGCTCCGGCTGTCACGCAGCAACTGCAGGACCCTGGGCAGTGAGCCGTCGTATTGCGACTGTTCGACGTCCGTGGTATCGCCGAGCAGGACGATGTGGGCCCGCCAGGCACTGACCTCGATGCCAGGGCAGGCGGCCGGCCGCATGCCGGCGGAACCTCGAGCGGCCTTCCACCCGGCCGTGGTGTTATGATCGGTAACGAAGAAAGCGTCGAATCCGGCGCGGGCGTGCCAGCGGCGGCTGGCAGGCACGTCGTAGTTCCGCATCAGGGTGCCCCTGACGTCGTGGCTCACATTGGTATGACTGTGCAGGTCGGCCACGATCTGGTCCGGTCCGGCGCCTGCCAGCGCCAGCATCGGCCGGTGCCAGAGAATGCCTGCCAGCACGAACACCACGAACCCTGCAACCGTTCCCAGGGCGACCAGCAGTTCCCGTGCGGCACGCCGCATCGGCGTCAGGTCACGGTTCCGGGCGGCCCAGAGGCGCCACAGCAGGTACAGCAGCGCCATGCCCCACAGGAAACCCTTGAGCCGCTCCATACTGAGCAGGGTGATGGCATCCCAGGTGCCGAACAGCGGCGCCAGCAGGAGGTAGAGGAGGGGCGTCTGCAGGTGCAGTGAATCGGGAAGTGCGGCGCCGGTAGGATCGGCAAGGACTGGAACGGCGAGTGCGCGCGCCGCGAGCAGCGCGGCGGTAACGACCAGGGCCGGCACCGGCCAGGTCGGGCGGACAGGTGCAGCAGGATTGTCCATGCGGTGTGTGAAATGTAACCGGCTTCCAGCAGGAGCGTACCGTGGCTGACGAAGAATATGGCGAGGAAGAATTCCCCCTTGGCGACGGCACCGTCGCCACTGAAGCGGAAGTGATCTGCCCGTATTGTGGCGAGGAAGTCGTCATCGCGATCGACGCCGGTAGCGGGGCTGAGCAGAACTATGTCGAGGACTGCCCGGTCTGCTGCAAGCCCTGGCAGGTCACGGTGCAGTACGACGATGACGGGGAGGTCAACGTCTCGCTCATCGCCGAGGACGAGACCGGCTGAGGCCGGCGTCCCGCCGCGGCACAATCGCTATCCGGGCGCTGACCGCTTGTCACTCGGCGCCCGCTGTATGCCCAGGCCAACCCGTTGAACAACGCGTTTGATTTCACCCAGACCAATTCATTGCGATGATGGACCTCATCCCGAAGGGTCTGCGCAGTGCGCGGCTGCCGCTTCCGCGTGGTTCTGCGGCTCGGGATGCGGCGGCCGTCAGCGCCGAAACTGATAGGCAAACTTCACGAAAAACCCGTCGCTCTCCCGGCTGAAATTGCTGAAGGAGAACGGCCGGGTGTCATCCAGCCCGGTGCCGTAGCCGAAGAAGGCCACGGTGCCGGGAGACGGCTGGAAGCTGAGCAGGGCGTCGAGCCGGAGGTTGTTGGTCTCGGAGCTCGTCGCCAATACCCCATCCACCAGCAGCGGCAATCCCTCCACCGCCGACCGCAGCTCGGCAGTCCGCTGGCTGCGATATTCGCCTACGATGCGGAAGAAGAGCGGCCGGGTGATCTGGTATTCGATCTTGAGCCGGGGAATGATCGTCCGGCCGAATTCGCTGCCATCGCGCGCCCGGGTCAGGCTCGCGTAGGTGAAGAGGGCCTCCATCCGGAGCGAGCGCAGGGGCCGGAGATCGATCGAGCCGGTGATCGAGGTCAGGTTGCCGGTCGACGCCTCAGCGAAGATCGGGCCGCGGGCACGGTCGATGAGGACCGTCCCATCGAAATTCTGGAACACCGGCGTCCCGATGGTCAGGCTCATGTCATAGCCGTTGTCCACACCCTCGGGAGCGGCGTAGGGAGTCGGACCGCCGCCAGCGCTGATGGCATAATTGTCATAGGTCCCTGGCACGTAGTGCACGAACGTCACTGGTGTCACCGACGGAGAGATCTGCCATCCGCCGCGGAATTGAAGGCTGGAATTGATGTTGATGCTGCCCTCGAGCGGATGCCCCAGGGAAAATTCGTCGTGCTGCCACAGCCCCTGGATCGCGTTATAGACATTGACCCGCTCCAGCAGCGCCCCCCGCCGGCCATAGGCCGAGAAGCGGTTGAAGGAGTGGGCCTGCACGATGTCGGTCCGGGGAACGAACCCGGCGTCGCTCTCGAATCCCTTCCCGATGCCGTTGACCTGATAATTGAAGCCGTACGAGCGCCCGGTGCGGTCGACCTCGAGCTGCCAGATCGGGGCGGTGACGCCGGTGCCCTGGCTGCTGGTGGAGGACAACCCCGCCTGCGCGCCGAAGTAATACAGCTGGCCGAACACGACCCTCGTGTCCGCCGCGAAGACCGTGTTGGTGGTGCCGGGCCCGAACCGATTGGTGGCCACGATGCCGGCGGTCGAGTTGCTGCCCACGTCGGCCCGGGCCCGCAGGATGTTGAAGTAGGCGTCGGGCCCCCCCAGCTCGTCCTCGGAGCTCAGGAATCCGATCGCGAGTGGCCCGGTCTTGCTGCTCACCTTGCCGCCCCAGACCGGATTCTGGACCTGCCGGGTGTAGACCAGCCGGTTGGGGGTGGCGAACGTCTCGATCCCCTCGAGGAAGAACGGGCGCTTCTCGGGGAAGTAGAGCGCGAAACGCTGATTGACCGTGACCTGCCCGACGTCCGACTCGACCTGGCTGAAGTCGGGATTGACGGTGGCGTCCACCGTCGTGCTGCTGGTCAGTCCCAGCTTGAGATTGGCGCCGAGTTCGGTGACGACCTTGCCATGATCGTACGTGCCGTCGATGGCCCGGGCGTTGTTCCTGGAAAACGTGATGAAGGGCTGGGCCTCGACCACGATGCCGCGCTTGAGATCGTGCAGCCCGGTGATGGTGCCCGACTGCAGCAGGAAGCTGGCATTGGCCCGCCGGGTGTCGGTCCAGGTGTCGGTATAACCGGTGCGCTGGATCAATCGCGCGATGTTGAGCCCCCATTCGCTGCCGCTGCCATAGCGGAGACTCTTGAACGGCACCTTGAGCTCGACCACATAGCCGCTGTCGGTGAGCCGTCCGGCCGATTCCCAGATGAAATCGGGATTCTTGTCGGTGGTGCCGCCAACCAGCGATCCGGCGGTGAAGCCACCTTCGCTCCGGACACCGTCCTGCTGGACCCCGAGTGGGTTGACGGTGAAGAAGTAGGCCCGCCGCCGGTCGTTAAAGGTGTCGAGGTAAATGGTGACGTTGTCTTCCGAGTCGATCTTGTCGCGATCGGCGTGCGTGGCCCGGATGGCGCCGGGATTGTGGTCATGGGCAATGATCCCGAAGTAGATCGCGTCGGGCGCGTACCAGACCAGCACCTCGGTCCGCTCCTCGGCGTCCCGGCTGTCGACCGGGGTGTATTGATGAAACCCGGTGAGGCGTGCGGCCTCGGACCAGGCCGGCTCATCGAGGACGCCATCGACCTTGTCGGACCGTTCGAGACGGGGAACCGGGGCAGGAGCCGTCGGGGCCACCGGGACGGCAGCCTGCAGGAACAGCAGCAATGGCAGTAGCATGCGGCCAATTTAGTGGTGACTGGTATGGGAGGGAACGAACTGGTGGTACGGACAAAGTGCTGATCCAGTTCCAGCGCGGTTCACTGGCGTCCGCCGAAGATTATTCGGTAGGTCTGGCGGGCGGCGGTCCAGAACCGCCAGGGCCGAAGGTTGGCCGAGAGGTTGGGTGAGGACTTGCCGACGATCAGCGAGGGCGGGTACCGCGACTGACCGCTCGGCGGCAGTCCGCTGGCGCACCTGGACTCAGCGGCGAATCCTGCCGGCGATTGCCGATGATCGGGTCCGGTCCGGCAGCTCGCCCCGAAGCACTGCCACCCCGTCCACCGCTACCAGCAGGTCTTCGCGCGGCAGCGTGGTCACCCCGACGATGGTCACCGCCGGAGCAGATGTTGCTGGGAACCAAGCCGCGCTGGCCTCCTGCAGGATCTTGAGATCGCTGGGAATCCAGTGGACCACGTCGGCCGGGACGCCCTGTGCGGCGCGTACCACCGTGGCCGGTTGGCCAGCGCCTGAACGGCCTGGGCCGAGAGATCGGTGCCGCCGACCAGTGCGCCCAGGCTGTCGAGCGCCACCTGGCCGGAGATATACACCATCGAGCCCACCTTCATGGCGGTACTGAATCCCTCGATCCGGGCCACCTTGCCCGGCACGATCGGGATAGGCGGGCTGGGCGCCGCCATCGGGCCGGGAAATCCACCGCCGCCATCACCTCGCTGCTGCGGTGCGCAGCCGGCGAGCACCGCGATCAGGACGGCGGACCGCCCTGTCCACGTCTGCCGCCACCCTGATGCTGGCGCTGCTCGGCGTCAGCCTGGTTGCGCTGTTCCTTGCGCCACTTTTTGTACTCCTTCATCTGTCCCTTGGAGAAAAACGTCTGAATCGTCTTGTCGAACACAGACTGTTTTTCCGACAGGTACTGGCCCTCCTGCTTGAGGTCGTCCATCACCGAGGCTGACGGCGCGACGCCACCGCCCGCCGCGTCGGAACCTCCCTGCAGCGGCCCCGGTGCGTTTCCCAGCATTGCGGAGCGGTTGGTCCGAGCCTGATCGCGCACCCGTTTGGTCGCCACCATGAAGGTGTCGTACGCCGCGTTGTACCGAGTCTTCTGACCGGGCGAGAGCTGAATGGTCTGGGGCAGCTCGGCATAGGACGGAGGTCCGTCCCAGATCACCGGATCGGTGATCAGGTCGGATCGGTCACTGTGCGTCGTGGCGCCGCCGCCGCCGCGATGACCGCCGCGCCGGCCGCCCATCCCGCCGCCTTGAGCGGCCAGGGAGGCCGCGCATGCCAGCAGAAGGAATCCTGACAGCAGTGTTGGATGGATCCGCATCGTGACGCCGTATTGATGGAGGAGACAAACGAGTGAACCGATGGGAATACTAGTCGGCGAGCGGCCTCCGTGAGGCCCAATGGTTACCGCGAGGAGGCCTCAGGGCCGGAGACCGGCAGTGTGGTGCTCCGGTTCCCTTCGCGATCGATTCCGCTGCGCTCACCCGGCTCGGGTTCGTGCTCGATGGGGATGTGCGAGCTGGTTCGGGGCAACCGGATCCGCTGCGAGTCGGTGAGCACCGAGTCGATCCGGGCCCTGGTCCTGGCGGACAGATCGCGGAAGTTGGTCCGCATCCGGGT
>JBEPVA010000236.1:0-5297 GCA_041691295.1 Gemmatimonadota bacterium
ACCCAGCAGAACGCGTGATCGGAAAACGGCGTGACCTCGGGTCGGCGGATCAGGGCCGAGCGAATGGAGTGGAGGGCGGCCGAAGTGACCACGTCCGCGCCCACGACAGCCAGCAGCAGCGTGCCTTCCCTGGCGGTGAACTGGTCAAGCATGGCCTGGCCTGCCGCCTTGACGCCCTGCCCTTCCCAGCCCGTGGAAGTGCGCTTGGCCCAGATCAGGCCGCCGGCTTTGGCCGTCTTTGCCAATGCGGCGAGGCTGTCCAGCTCCTTGCGTGAAAGCGCGCCTCCACCTTCCATCACGATTCCGCGCAGCCGGCCGCCAGCTGAAATGGCTTCGTGGACGAATGGCGCCGCGTCGGGGCCTGCCAGCATCGTCAGGTCCTGGAATTCGAGGCCGTAGCGGAGATCAGGCTTGTCGATACCGAACCGCTCCATGGCCTCGCGCCATGGCAGTCGTGGAAATGGCGATGGCACCAGGTGCCCTTCCTGGGTCCAGAGATCGATCAGGACTTTCTCGATCACGGCCATGACGTCATCGGCCGAGACGAAGGAGGCCTCGATGTCGATCTGGGTGAACTCGGGCTGGCGGTCGGCCCGCAGATCCTCATCCCGGAAGCAGCGGGCGATCTGGAAATACCGATCGAAGCCCGCCACCATCAGCAGTTGCTTGTAGATCTGCGGCGATTGCGGCAAGGCGTAGAACTCACCCGGATGCACCCGGCTCGGCACCAGGTAATCGCGGGCACCTTCGGGTGTTGGCTTGGTGAGGATCGGGGTTTCGATCTCGAGGAAATCGAGTTCGGTGAGGGTCCGTCGGGCCCGCTGCATCAGCCGGTGCCGAAGGATCAGGTTGCGCTGCAGCTCGGGGCGGCGGAGATCGAGCACTCGATGCTTGAGCCGGAGCTCTTCGGCCGGCAGCTCTTCGCCTTCTTTGCGCCCGACCGGAATCGCCGGGGTGACGGCGGGACCGACGACCTCGAGTCCCGTCACCTGGACTTCGATCTCGCGGGTGGCCAGCGAGCTCTCCCGGGCCGACTCAGGACGCAGGGCCACCAGCCCAGTCACCAGGACGACCGACTCCAACCCTACGGAGGCGCCGAGGGCCAGAACCTCCGGTGGAGTCCAGCGTGGATTGAGGGAGAGCTGCACCAGGCCATCGAGATCGCGCAGGTCGATGAAGACGACACCGCCCAGGTCACGGGTCCGGTGCACCCAGCCACCGAGCCGAACGGTCTGGCCCACCTCGGCACGCGACAGGCTGCCGCAGCGATGAGTCCGGAGTGCGGTGGCGGTCATCGGCGGCTCAGTCTTCGGCCGCGGCGATAATCTTGATGAACGCCTCGGCGGTGGGAGCGGCCAGCAGCGCCTCGCGAACTTGCTCGCGCCGGACCACGCGGGCAATCCGGCTCAGCGCCTTGACGTGCAGTCCGGCTGCGGCCTCGGGGCCGACCAGCAGGAAGAACAGCCGGACCGGCTCACCATCGATGGCATCGAACGGAATCGGGAGTTTCGAGACCCCGGCGACAAGGCCCAGGGTGGCCACCGAACGAGCTTTGGCGTGGGGTATCGCAATGCCGAATCCGATGCCGGTACTCAGCACCGCTTCCCGCTCGCGCACGGCGGCCAGGATTTCAGCTGCGTCGCCGCTGGAACGCTCGGCCAGAAAATCGACCAGTTCCTTGAGCACGCCAGATTTATCAGTGGCCTGAAGCGGAAGTCGAATCCGGTCGGCCGGCAGGAGTTCGGTCAGCAGCACTTGGGTTGAGGGGTCAGGATACGGGTAAACTAACGGCGGGCCACCAGCGCGGCAAGCAACGATGCCGCAGAGGGTTAGGTCGTTTCTGGCGGGCTGCGTTATCTTGGCACCATGAGTCAGCGTTCCCCGGCCGACAGCCCGGCCACCATACTCGATCTGGTTCCCGATGCGGCCCGCCGAAGTCTGGCCGGGCTGGTCGAATCGGCGGGTCTCCCCGCCTATCGGGCCCGGCAGCTCTTCCCGCGACTGTGGCAGCGACCAGTCACAAGCTGGGCGGAAGCTACCGACCTGCCGGCCGCACTCCGGGCCACCCTCGACCGGGAGCTGCCGCTGCCGCGCCTCGAACTGGCCACCGAGCAGCTCTCCAGCGACGGTACCCGGAAATTTTTGTGGCGGCTGGCCGACGGCGAGCTGATCGAGTCGGTCCTGATCCCGAGTGGCGGACGCCGAACCCTCTGCATTTCGTCGCAGGCCGGTTGCGCCCTGGGCTGCGTCTTCTGCGCCACCGGGCGCATGGGCTATCGCCGCAACCTCTCGGTGTTCGAGATTGCCGGCCAGGCCCGGGAAATCGTGCTGCGGCACCCGGACCTGGCGCCGACCAACGTGGTGTTCATGGGCATGGGGGAGCCGCTGCTCAACTGGCCGGCCGTGGATGCAGCCTTGACCCTGCTCAACCATCCAGATGCCCTCGGCATCGGCGCCCGGCACATCACCGTGTCCACGGTGGGAATCCTGCCCGGCATGGAGCAGCTGGCCAAACGCCCCGAACAATTCCGGCTGGCCATTTCACTGCACGCCGCCACACCGGCTCGGCGGCAGTCGATCATGCCAATTCAGAAGAAGTATGGATTGGATGAAGTGCTGAAGGCATCCACCGCATTCACCAAGCGGATCACCTTCGAGTACGTGCTGATCGCCGGCAAGAACGACAGCGACCAGGACGCCGATGCACTGGCCAAGCTGGCCCATCGTTCAGGGGCACTGGTCAACCTGCTGCCGCTCCATCCCGGCGGTGCGCCCGGGCTGACGCCGACCGCGCCGGACCGGATCCGGAAATTCGCCGCGCGGTTGCAGAATCAGGGAGTCGAGGCGGTGGTGCGTCGGAGCCGGGGGCTGGACATCAGTGCGGCGTGCGGGCAATTGAGGACCGAAGCGGAGCAGACGCCGACATCGAACTCCGAATCTCCGGGAGCACGGGGTAGGTAGGGCGGATATATCCGCCCTCTGCTACCCCGTGCTCCCGAAACCACTCGCAATACAATTGATCGACAACAGCAGCGCCGACAACCCTTCCTGGCGCGCCTCATCGCTCTGGGCGGCGCGGAACCGGCGCAGCAGTTCGACCTGCTGCAGGCTGACCTGATTCAGTGCCGGCAGCCGCCGGGCCAGCCGTCGGCGGAATCGGGGAAACCGTCCTGCAATCTCGGAATCGCCCGAGATCCGCAGCGTCATGGACACGGTGCGCCGGTACTCGGCCTCGATCATCCCGTAGATGTCGTCCCGCGCGGCGCGGTTGGACACCAGCCCGGCAAACTCCCTGGCCACCTTGAGATCGACGTAGGTCATCGTCTTTTCGGTTTCGTCGATCACCAGCTTGAACAGCCTGGAATCGGCAAACATCCGCTTCAGCAGTTTCTCGCCCCGTTCACCCCTGATCTGCAGGAACGTTTCGAGCCCGCTCCCGACACCATACCACCCGGTGATGAAATGCCGGTTCTGTGACCAGGCAAAAACCCACGGAATGGCACGGAGGTCCGACAGCGCCTTGAGCCCGCTGCGCCGAGCCGGGCGGCTGCCGATATTAAGCAGGGCCAGTTCCTCCAGCGGGCTCGACTCCTGGAAATACTCCACCAGCTGCGGGTGCTCGATGAGCTGGCGATACGCGGCCTGCGCCGCGCCGCTCAATGCCTCCAGCGCCTCGTCGTATTCACCGCGCGGTGTCAGCGCCTCTTCCCGTTCAGAACGAAGCGCGTGCTCCACCACGCTGGCCGCCAGCAGTTCGGTCTGGTAGGCGGCCGTGCCGCGGTTGGCGTACTTGTAGGAGACAACCTCACCCTGCTCCGTGAGTCGCAATCTGCCGCTGATCGACCCGGCCGGTTGCGCCGCGATGGCCCGCCCGGTCGGCGCTCCGCCACGGCTGACCGAGCCACCCCGGCCATGAAAAAAGGAAATCGGAATCCCCAATTCCTGTCCCACTCTCGTGAGCCGAGTTTGGGCCTTGGACAGCTCCCAGTTGGAAGTCAGGAACCCGCCGTCCTTGTTGGAATCGGAATAACCGATCATGACCTCGAGCACGCCGCCCTGGTCTCGCACGCTGCGGCGGACCAGCGGCACGCTGAGCAGGTCGCGAAGAATGGCGGGCGCCCGCTGCAGGTCGTCGATGGTTTCGAGCAGGGGGACCACGGGCAGGGTACAGACCTCGACCCGCTCACCATCGGCAAACAGTCCGGCTTCCTTGGCCAGCAGGTACACGCCAAGCAGGTCGCTGGCCCGGCGGGTCATGCTGAGGATGAAACAGCCAAAGGCGTCGCGGTCAGCGTGATCGCGGGTCTCGCGGATCAGTTCGAACAGGTCGCGGGCTTCCCCGAGTTCGGGTCCGAGTGCACTGCGCGGAAAATCGCCGGCCCACGGCCGGGCCAGTTCAGCCACCAGCCACTCGCGCCAGGCATCGCTGTCGAAGGCGGGTGGCTCGCTCTTCTTGCGCAGCCGCCAGAGCACTCCCAATGCGCTGTTGATCCGGTCGCTGTTCTGCCGGACGTCGAGCCGCACCGTGCTGAAGCGGAAGCTCTCGACCTCGCGACGGACCGGCCGCACCAGCGAGTGGGCAATCCGCTCGGCGCCGCCGGACTCGAGGGCCCGCTCCATCAACGAGAGGTCGCCGATCAGTTCCTCGGGCCGGTTGTACCCGCCCGCTGACTGCTGCAGAGTGAGATCAAGCCGCCGCAGCATGCAGGCAAGGAATTGACGGTAGATCTCGCCCGGATTGCGGGCGGCGATCTGGTCTCCCTCGCCGGTGGCGGCCAGCGCGATGGCCAGGGCTGAGCGGAACTCCTGGCTGGTGCGCGAGGCCCGATCGGTGATGCTCAGCGACCGGGTCAGGTCGGTCAGCCGGCTGCGGTACCGTTCCAGACTCGCCCGTCGGTTCTCGATCAGGGTCAGGCGGGTGACTTCAGTGGTCACGAACGGATTACCGTCCCGGTCGCCACCGATCCAGGAGCCGAACTGGAAGAACGGGTTCAGCTTGAACGACTCACCGGGCCACGCCTGCTGCAGCGCCCGCTCGGCCTTTTCCAGCAGCTCTGGCACCGCCTCGAACAGCGTCTCATTGAAGAAGTGGATGCCCCAGTAGACCTCCTGCGGCACGGTGGGGCGCTCAAGGCGCAACTCGCCGGTGAGCCAGAGCAGTTCGATTTCGTTGTGCAGCTGGTCGATCAGGCCGGCCCGTTCGCGGGGGGTCCAGCGCGGCGACTCGAGATCCACCAGCCGCCGGTAGATCCGCCGGTGTCGCTCCAGCACCGTGACCCGCTTGGCTTCGGTTGGAT
>JBEPVA010000237.1:0-5296 GCA_041691295.1 Gemmatimonadota bacterium
CGACGGCAGCGCCAGCCTGCTTCCAGCCGAGTGGCCGGACCGCGGCTGAGCGCACCAGCAGCCTCGCAGCATCCGCGTGGTGCTTGGGCGCCCGAGTCCTGGTCGGGGCAGACGGCTTTCCCCATGCCGCGTGTTCCTGTCGCTGCCCGGCCTTCGAGTTAACTTGGCTGCCGGACCCATCGCTCCGTCGCCAGACGCTCAGTCCGAATTCCCTCGCGCGGCTCCGATTGCGCAGGCCCCCCTCAAATCATCGGAGTCGCAATGCGGCATCCGCAATTCCCCCTGGCGGTACTGGTCCTCGGCCTGACCATCGGTGGCCTCCCGCTGCAGGGACAGACCAGTCCCGATTCGACCGCTCCAGCCAGGGCAGGCAGCCCGGTGGTGTATGCCGGGGACACGCTGTTCATGCTGTATGGCAGACTGGGACCCTTCGGTCCGGGCGAACGGGCCGCGGCGGCCGAGGTCCGGCTTCAGCGCTGGGGGCGCAACCTGGGGGCCGGGGTGGACTCGGTGACCGTGAGTGAAGCGGAGCAGCGCAGCGAGTTGCTGGTGCATGATGAAGTCCTGATGACCGTACTCGACTCCGACGCGGCGGTCCTGGGCCAATCCAGGTCCGCTGCCGCCGCCCTGTTCGCGGCCCGGATCCACACCGCCGCCGCTGCGACGGTCAAGGCCACCAGCCTGACCATGCTGGCGATCGACGCCGCCAAAGCGGTCGCGGCGACGGTATGCCTCGTCCTCCTCCTCGTCGGGCTTGGCATCCTGTTTCGCCGCGCCTACACACTCCTCCGCGGGCCTCGGATCGCGCCGCTGCGGATCAAGCGGTTTGAGTTGTTGTCCGCCGCCAAGCTCGGCGAGGTGCTGACCGTCCTCGCCCGGGGCATCCGGATCGTGGTGACCCTGATCCTGCTCTACATCTATATCCCGCTGGTCCTGAGTTTCTTCCCCTGGACGGCTGCCTATTCGGCCCGTATCGCGGGCTATGTCCTGACCCCGCTCGATGCGGTCTGGTCGGGGTTCCTCGACTACCTCCCCAAGATCTTCTTCATTGCGGTCATTGTCCTGGTCACCCGGTATCTGCTGAAGCTGATTCACCTGGTGTTCCTGGCTATCGGCAACGGGTCGCTCGTGCTGGACAACTTCCAGGCCGAATGGGCGGATCCGACCTATAATATCATCCGGTTCCTCATCCTGGCCTTTGCCGCGGTGGTGATGTTTCCCTACCTGCCGGGCGCCGGGTCGGATGCCTTCAAGGGAGTGTCGCTTTTTGTCGGCGTGCTCTTTTCCCTGGGATCCTCCGGTGCGGTCGGCAACATCGTGGCGGGCGTGGTGCTGACATATACCGGTGCGTTCCGCATCGGGGACCGGGTCCGGATCGGGGATACCATCGGCGATGTGGTGGAGCGAACCCTGCTGATCACCCGGGTCCGCACGCCCAAGAACGTGGAGATCACCATTCCCAACGGCACGGTCCTGTCGAGCCAGGTGGTCAACTACTCCACCCAGGCTGCCGACAAGGGGCTGATCCTCCACACCACCGTCACGATCGGCTATGATGCGCCGTGGCGACAGGTCCACGAGCTGCTCATCGGCGCGGCCATGGCCACCCAGGACGTTCACCACGATCCGGCCCCCTTCGTCCTGCAAACCAGTCTGGACGATTTCTACGTCAGCTACGAACTCAATGCCTACACCGGCAACCCGACCGCCATGTTGGGGACCTATTCCGAATTGCACCAGCGGATCCAGGATGAATTTAATCGCCACGGGGTCGAGATCCTCTCGCCGCATTACCGGGCCCAGCGGGACGGCAACATGATCGGCATCCCGGCCGAGAACCTGGCCAAGGATTACAAGGCGCCGGCATTCCGGGTCGAGCGGGTTGAATCGGCGACACCCAAGACATGACGGGCCTGAACCACTGGTCCGAACAGGTTCTCGGTCTCAGCCCCGATGCCACCTTGCGTTTGTGGCTGACCTGCGGCGTCCTGCTGGGGCTCTCGCTGGGCCGCTGGATCGCGATCCGGACCGTGCATCACCGGCTCAGCCAACCCCGGGATCACTACCGCTGGCGCAAGGGAATCACGTATGCGGCCGTGATCATGGCCCTGGTAATCCTCAGCCGGATCTGGCTGATCGACTTCGGCGGCTTTGCCACTTACGTGGGGCTGCTGTCGGCCGGCGTGGCCATCGCACTCAAGGACCCGCTGGCCAGCCTGGCCGCCTGGTTGTTCATCCTCTGGCGGCGGCCCTTCGAGGTCGGGGACCGAATCCAGCTCGGCGAGCACAGCGGCGACGTGGTGGACCTTCGGCTGTTCCAGTTCACCCTGCTCGAAATCGGCAACTGGGTGCAGGCCGACCAGACTACCGGCCGCCTGCTGTACCTCCCCAACGCCCTCGTTTTCACTACACCGGTGGCTAACTATACACGCGGCTTCCGCACCATCTGGATCGAGCTGCCGGTGCTGGTCACCTTCGAGAGCGACTGGAAGATGGCCGAGCAGATCCTCGCGGAGATCGTGCGGCGCCAAGGGGCCAAGGCGGCCGAGGAGGCGGGCAGTCAACTGGCCGCGGCGGCCGGGCGGTTCGCGCTGGCGCCGGGTGCCACGGAACCCGAGGTTTACCTGACGGTCGAGGACAGCGGAGTGCTCCTGACCATGCGGACCCCCTGCGATCCCCGGCGCCGGCGGGCGGTGACCCAGACTCTCTGGCGGGAGGTGCTGGAAGCATTGGATCAGCACCCCGAGATTGACCTCGCGTATCCCACCACCCGGATGTATCGCAATGAACGGGAGGGCAAACTCCCGCTCCGGGCACCGGAGACCACCCCAGCGGGCGGGTCCGGAGCGACCGCGGAGATCATTCCGTGACCAGTGAAACGATCCTGGTCCTGCTGTTCATCGTGGCAACGGGCGTGGCCATCCTGGCCCGGCGGCTGCGGCTGCCCTACACCGCCGCCCTCGTCATTGCCGGCCTGCTGCTCGGCCAGGTGCACCTGCTCGACCCACCCCATCTCACCCAGCAACTGCTGTTCACCGTCTTCCTGCCGGGCCTCATTTTCGAGGCGGCGTTTCACCTCGACTTCACTTTCTTCCGCCGTGACCTGCGCCAAATCCTCGGCCTGGCGGTTCCCGGCGTTCTGGCCGCGATCCTGCTCACCGCGGCGATCCTGGTGCCCGCCGCCGCGCTGTTGCCGCTCCAGCACAGCCTGACTTGGCCGCACGCCCTCGTCTTCGGGGCCCTGATCGCCGCCACGGACCCGATTGCGGTGGTGGGTCTGTTCCGCACCCTCGGCGCCCCGCCCCGGCTGGCGGCGCTGCTCGAGGGAGAGAGTCTGCTCAACGACGGCACCTCGATTGTCTTCTTCAGCCTGATCCTGGGTGTGGTTGGCGGCGCCACGGTGAATGCCGCGGACATCGTCGTTGAGTTCGCCCGGGTCGTCGGACTCGGTCTCGGGGTCGGGGCAGTGATCGGGCTGGCCATTTCGATGACGATCCAGCGGATCGACGACCCGATGATCGAGATCACCCTGACCTCAATCGCGGCGTACGGCAGTTTCATCGCGGCCGAGCAGCTGCACGGATCCGGGGTGATTGCCACTGTCGTGGCCGGTATGCTGTGCGGCAACTACGGCGCCCGCACTGGTATGACTCCGACCACCCGGGTGGCGGTGGAAACCTTCTGGGAATACGTCGCCTTCGCGCTCAATTCCATCATCTTCCTGCTGATCGGCTTCGAAGTCCACCTGAGCGAGGTGGTACGGTGGTGGTGGCTGATCCTGCCGGCCTTCGGAGCGGTGCTGGCCGGCCGGGCCGGCGTGGTCTATGCCGTGACGGCCATCGCGTCGCGACGGACCGACCCGATTCCGGGTTCCTGGCGCGCGGTGCTCAGCTGGGGTGGACTCCGCGGCGGGCTTTCGATGGTGCTGGCGCTGAGCCTGCCGGCGGACTTTGCCAACCGTGACCTGATGATCACCACCACATTCGGCGTGGTGGTGCTGTCGATCCTGGTGCAGGGACTGAGCATGGGATGGGTGCTCCGCCGGCTCGGCCTGATCGAGTCCCGGGCGGACCAGGCCGCCTATGACCTGCATCGGGGGGAACTCAGGGCCACCCAGGCCGCGCTGGCCGAATTGGCGGTCATGCGGCGGACCGGCCAGGCCGACAGTGCCGGACTCGAGGCGCTGATCACCGAGTACGAGGTGCGGCGGGATGCTATCCAGGAGCAGCTGCACCGGCTGCTCAACCAGCGAGATGGCCTCCGCCTGGCCGGCCTCAAGCGGGTCCGGCGCCACCTGCTCATGGTCGAGAAATCGACGGCCCTGGCCAGCTCCCGGGAGGGGTTGTTGAGCCGCGACGCCTACGAGCGGCTGATGGCGGAAGTCAACGACCGGCTGCTCAAGCTCGAGCTGCCTCCAGGGAAGTGAGCCGGGGCTGTTGGCAGCAGACGCGCGGGCGGCCCGGAATCGGACCGTCCGCGCTTCGGATCGGGATGGCGCCCTCCCGGATCAGCCCGCGAGGGTTGACACGGCGAGTTCGTAATTCTCGACCCGGGTCGTGCCGGCAGCCTATACATTGACGTCGATTTGAATGCCAATCCCCGGAGGCCGGGGCCATCGTCCCCCGGCGCGATCCCAGTTACATTGACATCCATGAACCCACACGCCGCGCCCGACCGCACCCCCGCGTTGGGGCGGCTCCCGATGCGCCACCGCCCATGACCCGTTCCGCGTCCCGGCGTCCGCTCCCGATCAAGGTGACCGACGCCCTGCGCGGCATTCGCCGCCTGGTCGCCACCCTGCAGGCCTCGGCCCGGACCATCGAGCAACGGACCGGGATTACCAATGCGCAGCTGTTCATGCTGCGGGCGCTCGAAGGTCAGCGTACCATGTCGCTGGGGGATCTGGCCGACCTGGCAGGGGCACAGCAGAGCACCGCTTCCATCATTGTGCAGCGGCTGGTGACCGCCGGGCTGGTGCGGCGCATCCGTTCGGCCGAGGATGCGCGGCGGGTGGACCTGTCCCTCACGCCCAAGGGCCGGCGGAAGGTCCGCGACGCGCCGGTGCCGACGACCGCCCGGCTCCTGGAGGCACTGCGCGCCATGTCGGCGGCGGAACTGCGGGCGCTGGTCGCCAGCCTCGAGGTGCTCCATGGCCGGCTCGGTGCCGATGGGGATGACCCGGGCATGCTGTTTGAGTCACCGGCCCCACGCACGGCCCGACCGCCGAAGCGGCGGTGAGGGGTACCGGGGTCTCCCTCAGAATCCGGGAGGATTTTCCGCCACCACATTGAGGCTC
>JBEPVA010000238.1:0-5206 GCA_041691295.1 Gemmatimonadota bacterium
TACCTGTCACCTCTTACCGTGACGACCTCAGGCTCATCTCAACACCCCGCACCCCATACACCATCCGATCCCACCTTGGATCCGGGGCACTGACTGGCGCCCGTTCAGCCAGGAGCCATCGGGAAATCTCATCGACACGAGCCAGCGTCTCTTCGCTCGGCGCCGCTTCGACCCGGACCAGTCCGTGCATCAGGTCCTTCCCTTCCCACGGCCAGAGCCGGATAGCCCAGCTGTACACCGGAGCCACGACCGCGTTTTCGGTCATGAACACCGACGTGCGGTGTCCCATCGGCAGCCGGAGGTAACGATTCAGATCATCGCCCTCGAACGGCAGTGCCGAGTGGCTTTTGACCAGACCCAGCATCCGCCGATCGTTGGCCCAGGCGGGACTTTGTGACAGCGAGCCATCGACGATCAGCCAGCCAGCATTGTCACTCCGCCACGCGCGGCCGACTTCGATTTCCAGCCGGCCCCGCTCCTGGTCCACGATTCGATTGCTCTGGACCCGGTCCCTGACCGGATGCGGTGCGAGCTCGGCCGGCAGCGCAACCAATTCGCAATCACCACTGGCCGGCGCAATCGCGTCGAGTGAATGCTGGCGACCGATCAGCAGCCGTCGCCGCCGGCGCAGCGCCGAGTGCAGCCGCCGCTCCCGGCGCTCACTGACACCGGCTGCGATCTCCGCCGAGTAGAGGGCCGAGGGGCCATCATAGGCAAACAGTTCGGCGTGCTGGGTGCCGTCGAGAAAGGCCACCGGCTCGGGGCAGATCTCGGCGGCGCCGATCGCGATGTGCGTGAGGCTGTCGCCATCGACCAGTCGGCTCTGGCGAGTCACCGCTTCGATGGCGCGACCTTCACTGGCCTCGGGAATACCACTCGCGGGGGAAAAGCCGGCCGCTGCCGCGGCCCGCCGCAACCGGATGAGGTGCTGGGAGATCAGGGGAACGCTTCGTCGATCGGATGGGTGTCAAGCGTCGGCAGGTCGAGCAGCCAGAATCCGGCCACCCGGTGGCGGGAATCGATATCGACCAGCATCCGGTCCGCGATCCTGACGGTCTCGGCCGCGCGCTGATCGCCGAGTTGCAGATGGAGCACGGTACCGGAGTGATTGAGCGCCGCGGCCAGTCCGGTTTCCAACTCTACGGCGGCGGTCGATGCCGCGGGTGCGGGACGGGTAGGCCAGAGGATTTCGGCGTCCCGGGATGGCACCGGCGGGATAAGCGGGTTCCGGATATCGATCTCGGGCCAGATCACGATGTCGAGTCCGGTGAGCCGCCCGGTATGGATGTCGAGCACCACGATGGCACCGTCAGGATCGGTCAGCTCCACTGAGGCGCTCACCCCCTGCTGACCGGGACCCCGGGACGGGATGGAGAAGCCCCCGGCCAGGATCTCGGTTTCCTCGTCCCGCCGCCAAGTGACCACCGGCAGCCCGCCGCCCAGCGGCTCGACCCGTACTTCAAGACCGGCGAACGCCATTACCCCTCGCGAGCCGCCATCAGCCCCTTGATGAAGCGCAGAATCCGGTCGAGCGCCGCGTCGAGTTCCTTGTCGGAGACCGCGTAGCTCATCCGGACATACCGGTCGTCGCCAAAGGCGGCGCCGGGCACCATGGCCACCCCTTCCTTGGCCATCAATTGTTCGCAGAAGCTGGTGCCGTTGGTCACCGCCCCGCTGGCCACCCCGTCGACCCGGAAGAAGAAATAGAAAGCACCGTGCGGATCGACGAACTCGACGCCAGGCGCCGACGTACGAAACCGGTCGACCACCAGGTCCCGCCGGCGGCGGAAGGCGGCGGTCATCTTCTGGACTTCGAGCTCGACCTTGTCGTCGGCAAAGGCCTCGGCCGCGGCCCACTGCGAGGGCTGGTTGGCCCCGGTCGTGGTATGGGACTGCAGCGCCGACATGGCCTTGGCCAGGTGGGTCGGCGCCAGCGCCGCGCCGATGCGCCAGCCGGTCATCGCGTACGCCTTGCTGGCGCCGAAGATGATGACGGTCCGCTCAAGCAGTTCGTCCGGCAGATCCAGGAACGACGGAGCGGGGCCGTTGCCATAATGAATCGGCCGGTAGATCTCGTCGGCGATGATCCAGATATCATGCTTCTTGCCCCACTCGGCGATCGCGCGGATCTCGGCGGCGGTATACACCGCGCCGGTCGGATTGCACGGCGAGCAGATGATCAGGCCGCGGACCAGCTTGTCAGTCACCCGCTCGAGGTCCCTGGCGCTGACCTTGAGCCCCCACTCCGGATCACCGGCCACCGCCACCGGCTCGGCGCGGCAGAGATGCACGATCTGGGGATACGACACCCAGGCCGGTGAGGGAATCAGGACCTTGTCCTTGGGGCCGAACAGCGAGAAGCAGGCGTTGAATATCGACTGCTTGGAGCCGTTGGACACCACGATGTTGTCGGCGTTAATGGCCCGACCGCCCGACATCATCGACAGCCGCCTGGCCATGGCGGCGCGCAGATCGGCGATGCCGATATTGGCCGCGTAGCGGGTCATCCCCTTCTGGATGGCATTGATCCCGGCCTGGGACACCAGCGCGGGGGTGTCGAAGTCCGGCTCCCCGACGCTGAGATCGATGACGTCCTCACCCAGCGCCCGGCGGCGCTTGGTCTCGTTGCTGATGGCGACGGTTTCGGACGGCTTGAGATGGACCAGGTTGGGCGACAACTGATCGGGCATTGCGTCGAGTCCGGATCGGGGTGGTGTGGCGAGGCGGAAAACTCCTTCCGTGACTGGGGGAAGTCAACGGGCGGACAGGCGGACGGCCGGAACGTCGGAAGGATTGCGATCGACTTAAATCGTGAGTCGCACCCGATGCAACGGCCGAGCGAACCTGCCGACCCTTTCCGTCCCACCCGCCTTATCCGTCCTACCCGTCTCGCCCGCCTTGCCCGCCTCGTCTACCCACCCTTATTTTGTGCCCGGCACCACTTCACCAGCTATTTGACAATCGAGGGCGGCATGGCGGGTTTTACGGATGTGCACGTGACGGCCGCTGTGGCGGCCGAATTGGAGCGTTCAGGATGGTCAGCCACCGAGGCCCGGGCCCGGGATCTGGCTGCAGCCGCGGCACGCGGCACCAACCTCATCGTCGAAGCGCCGCCCTCACCCTGGCACGGTCTCCCCGTGCTGGCCGGACTGCTCTCCGCCCCCAGCGAACTCCCCCGACACCTGCTGGTGCTGGCTCCCGCGGCCGCGCTCGATGAGTGGAGCGAAGCCATCGCGCCGCTGGCGCTGGCCGCCCAACTCCCCCTGCTCACCGCCGCCGGCCCCGCTCGCGCCGCCCGCCAGCTTGCCGTCATTCCCAGCTGGATGCTGCTCACCACTCCGGCCATTGCCCTCAACCTGGTCCAGCGGTCGGCGCTCAAGTGCGCCGAGCTTACCGGTCTGGTCATCGTCTGGCCAGAGCAGCTCGGCGCCGAGGCGGCCATCGAAGCGCTGATGGCGGATCTCGACAAGGATGCGCCCCGGGCCGTCATCACGAGCGTGCCCGAACTGATGACGGGTCTGGGAGATCGCTACGCCCGCCGCGCGCTCCAGGTCACCTTGCCGGCGCCAGTGGCACCCGCCGTCACCGATGTGGCGCCAATCGGGGCCATCGGCAAGATCTACCTCGCAACTGTCGCCCGCCGCCAGCGCGCCGCCGCCGTGAGCGGGGTGCTCGAGACGCTCGACCCCAATGACCCCTATCTCTGGGCCCCGGCCCGCACCGAGCTGGCCCAGTCGATCGCCGAGCAGCGCGGCGTTTCGTTGCTGACCGCCGACGACCGTCCCGAGGGACAGCGGCCCCTGGTCATTGCGCTCGAGCTGCCGACCCCGGTTCGTCTGGCTGCGCTGAGCCAGACGGCCGACGTCGTGCTGCTGGTGCCCGCCTCGGCCCTGGCCTGGGCTCGGCGGGTTACTCCGGGGGCTCTGGCATTGCGGCTGCCTGGCGCGCTTGAAGCCGCGGTGGATGACGGTGCCCAGCGACGGAGCCTGATCGCCGCCCGGCTCGATACCGGTCTCCCGGCGGACGGATTGCTGACCCTGGCGCCGCTGTTCGAGCGCTACGACCCGGCTACCGTTGCCGCGGCACTGTACGCCCTCTGGACCGATCGGCCCGCCCCCACCGTATCGGTGGCGGGCAGCTCCAGTGCCTCACCGGCCAACGTGTCGGCCACCGGCACTGCCCGAGTCTGGGTCAGTCTGGGCAAGAAGGATGGCGGCACGGCCAACGACCTGGTTGGCTGCCTTACCCGGGAGTGCCGGGTGGATCGGACCCAGATCGGCCGGATCGAACTGCGGGATACCTTTTCGCTGATTGAAGTGCCGGCGGCAGATGCGGAGAAGATTGCGGACCGGCTGACCGGGATTTCAATCCGGGCCCGCCGGGTGACGGCCCGGGTGGACAAAGGAGTATCAGGATCGGCCGGGGACCGACCGCCCCGTTCGAGCGGCAGCCGGCCGACTGGCAGTCGAGGCCCGAGGCCGCCGAGCCGGAGACCTACTTCCGGCGGTTGACCAGGTCCTTAAGGGCCTTGCCGGGCCTGAACGCGGGGGTAATCGAGGCTTTGAGCTTGATCTCCCGGCCGGTGCGGGGGTCCCGGCCGGAGCGTTCCTTGCGGCGCCGAGTTTCGAAGACCCCGAAGCCGCTGACCTGGACGCTGCCGCCCTTTTTCAGTTCTCCGGCGACCAGCCCCTCCGCCGCAAACAGCGCCTCAATGACCTTGGCCGCCTGGGGCCGCGTAAGCTTGGCCCGCTCGGCGAGTGCACGCACCAGTTGCTGCTTGGTCACGGCAAGGCTCCTGTTGGCGCCCTTCGGGCGCCTGGCGGTGTCGGGAATGTTTTCCGGGGGGCGGGAATATGGTCCCCGGTCCGGGCTCACCGCAAGCGGCGGGACGTTCGCTTGACCATCGAGTCGGGGTGCAGTAACGTCACGCCCGAGAACACTCACCAGGTGGCCGATGTACCACGGGGCTCGTCCCGGCTGGATCGAAGTCATCGCCGGCGTCATGTTCGCTGGCAAGAGCGAGGAGCTGATCCGGCGGGTCCGCCGGGCGGTGATCGCGCGCCGGCGTGTGCAGGTTTTCAAATCCCACCTCGACAACCGCTACGGCAGCATTCAGAGCGTCAGCACCCATGACGGCCGCGAGATCGAGGCTCATGCGGTAGACAGCGCCGCCGAAATTTTCCGGCTGGTCCGTCCCGACACCGAG
>JBEPVA010000239.1:0-5203 GCA_041691295.1 Gemmatimonadota bacterium
GCGGTGATCTGCCCGTCGGTGCCGACCTGGTGGACCTGGACCTGAACCACCTGCAGCCCTTCGACCCGGGCGGCACCACTTCCCTCCTGGGTCGAATCGAGCGGCACCGTATGCCAGAGACCTTCCGTAGTACCCTGCGAGCCGGTCGGCTGGAGGGCGGATACCTCGACTCCGGAGGGTGCCACCGGAGCACCGGTGGTATGGGCGGCCTCGGCAAACCAGGCGGCCAAGGTGCCACCACCCAGCTTGGGCAGCGCGGTTCGGTTGACGGGTGGAGTCGGGACCAGAGCCACGGAGGTTGCCGGCACCGGCAGACTGGCCGCGGCGGTGCGCTCGACCGGCGACACGACGGGAGTCGATCCGACCAGCGAGGCAACAGCGGCGGTGGACCCGGCACGCTGCATCTGGCTGGCGCCATAACCCAACCCCACGGCCAGCAGCAGGCTGGCGGCCCAGGCACCACTTTCCCAGCGGCGGCGCAGGACCAGGCGACGCTGCTCAGCACGAACGGTGAGATCGGACCAGGCCGGCACCGCCACCCGGCTGGGGCCGAGGCTGGCCAGCAGCGAGGTAGTGCGGTCCCGCAGGGCCGCGATCTCGTCGCGCGCGCCGCTGCAGTGGCCGCAGTTGGCCAGGTGGCTCTCGATCTCGACGCACTGCGCCCGGCTCAGGGCCTGGTCGAGATAGGCGTGCTGCTCGTCGTCAGGAATGTGCCGCATGATCCCGCTGATGCCGGTTATCGTGTGCTTCGATGAGGCGCCGTCGGGCCCGAGCCAGCGTCGTGCCTACTGCGCCGACCGCCAGGCCGGTCTGGCCGGCGATTTCGGTGTAACTCATGCCCGCGTCCCAGAGCAGCAGGACCTCCCGGTCCCGTTCGGACAGGGTGGCCAGGGCTTCCTCGACCTGGTCCATCTGCTCCTTGTGCTCGGCCAATTCATCCGGTGACGGCTCCTGGTGCGGCATGGTGCCTGGGTCATCCTTGAGCAACGTCAGGTGCCGCTTCCGCCGGATGGCGGCACGGGCCTCATCCCGGGCCAGGTTGGCCGCCACGGCGAAGACCCAGGCCCGCGGCTTTTCAGGCCGGTGTGCCATGGCCCGGATGAAGACCTCCTGGGCAAGATCGTGGGCCCGGTCCGCATCCCAGACTTTGCGGAACAGGAACCGGACGACGGCCGTGTAGGTGGTCTTGTACAACTGCTCGAGATCATCCACGCTGGTCTCCTCGGGCGGCGGGCAGGCAGGTCTTCCGGAGACGGAACGCCTCCTCCTGCTTGCACATCCGCGGTCCCTCAGGCGCTGGCGGCTGCCTCACCCTTGAACACGCAGCCGGGGTGGACACCCTTGCCCTTGGGGGGCCAGTCAAAACAGAGGTCAGGCTTGGCGGTCCTGCCATCGGGCCGATTCCGGCCATGGAGGGTACAACTGCCAGCCGCGGATTCGAGGTAGCCACAGGCGGAAATTAGCTCCGCCGTCAGGCTGTCGGGAGCTTCCCGGTCGATCTTGCAGAGATACGGTGATTTCCGGTTGCGAATCAGCCGTTCCAGCTCGGCGTCCCCGGCCCGGCAGAGGATTTCGACCTGGAGATCCCGGCAACAGGCCGAACCCTGACGGTTATCGGCGGTCCGGCAGGGTGCCCCGGTGCACGGATTGACGTCGTCTGAAGTCTCGGCGGGCAGGACTGGCAGCGATCGGGGTGGAGTGAGGCAGGTCAGGTCGGTCGGCGAGCCGCTTTCAATCAGCCGGAATCGGTCACCGCCAAGCTTACGGGGTTGGTCCGGTGCGGCGGCAGGAGTGGCATTTCCGGTAAAGCCATGGGTGGTGCAGCGGGCGCCGTTGGCATCGGAGCGGAAGTGCTTGCACGGGACGGCCAGCTCGACCGGGGCGTACAGGTGGCGGCCGTCGTTCCAGACCGGGCCGAAGGTCAGCCGCTCGGTGTGTCCCAGCAGCCAGGTGGCCTCATGGTCGGTGGAATCGAGTCCGCCGGAAATGACCGCTGCCCGGAGCGTCAGCTTGAGCGACTGGCATTGCGAGCCGAGACTGGTGCAGGCCGGGGCCGGGATGGACGCCATGGGTCAGAAAGTACCGTGTCATGAGGACCGGACAAACCCCCACTGCCAGTTTCCGGGCTCATCGCCTATACTTGTGACCGATTTCACAAGCTCGTAACGGTGAACTGCCGGGTTGGGTCCGCCCGTCGTCGCCGAGTATTCATACCGTGACCTGGAGATTTCAGACGATGCGCAAGCTGTATCTGGTGTTCGGACTGGCCGCGCTGGCGGCCTGTGGTGGTGAGAAGAAGGCTGATACCCCGGCCGCCGCTCCGGCTGCTGCTCCTGCCGCGGCCACCATGGCTCCGGCCACGACCGGCAAGACCTGGGACGTCGACATGAACTTCGACGGCAAGCTGGGCACCTTCACTCCCGCCGAGCTGACCATCAAGCCCGGCGACGTGGTGGCATTCCACAACAAGACTGGCTTCCCGCATAACGTCGTGTTCGCGTCGGACAGCATCCCTGCCGGCGCCGCCACCGTGCTCGATGCTGCGATGGCTGACAAGGTCGCCTCGCTAACCGGCCCGATGATGGTTGACCAGGACGCGGTCTACAACGTCTCGTTCGCCAATGCCCCAGTCGGTGTATACACCTATCACTGCCTGCCGCACATTGCGTTCAAGATGCACGGCAAGATCACGGTCGCGCAGTAAGCGATCGCGGTATGCGGTATCAGAAGGGCCCGGGCGAAAGCCCGGGCCCTTTTTGGTAGCAGCCGGTCTGGCTGGCGTGATGCACCAGGTGTCAACCCGAGCTCGGGTCACGATTACTGGACCAGCTCTCGGCATTCCCCGACTCGTTTCCGGATCTGTTTCGCAATACCGTCAACGACGGTTGGGTCCAATCCTTCCCGCACCGAATTCTCCGCCGTTCTGTCGATCGCCTCGGGCAATCCATCGAGCACCTGTTGAACGTTCGCCAGGACAATTTTTTCATCCATTCGACTCTGCCTGGCGAACTCTGACCATCGATATCGATTGATCCGGCGGGCCAGGTATTCGCCACCAATTTTCATCGCCATTTTCACGCGATGCAGTCGAGCGTCGGCGTAAGGCAGGTAGCTGAGGATGTCGTAGAACGGGGCCAGCCGAACCCCGTCCGGACTGTGGAGCAACGCGTAGTTCTTGGCATGGGCATCCGTCGCGGCGATGACCCAGTTCAGGGCCGTTACCCTGATGAATCGTTCCACGTCTTCGTTCGGTCGTAGCGACGCATCCTGAAGCAGCCCGAGTATCTCTTTGCACCCGGGGCCACCCTCGTTCTCGTACTTCTGAGCTGGCATGAAACCGAGCGCCTGGCACAGATCCTCCTGATGGATTCGCCGCCAGACGCCATTCCTGAATTCCCTGTCGTATCGCTCCACCACAATGGTGATCTCACCTGCGAACGTAACAATGCGAGAAACCACCGAGCCCAGCTCCAGCCCGGCGGCCAGCTCCAGACAGAAGTGTTCATTTTCGGCAAAGCCGCGGAATTGACCGGATGGCGGCTTCAAGATCCGGTTGGTCGGGATACGACCCGTCGGTCGCCCCCACCGTCCGTCTGCTTCGATCAACGCCATCTTGGGCTGGGCACCGGCCAGGCTGAACTGGCCAACAGTCCGGCGCGAAGTTCCCGGAATACCCTGCTCTCGTACCGTCTTCAATTCCCTGCCAATCTCCCCTTCCGTCAGCCATTCGATGTTTCCGCCGCTCTCTGCCAGCCCCTCCAGGCGCTTGGCAGAATCGGGTGCCGCAAACTGTACTGCACCCGCACAGTCGGCTCCGATGTGGGCCAGAATAGCCGCCGGATTGCGCGGCGACACCCCGAATAGGCGGCCGTAGTGGTCTAGTGCCCGCTGGTTGTCCGGGAGGAGTCCCCACAGAAACGAACTAATCGCATCGTCGCGATGTTCCTGTGCCGTCAGTGGCATCGATAGGGAAAGTGGGTAGGCCGACTTGCTTCGTCGCCATTCCTCCAGGTAGACGAATCGCAGGCCCCCCGACTGCGCTCGATAGACATCCCCGACTCGGACGCCTCCCAGCAGCGCCACCAGGACGTGGTTCTCCGATCTCTTTCGATTGCCCCTGGTCTCCGCCTTCATCGGCGAGGCCTTCGTGATCGCTCTATGATCCTGTCGAGGTCAACTCCGTCGTCGCCGGAACGATCCCTGGCTTCCCGTACATCTACGCCCAGTCCCAGCGCCCTCAACGTCCTGAGCACCATGGAGATATCCGTGGTCCGCTTGCCGGCCTCCAGGTCCACGACCCACTTCCGGCTGACTCCGGCGAGGGTAGCTAGCCCCTCCTGGGTGATGTGCTTGCGGGACCGGCTTTCCCGTATCAGGTGGGCCAGGTCTTTGGTCGTTCTGATGATCATGGTGATGTAACCGTTTGGTGACTTGGTAAGTGTGTCACCGTCCGGTTACTTTGTCAAGATGTAACCGCACGGTGACTCTCAAACGGGGTAACCGATAGGTGACAGCGGAGCGAACAGGACCGCAGAGAAGCGAGGCAGCGGAACAAAGAGAGTAGCGAGATAGATCAATCCGGAGCCGAATTCACAGCCACCCTTCCTTCCGATACCACTCGGCCGTCTCCCTCAACCCAGTCGCCAATCCGTTCGCTGCCTTCCAGCCGGTGTCCCGAGTCAGGCCGGACGGATCCCCGGTCCACGCCTCCTGGAAGAACTCGTTTGCCTTGTCGGCGGAGGGAGGTGGCCTGCTGCGTCAATGCCGCCGCCGCGCCTGCGAGTCCAAGGACGCCGCGGGAGCCAACAGGGGCTGATGCCGCATTGAGCGCGCGCGGTGCCGGTCCGACCTCAGCACTCGGCCCGCCCCCATCCCGTCGGGCTACAACTGCAGCACCAACCGCAGCCCTCTCTCCACCTGAGCAAGGGTGCTGGCATCCATCGTACCGATTCGTTCCTGCAAGTACCCGTGGTCCAGGGTTACGATCTGAGAAATGTTCGCCACCGAATCCTTCGGCAATCCAGCGGTCCTTGCCGGCACCAGCACGTTGCCGGGCGCGTCCAGTAGTCGCAGGTTCGAAGTCAGGATAACCACGACCACGGTTTGGATCCGGCTCCGATTGAAAGAATCCGCCTGCATCACCAGGACGGGGCGCCTGAACCCCGGCTCCGATCCACGTGGCTCCTCCAGATCGGCCCACCAG
>JBEPVA010000240.1:0-5197 GCA_041691295.1 Gemmatimonadota bacterium
ACTCCAGACCGCCGTCGGACCGGTGTTAGCGGCCGCCATCCCGGGCAGGTGGGAGACGTAGTAGAGAAATGCCTGGAGGCCGAGGTTGCCGACGACGGTGGCGCCAATGGTCCAGTTCTGGGATTCGCTGACGACCGCCACGGCCAGGACGATGCAATACGCGGAAAGATTTCCAGCAATACCACGGTCACGAACGGAATCAGCCCATCCGGCACGTCGACCAGGATTGAAATGATCGCGATCGCGCCGGAGAACAGGGCCGCCCACGGCACCAGGAAGATCAGCACATTGGCCAGGATCTTGGCCGCCGTATACTCGGCGGGCGAGATCGGCAGGCTCATCACAAATGGCAGCGTGTGTTCGCTCCGCTCGACCACCACCGTCACCATGGCCAGGTGCATGCCGACCGCGATCAGCACCGTGATCAGCAGAATGCAACCGGCGGTGAATGCGGCCTCACTGCCGACAGTGAGGAGATAGAGACCCAGTGCACCGGCCAGGAGGTACCCGGCGATGGCGCCGCGCATGAGGTACCAATCCTTGAGGATCAGTCGCTTGACCATGGGGTAGTTCATGCGGCGCTCCGTTCTCGGCGGCCATGGACATTGGCCACGAATATTTCCTCCAGCGTCATCGGCTCGACCACCGAGACCGTGGCGCCGGCCTCACCATACGCCGCGGCCATGGCGGTGTCGTAGCGGTCGACGGTGATTACGGCCAAATGCCCGCTGCGCGTGGTGTCGATCACACCCGGCAGCGCCGGCAGGGTAACCTCCATCGGCACCGCCAGCCGGACCCGACGCCAGCGGTCGAGAAAACTCTCCTTGTCGTCCGAGGCGATGATCCGACCCCGGTCGATGAAGGTGATCTGATCGGAGATCTGCTCGACATCGAGGGTATTGTGGGATGAGAACAGGATGGTGCGCCGCTCATCCGCCAGCACCGCCATCAACTCTCCCAGCACTTCGTGCCGCGCCACGGGGTCGAGGCCGGTGGTCGGTTCGTCGAGCACCAGGAGGCGGGGCCGCCGGGCCAGCACCAGCAGCAGTGCCGCCTTGACCCGCTGGCCATGGGACAGCCCCTTGACCCCCTGCTCCGCCTTGAGATCAAACCGTTTCAGCAACTCCTCGGCGTACCCCTGGTCCCAGCCGAGATAGATCGGGGCCACGAACTTCATGTGCCAGTCCAGGGTGGCCGACTTGTACAGCCGCATGTCCTCCGACACATAGCCGACATCAGCCTTGATCGCGGCCTGCTGCTTGGGCATCGGACGGCCCAGCACCTCCACCGTGCCCCGGTCCTGGTGGATCAATCCCATCAGGATCCGGATCGTGGTCGACTTGCCGGCGCCATTGGCCCCAATGAACCCCATGATCCCGCCGGCCGGCAACTCCAGGTCGATGTTGTCGAGCGTGAAGTGGGGATAATCCTTGCCGACACCGCTGAATCGAATGGCCAGATCACTCATTGCCGCTCCTCCTTCAACTGTTCCGCCGCGTTCCGCAGTCGTTCGGTGAGCTGGCGGTCACTGAGTCCCAGCGCCGCTCCCAGTCGTGCCGCTTCCATCAGGTGCCGGCCCAGATTGCCCGCCAGCACGGCGGGGCCGGGATGGGCACCGATGGCGATGCTCGATCCCTTGCCGTGCTGGGTCACGATCACGCCCTCGCGTTCCAGTTCGAGGTAGGCCCGCTTGACGGTGATCACGCTGACCTGGAGCTCGACCGCCAGTTGGCGAATCGACGGGATGTCATGTCCTGGCGGCCAGTCCCCCACCGCCACCCGTTGGTTGACCTGCTCCATGATCTGGAGGTACATCGGGCGGCCATCAGCCTTGGAAATGACGATTCCACTGTGCATATCCATATACTGAGTATATACAGTTAATGGCAAAAGTCAAGGAGCCCTCCGCACGGCGAGCAAGCCTGCTTCGTCGCTCACTCCGTGAGCTCCTCGAAATGACAGTACGGATTAGGACAAAGGCCGGCCCCAGAGGGGCCCGCCCTGATTGCCCAACCCTTGTCATTGCGAGGAGGCGGCGCAGCCGCCGACGAAGCAACCTCCTTGAGGACGCTCGGAGCTCCGAAGGGGCCCTGGGACGCTGCATGAAACCGCAGCATTCGGCGCGGTTGGCCGTCGCTCATTGCGAGACGGCGGCGCAGCCGTCGACCCCGCAACCTCCTTCGCCATACACAGAACTCTAGGCCAGGCCGGCCAGCATCGAGCGCCTTGGCGGCCACCTCGCTTGATCAGGGGCGACACACCTCGGTACACCCAATGGCGGTCAGGAAGAATTGTCACTGCCCCTGCATATCGTGGTGTAGTTCGGCGAGGCGGTCCGCCGATCCGACGCCGATCCCGGGCCTGTCTCGCGTTGAAGGCCGGACGCGCTCCATCCGAAAGCCAGGCAACGTGCCCAACGAAGCGGATACATCAGGAAACCGAGCGCCGAGGCGCGGTAACCAGGATCGGGGTTAATGGCCAGGTTCCTGCTCGCGTCGATGGAGGTAGTCCAGGGTGCGGTCATGGTTGGCGTCGTTGCCCTGTTGGTCAGGCCGGCGCGGGAACTACCCACCTCCGATCGTCGGCTGATGCTCGCCCTGGCCGCGGCGATCGTCGCAATGCGTGCGCTAGCGCAGTGGATTTGCTGATGGCGGCGACACGTCATGACCCGGTGCTGCGCGAGGCGTGACGAGGGCAGTTCCCCAATCTGGTCGGAGCCGCCCGAAACCCGGAACGCGGCACCGGTTGATCAATGGTAGTCCTGCCTACTCACCCCGAATCTGACTGACTATCTCGAACGATCGAAGCCGAGCCTGATGATCATGGATCTGTGCCGTAACGATCAACTCGTCGATGCCGGTCAGTCGAATGAACTCCGTGATCCCGGCCCGCACCGTCTGGCGTGACCCCACCACCGCACTGCTCAGCATCGGCTCCATTGCCGCGAGTTCCCATGGCTGCCAGTCAGGTTGCTCGATCGGCGGCTGCAGCTGGCCAGGGGTCCCCTTCCGGAGGTTGATGACCTGCTGCTGCTGGGAGGTGAACAACCGGCGAGCCGCCGCGTCGGTCTCAGCCGCAAAGACGCTGAGTCCCGCCATGGCGAACGGTCGGTCGAGTTGCGCCGAAGGACGGAAGGTTCGGCGATACAGGTCGAGCGCATCGAAGAGCGCCGCGGGGGCAAAGTGTGACGCAAAGGCGAACGGCAGCCCCATCACCGCCGCCAGCTCCGCGCTATACAGGCTGGAGCCGAGCAACCAGATTGGCACCTCGGACCCATAGCCCGGTACGGCAGTGACCGGAGCTCCAGGCACCAGCGGCCCGAGTAGCCGCTGCAATTCCAGGACATCATGCGGAAATGAATTCGCCCCCACATCCAACGTGCGGCGCAGCGCCCGCGCGGTCGTCTGGTCGGCTCCCGGTGCCCGGCCCAATCCCAGGTCGATCCGGTCAGGAAACAGCGCCGCCAGCGTACCAAATTGTTCCGCAATGACCAGCGGCGCGTGATTCGGCAGCATCACCCCACCCGATCCTACCCGGATCGAATTCGTCCCTGCCGCGATGTGGCCGATTACCACCGCCGCGGCCGCGCTCGCGATCCCCGGCATGCTGTGATGCTCGGCCAGCCAGAACCGCCGGTACCCCCAGCGTTCGACGTGCCGAGCCAGGTCAAGGGAATTGGCCAGCGCGTGGGACGGGGTGTCACCCTGGCGGATGGGGGAGAGGTCGAGCACCGAGAAGGGGATCATGCGGGAATCTTAGGACCAACTGCGCGAAAAGCGAAAAGCGAACAGCGAACAGGAACTGCCGCGCACCGAGGGTTGGCCGCCCCGAGCAGAGCGGGGCTGGACTCAGCTGGGATACTTCATCCCGAGGGGACCCGAGCGTGAGCGAGGGGGGCGAGGGATCGCTTCAGGAATGAGCCTGTCAAGTCTCGGCGCTCGATCCGCAGCCCACGCTTCAAGGTGCCGCCTCACGGGCGGGCGATTAACTTGGGGTCTATGGATCGCTCGCAATATCCCATCCGCAAGCGGCGGCTAGAGGACCCGGAGGATTTCTCGGCCCTCGACGCCATGTCGCCGTCGGCTCGATTGGCCATGGTCTGGCCCCTCACCCTCCAGGCTTGGACTTTCCTCTCGGGGCACCCCCATGAATCCCGACTTCGTCGAGATGTTGTCCGCATTGCACGAGGCGAATCCGCAGATTGAGCAGACTGGAAGGGATTACGTGTAGCTCGCTGTCTTCCGCTTGCTACCCAGAATCCATCCCAATCCTGCAATCTGTGGATCCAACTTCGGGGCACCGAGTCTTTAATACCGGCGGTTGGTTTGGACGAGGCATCAAGGTCCGCAGATTGAGCAGACTGGACGGGATTACGAGTAGCTCGCGGTCCTCCGCTTGCTAACCCGAATCCATCCCAATCCCGCACATCTGCGGAAGCGGAAGGCGAGGCGAGCCCCGAGGGAGGACATTCCCCCACTCGCTACCCACAATCCCTGAAGTCTGGAAATCTGCGGACCGCCGATTGAGCAAACTGGACGGGATCAAGGATAGCTCGCTGTCCTCCGCTTGCTACCCTCAATCCATCCCACTCCTGCAATCTGCGGATTCAACTTCGGCGCGCCGAGCCTTGAATACCGACGGCTGGTGTGGACCAGGCACCCGGTGGCGCAGGACCACGCATCGGCCGATAAGTGAAGGCGTCTCCGAGCGCTACTCTCAATCCATCCCAATCCTGCAAATCTGCGGACAGGCTACTCTTAATCCCTAACGTCTGCCAATCTGCGGGAAGAGTTGAACTTCCGACCTCACGCTTATCAGGCCCATTCGATTGGGAGTGGAGTCCGACAATTTCTCGGTAACTCATTGACAGACCGCGGGATATGCCCGGGTGGGGCATCTCGGAGTTCGGAATGGATCGGTAGCAGTCGACACAGAAATCGACACAGGCTTGCGCAGGTTGTCACGCTAGTTATGCCGCTCGAAGTTATGGCTAGCATACTGCGCCTCGAGTTTGATTTTCTCCGACTCCAGCTCCTTGAGCCGCACCAGATCGGCGACCGACGCCCCGCCGTACTTGGTTTTCCAGTTGAAGTAGGTCGGGCGGCTGATGCCATGCTTACGAAGCAGCTCAGCGACGGGGAGCCCCGCCTCCGCCTCCTGCAGTACGGCCACGATCTGGCTTTCGGAGAACTTCGAC
>JBEPVA010000241.1:0-5164 GCA_041691295.1 Gemmatimonadota bacterium
AACCACAAGTGGGGCACCTTCCCCGGCATTTCAGCGGCCTGGCTGCTGAGCGAAGAGCCATTCTTCCGCAGTGCTCGGCTGGACAACCTCAAGCTCCGGGCCAGCTACGGCCTGGCCGGCAACCAGTCGATCGGCAACTACGCCTCGAAGGGTCTCTACTCCAGCGCCAACTACGGCACCGAACGCGGCATCGCGCCGTCCACGCTGAGCAACCCGGACCTGGGCTGGGAACGGACCAAGGAGTTCGATGTCGGTCTCGACCTGAGCCTCTGGCAGGGCCGGGCCACCTTGACCGCGGACTACTACCGCAAGACCACCAATGACCTGCTGGTTTTCCGGCCGATTCCAGCCACCAGCGGCTATACCAACATCTACAGCAACGTGGGCGCGGTGCTCAACAAGGGCTTCGAACTCGTCCTGACCGGCGACCTGATCCGGCCCTCCCATCCGTCCGGCTTCGGGGCCAACCTGGCGCTCAACGTCGCGTTCAACAAGAACCGGGTGACCAGCCTCTACCAGGACCAGCCCTTCGGTGCCGGCGACCTCAACTGGGTCCAGGTCGGGCATCCGATCGGCGAGTTCTACGGCTACCAGTTCGTCGGGGTCGATCCGGCCACCGGCGACGCGCTGTTCGAAAACGCCGCGGGTGCGCATGTCACCGAGGCCGACTTGACCACCGCGGACCGCAAGTTCATCGGCAGCCCGTACCCGAACTTCACTGGCGGGCTAACCGCCGGTATCACCTATGGGCGGCTCGACTTCAAGGCCTTCTTCGAATTCAGCCAGGGAGCCAAGGTGCTGAACTCGATGCGGATCTACAGCGGCAACGGCGGCTACTACACCGATAACCAGTTCTCCGATCAGTTGGCCCGCTGGCAGAATCCCGGTGACGTGACCAATGTGCCGCGAGCCAGCTACGACGGTACCTCCGGAGCGGAGCTGGAGTCCAGTCGCTTCATCGAAGACGGCTCCTACTTCCGGCTCCAGGACCTGACCCTGGGCTGGACCCTGCCGCTCTCATGGATGAAGGCGACCGGGTTTCACGATGCCCGGCTCTACGTGTCGGGACACAACCTCTTTACCGTCTCCAAGTACAGCGGCTACAATCCCGACGTGAACAGCACCGGCAACGGCAGCAACGTCGCCATTGGCACCGACTTCTACGCCTATCCGATCGCCCGGACGTTCTCGTTCGGCGTTCAGGCGGGGTGGTAACCATGCGCTCATTCATTGCCCGTTATTTCCGGAGACCCTCCGCCATGCGGATTGCCCTGATTTCGACCCTCGGCCTGGCCCTGGCCCTGGCCGGCTGCCATAACCTGCTGGAGACCAGCCCGATCAATCAGCTGCCGAGCGATGCGGCCATCACCGATGCCGCCAGCGCCCGGACGGCCCTGGCCGGCGTCTATGACGGGCTGCAGAGCCTCAGCTTCTATGGCGGCGACTACGTCTTCTTCAACGACATGTACGGCGACAACGCCGTGGCGGCTGGCACCTTCAACGACTTTGCCGATGCCGCGAGGCACCAGTTCAAGGCCGACAACAGCACCGTGACGGCCAACTGGATCGCGATTTACGCCACGATCAACCGGGCCAACAACATCTTGCAAAAGGTCCCGGCCATCGCCGATCTGGAGGCGGCCGAGAAGAGCCAGATCCTGGGTGAGGCGCATTTCATCCGGGCGCTGTGCCTGCACGATCTGACCAGGGTATGGGGCGCGGTCCCGATGCCGCTTGTTCCGGCCGCCAGCCTGGAAGAGGCGCAGGCGATCACCACCTCGGACACCGCGGCGATCTATTCCCAGATCCTGCTCGACCTGACCGACGCCGATACCATGATGACCAACGGCGGCCCCACCAATCACGCCACCAAGGGTGCCGCCGAAGCGCTGCTGGCGCGGGTCTATCTCTACCAGCAGAAGTGGGCCCTGGCCAACACCGAGGCCGACCTGGTCATCGGACTTGGCTATTCGCTGACGCCCAACTACAGCGATCTTTTCGATCTGGAAGGCATCGATACTCCGGAGGACATCTTCAAGGTCACCTTCACCGCGGTCGACTACAACGACTTCGGCTACTACTACCTGTCGAGCACCTTCGGTGGTCGTCACGAAGCGCAGCCCAGTGCCAATCTGGTGGCCGCCTACGATACCGCTGACGCCCGATTCAAGTGGTCAATCGGGGTGGATGAAGACCCGGTTTACGGGAAGAAATGGACCACCTCAGCCGGTGCCGAAGACATTCATGTCGTCCGGTTCGCCGAGGTGCTGCTGATCAAGGCGGAAGCACTGGCGCAGCAGGGCCAGCTGCAGCCAGCCATCGATCAGTACAACCTGCTCCGCGAGCGGGCCGGTCTGGCGGATCATGTGCTCGGCACTGACGTGACCACCCAGCAGGATGTGCTCGCCGCCATCGATCACGAGCGCCGGCTGGAACTCGCCATGGAAGGGGATCGCTTCCCCGACCTCGTGCGCAGCGGTCAGGCGATCACCGTGCTCGGCATCCCGGCGTTCCGTGAAGTATTCCCGATTCCACAGCGTGAGATCGACGTGGCGCCGGGGATCACCCAGAATACGGGGTACTAGACTGCAGGAGATCGGAGATGGGAGATGGGAGATGGGAGATGGCAGATAGGAGATGGCAGATAGGAGATAGGTAGATCCAGGTGTACGCGAAAAAGGGAGGGTGGAGTGGGGATAAGCTGTTCCCCTCTCCCCTCTCCCTTCTTCTTTCTGCTGCAGTTCAGCCGAGTCGCTTCTTGATATACTCCCGAATATCCAGGCTCAAACTCTCCATCGGCGCGTAATAGCCTCGCTCGAACACACGGGCATTCATTCCCCGCTGGACTGATTCGCAGATGGTCCAGTCCTGCCGGTTGGTGATATCCCAGAAATCGATGGCGTCAGACGGATCGAAGTCGGGCCGGGCCATCTCGTCGGGATGGAACAGGAAATCACAGCACACGGTCGTCCGGCCCGGCCCCTCCGGCCACAGGGTAAAGGCTGCCGCGTGCTCGGCGGCCAGGCTCAGCATGAAGTTGGGGTAGAGCAGCTCACCCTTGTGGCGGGTGAGTTCGTCGTCGTTGAGCCCAGCGAAGGGTTTTCTTGTGGTGGTCCCCGAAAAGGTGAAGGTCCAGGCGCCGTCCTTGTGGGGTACCCCGCGATCCCAGTCCAGGTCGGCACCGCCTCGCTGCTTGAAGGCCGGTACCACCTTGCAGAGCTCGGGATGCACCGGACCGCAGTGATAGCACTCGTTGTAATTCTCGAGGATGACCTTCCAGTTGGCCGCGACGTGGTACTGGATCCGGCGGGCAGTGCGCAGCGCGGCCAGCGGATAGCGGCTCACCCGTTCGGGGGCGCCGCCCAGCTGCTCAAGCAAACCAGCCCCCTGGCCGGGGATGAGTTTCACGAACAGGAATCCACCCCAGCCTTCGACCGCGACTGGATGCAGTCCCAGTCCTTCCTTGGTGAAATCTTCCCCTTCTTCCAGGAACGGAGAGGTCCGAAGCGCCCCCTCGAGGGTGTAGGTCCAGCTGTGGTAGGGGCACTTGATTCCGCTGGGGAAATTGCCGGTCGGTACGGGAGTGCTGGCCGCGCGATGCCGGGGCGGCCGGTCATGGACCAACTGCGAGCCGCGGTGGCGGCAGACGTTGTAATGACCCCGGGCCCCGCCGCCCCTGGTCCGAACCACGAGGACACTCTCCCCCGCCACCTCAGCCAGCAGGTAGTCGCCGGTGGCAGGAATCTCCTCGTCTCGGCCCACGCAGAACCACTCGCGGGCAAAGATCAGTTCGCGCTCGCGCTGGTAGTGGTCGTCGGCGAGGTAGGCGGCGCGGGGAAGCGTGGGTTCGAGAGGCATGATGGAATATTGAGGCGAGGAGAGGAGGGAGGAAGGAGGAAGGTGGAGGCAGTAAGGAGTGCTGCTATTCCCCTCCTCCATCCGCCCTCCTCCTTCTCCTGCGGTTCAGTCCCAGAAGAACACCCACAGCGCCAGGTCGTCACTGAACTCCTCGAACCGGTGCTCGACACGCGCCGGGACGTACAGCACATCGCCGGGGCCAAATCGCTCCCGGGTCGGCCCGTTCCGGAACCAGCCGGTGCCGGTCATCACGACGTACGCCTCATCCCGCGAATGCGGGGTCTGGTCGTCGATGTCCCTCGGCGCGTAGAACCCCACTTCAACCTTGCCGGCGCGGAGCAGGACGTCGTACTGGTCCTTGTCCGGCCCCGGCATGGCGGCAAGACCTTCTTTGAGGTGGAGCTGGTAAGAGTTGGCGGGCATTGGGACCTCAATGGTCATTGGTCATTGGTCGCTGGTCGTTAGTGACTGCAACAACGTATTGACGCTGTTTGCCAGGAGTGCAACACTAGCGACTAGCGACTAACGACTCTTTGTGGCTCCGCCACAAAGCGAAGGCAAGCACGACCGCCAGCAACTGTATCCCCGCCAGCACCAGAAACCCCGATTCAAATCCGGTCGACCGATCCCGCAGCACTCCCATCAGGTACGGCCCCAGGAAACCGCCGATGTTGCCGACCGAATTGATGATCGCTACGCCGGTGGCCAGCGCCGCGCCGCGGAGATACTCGCTGGGCAGGGTCCAGAACGGCCCCCAGAGGCCGCACTGGCCGGCGGCCATCAGTGCAAAGGCTGCAATACTGAGCGGCAGCGAACTGGTATTGGCCAGGATCAGCAAGCCCATCACCACCATCCCGGCGGTCAAGGCCACCGGCAGTCGCCGCTCTCCCAGCCGGTCAGACTGCGCCGAGAACCAGAGCGCGCCGGCCACACCCGCAAACTGCGGTATCGCGGACAGCCAGCCGATGGCCAGCACCGACTGGCTCGATCGCTGGGCCAGCACCTGCGGCAGCCAGAGGTTCCAGCCGTAGCCCACCAGGGCCACGCCGAGCCAGATGGCGGCCATGACCCAGAGAGTGGCCGGCAGCGCTGTGGAAAGCGGATGCCTGGGCTGCTCGCTCGGTGCGCCGGCCGCGATGGCGGCTTCCAGCTCCGCCCGTTCTTCCTGACTCAACCATCTGGCGTCAGCCGGTCGCTCCGGTAGAGTCTTCCAGGTCAGCGCACCCAGCACCACCGCCGGCAGCGCCTCCAGCACGACCAGCCAGCGCCACCCCGCGACTCCGTGCCATCCATCGAACCCCAGGAT
>JBEPVA010000242.1:0-5162 GCA_041691295.1 Gemmatimonadota bacterium
GTCGAAGGTGGCGTGCGGCAGATTGTCCACGGTAATGTCTGGCTCGACTCCGCGTCCCTCGATCAGCCACGAACCTTCAGGCCCATAGATCCCGAACTCGGCGGCGGTCGCGATCCCGCGATCGACCAGCACATTGCTCGAGGTCAGCCAGATCTCGCCGCCCCAGGTGCGGGTGCCGATGATCTTGCCGATGCCCAGCCGCCGGAACCCCTCGGCGAACAGCTCGCCGTCTGACGCCGTCCACTCATCGCAGATGACCACGATGTGACCGCGGAACCCGTACTGCATGTTCCAGTACGGCTTGCCGGTACGGGCCTGCCAGTACATCCACACCTTGCGCATCAGTTTTTCGAGTACCCAGCTGTCGATGTTGCCACCCTGGTTGTGGCGCACGTCGATGATCAGCCCCTCGCGGTCGAACACCGGGTAGTAGTCGCGGGCCCACTGATCGATGTCGTTCTGGCCCATGGCGCGCAGGTGGACGTATCCGATCTTGCCGGCCCCATCCTGCTCCACCATCTGGCGCCGGGTCAGCTCCCATTCGCCGTAGCGGAGCTGAAAGGCATCAGTCTGGCTGATCGGGGTGACGATCATGTCGTGCGAGGCGCCGGACTTCGGGTGGATCCGGAGCAGTACTTGCTGATCGGCCTTGTTGCGCAGCAGGAGGGCGTAGTCCGGCACCGACAGCACCGGGGCGCCATCGATCGACTCGATCACATCTCCCTCGGCCACTCCGGTAGCCCGGGCCAGCGGCCCCTGCGAGTCGGGTTCGTCGGGATCGGCCTGGAAGATGTGCCCGATCCGGTAGCCGCCGGCCGATTCGTCGCGAGTGAGCTCGGCGCCCAGTGAGGCGGGCTCGACGTTGTCGGGCGCTTTGCGACGCTCGCCGCCGTACACGAAGATGTGCAGCGCCGACAGCTCGCTGACCATCTGGCCCAGCAGGTCGGAGAGCTCTTCGCGGTCGGTGACCCGGTCGGCCAGCGGCTGGTATTTGGCCAGGATGCCGGGCCAGTTGTTGCCGTGCATTTTGGCGTCGTAGAAATAGTCGCGCTCGAGGCGCCAGGCCTCGTTGAACATCTGGCGCCACTCTTCGCGCGGGTTCACCGAGAAGCTCCAGGCATGGAGATCGACCGCGGTCTTGCCGAGGTCGCCGGCGTGGGCGCCGACGTCCATGACGTAGAGGATGTTGCCCTTCCGGATCATCAGCTTCCTGGCGTTGCCCGACAGCTCGTAGCCGCGGATGTCCTCGAGGAAGGTCTCGGGGCCATCGGTCTTGGGGTCGATGGCCAGCGACTTGAGCGCCGTCTTGCCGTCGTTGCCCGATTCGCTGACCGTGAAGAAGAGCCGGTCCGCGGCGATGGTGAGGTCGCCGATGTTGCCGGCGGGAGCCGGGACCAGATAGAGGCGTGAAGCCAGGCCGGCCGTATCGATTTCGACGTGAACCAGGTTGTCAGTCGAGTCGGCTTTTTTCTCGCCCGTCTTGCCCGCCTCACCCGCGTTTGATTTGCCCGTCTTCCCTGCCCCATCCGTCTTATTGGTGTCCACCCCCTGCAGTTCATCCGCCGCCTGAAACGGGAACCGCAATCCGCTCTTCAGCGCCACCGCAAAGATCTGGGTCTGGCGGTCGAAGAACGGCTCCGGCTGCCGAGGGCCCCAGGGGCCGCCGACCGAGGTATCGAAGTGACGGTCGGAGAGGAAGTAGATCCACTTGCCGTCGGCGCTCCAGGCCGGCGAATAGCTGTCATACCGGTCGCTGGTCAGCGGCACGGTCTTGCCGCTCCTGGTGTCGTACAGCATCAGCCGGCCGAAGTTGTTGTTCTGGGTGTCGTTGAACGCCAGCCAGCGGCTGTCGGGCGACCAGTGCAGGTCGCCGATGCCGCCGTTGGTGCTGACCGCGATCCGGCTGTTCTTCCTGGTGGCCACTTCGTACAGCCAGAGCTCCTGGTCCTTGTTGTAGTGGCCGATCCACTTGCCATCGGGCGACGGGATGGCCTGCCAGCGCAGCACCTTGCCGTCGTGAGTCAGCGTTTCCGGGGTGCCGATGCCGTTGGCCGGCAGCCTGGTCAGCTCGACCTCACCGGTTTCGGTACTCAGCGCGATCAGCGACTTGCCGTCGGGCATGAACCGGGCATCGCGGTAGCGGACCCCCTGTTTACGGGTGGTCTCGACCAGCCGGCCCTGGCCGGCCGGCGCCACAAAGACCTGGCCCCGCGCCGTCAGCGCCACCCGGTTGCCATCCGGTGAGACATGGGCCGTGGTCAGATAGTCGAACGGATTCTGGATCCAGTGCTCGCGCAACTGATCGAAATCGGAGGGCAGTGAAATCTGGAGTTGCACATCCTTGGCGGCTGCGATGTCATAGCGGTGAATGTCAGCGCCGAGCTGGTAGACGATCTGGCCATCGCCCAGCTGCGGACTCTGCAGGTCCCAGTCCTTGTTATGGGTCAGCTGCTTGAGATCGGCCCCCTTGGCATCCATCGACCAGAGATTCATGGTGCCATCACGGTCCGACGCGAAGTACACCCGGCCCTGCCACCACATCGGCGCCTTGCTGGTGCCGGCCCAGCTGGCGGTGAGCGGCGCCGCCTCGGCCGCGCCGTCGGTGTATTTCCAGAGCTGCTCCGCGGTGCCGCCCTGATAGCGACGGGTGTGACTGCCCTGGAACGCCTGCCTGGTGAAGAAGATCGTCTTGCCGCTGGCGTCGTAGCTGCCATCGGCCGCCTGGGCCAGCGGAACCGCGGTCTCGGTCCCGTTCTTGAGGTCGATGAGGAACAGCCGCACGGCGGGCATGGTCGAGTGATGATTGGACGAATAGATGACCCGGCCATCGGCCGTCCAGCCGACCACCGTGGCCGTTTCCCCATTCCAGGTCCGCCGCACCGGCGTCCCGCCACTCATCGGCATAGTGTAGACCTCGGCCGGCCCCTCGTAGCGGGCGGTAAAGGCCAGGGTCTTGCCGTCCGGTGAGATCGACGGACTGGTCTCCCGGCTCGGGTGACTGGTCAGCCGCACCGCGGCGCCGCCGTTGAGCCCCCCACTCCAGAGATCTCCCTCGGCCACGAACACGATCGTCTGGCCGCGGACGGTGGGCATGCGGTAGTAGCCCGGCGCGCTTTGCGCCGACATGACAGGCGGACAGGCGGACAGGCGGGCGGTCACTGCAACGGCCAGTAGCAGGCGGCGCATGGGGGACTCGTTTGGGGTTTGGAGTGGCACCAAGTTGCAGGGTATACGAGCGGATGGGAACCAGGGATTCGAGGGAAATGGGGCCGGGGGATGGGGGGAAGGGGGGATGGGGGGAATGCTCCGGTCTCATAGAAAGGGCCACAGCGCCCGAGCGATCTCGATCCTACCGTGACCCGGATCGCTGCCCGGCGAGTCTCGGAACTCTTCGCTCCGTTCAGAGTGACAGACCACGTGCTATGTACCTCAGGATGATTGGGAAGCATTCCCTCCTTCCCCCCTTCCCCATTTCTTACTCCCCCTCCCATCGGTTCATTTCCCCCCGTTTCCCGATCATAATTCCTCCATGACTCCCGCCGCTGCCCGGCTCAGAATCCTGTTTACCGCCCTGCTTTTTTCCACCGGTGGCGCGGCGATCAAGGCGGCCAACTTCACTAGCTGGCAGACGGCGGGACTCCGGTCCGGCATCGCGGCGATCGCGGTGGTGCTCTGCGTGCCGGCCTCGCGGAAATTCAAGAACCGGGCTGAATTCGGCCGAGCGATGCTGGTCGGGGTGGCGTACGCCGCCACGCTGGTGCTGTTCGTCCTGGCCAACCGGCTGACCACCGCGGCCAACACGATCTTCCTCCAGGCCGTGGCTCCGCTCTACATCCTGCTACTCGGCCCGTGGCTGCTCAAGGAACGGATCACCGGCAAGGACTGGGTGGTGGCGGCGGTCATGGCCGTTGGCATGGCCTGTTTTCTACTGGAGCGGCCCGCCACATCCGCCTCGGCACCCGATCCGGCGGCCGGCAACCTGCTGGCCACGATTTCGGGATTTACTTACGCTTTCCTGGTGATCGGGATGCGCTGGGTGGCCAGGCGCGGTGGATCGGCAGCGGCGCCCGTCGCCCTCGGCAATGTCATGGCCTGGGCCGCTACACTTCCGATGGCACTACCCTACGGCAGCCACGCCGCCACCGACTGGCTGGTGGTGATCTACCTCGGTGTCTTCCAGATCGGACTGGCCTACGCGCTTCTATCGACTGCAATCACCGTGATCCCCGCCTTTGAGGCTTCGCTGCTGCTGATGCTCGAGCCGGTGCTCAATCCGGTCTGGGCCTGGCTGGTCCAGGGAGAACGCCCCGGCGCCTGGGCGCTGGCCGGTGCCGTCGCCATCATGGTGGCCATGGTGGCCAAGGGCTGGTTCGACCAGCGGCGACCACTGACCGTGGCGGTGCCGGGATGACGACACTCATCGAAACCGTCCGGATTCGCGAGGGGCGGGCGCCGCTCTGGACCCGTCACCTGGCCCGGCTGGAGCAGAGCTGCCGCGAACTCGGCATGGCCATTCCGGCCATCCCGGAGCCGATCGGTGGCGAGGACCGGGTGGTCCGGTTCGAGATCGGTGAAGGGACCCATGCCCCCAGGATCAGCGAGCGGCCGGTGGGTGACACACACCCCGTCAAGCTGATCATCGGTGAAGAGCCGCACCCGTTCTATGCCCACAAGACCACCGATCGGGAGCCGTTCGAGCTGGCGCTGGCCGAGGCCAAGGGGCAGGGGGCCGATGACGCGCTGCTGCTGACCCGGGAGGGGTGGGTGGCGGAGGCGTGCATCTGGACCCTGTTCTGGTGGGAAGGGGAGCGGCTGGTGACACCGCCGCTGGGATTGGGGATATTGCCGGGTGTGGCCCGGGGGCGGATCATGGAACTCGGGGCCGGATTCGAGCAGCGACGGGTGGTTCCGGCCGACCTGATGGGCCGGAGCCTGTTCGTTGCCAATGCGGTCCGCGGGGTCGTTCCGGTGGCTCGTTTGGACGGCAAACGAGTGCCTGACAGCGCACTCACCGCCGAGGTGGCAGGGGGCTTTTGGCCTTGACCCCGGGGGGGGTAACCCCTAGTTTCGGCCCTCCGGTTGGGGTCGGCCGGTGGGTCCATGGTGGTTGTAGCTCAATTGGTTAGAGCGCCGGTCTGTGGCACCGGAGGTTGCGGGTTCAA
>JBEPVA010000243.1:0-5129 GCA_041691295.1 Gemmatimonadota bacterium
GGGTCTGTTGTTTTAAAGCCACTTCGGCGGGCGGGCACCCCGGCGGGTATCGGCTACCCCCCCCCGCCCCACGATCTTCTCGTGGCGCTTCATCCGCATGACATCGAGCCTGATTTCCTCGCCGGCTTCGTAGCTCTGCAGCACCCGGAGCAGGTGCGCGGGGCTGGTCACCGGCCGGCCGTCGGCCGCCAGCACCACATCACCGGCGTGGAGATTGAGCCGCGAATCCGCCGGCACATTGATGACCAGTACCCCCTCAGTCACTCCGAAATAGCGGCCCAGCTCCGGATTGACCGGAGCCAGCTCGAGATCGGCGAGATCGGCCGGCAGCCCGTACGGGCCCATGAAGCGGAGATCGCCGTTGGCGCGCTGCCGCAGCTGAGTTGGCTGATCGAAGCGCGGGGGACCCTGTTCATCGCCAGATGGTCCCGGGGTGCCGGGCCAGTCTCCGCCGCCGATCCGGAACGACAACTCGGGCTCGTCGCTGGTGATCAGCTGCGTGGTGCGCCGCTGGCTGCCGCGGCGGTACTCCACCGCGACTGTATCGATCGGAGTGAGTTTGGCGGCGAGCTCGAGGAGCTTGATGCCGGGAACCGGGTGCCCCGGATCAGTGACCTGATACCCGCTGGCGAGCGGCTTGCCGTCGAGCCGAACGATGATATCTCCCGAGCGAAGACCTGCCCGGGCCGCCGGGCCACTGGGGGTGACGCCGATGAGGTAGGCACCGATTGAATCGGTCTCGCGAATCTGCATGTTGACCGTAACACCCAGCCGTCCCCGACGCGGGGTCCACATCTGGATCTGGTCGGGTAGCAATTCCTGTCCGTTGACCCACATCCTGGTGGTGACGGACGGTGGCGGTGGGGTGGTGCGGCTGCTGTCGGGAGTTTGCGCTGCGACCGGCGACGAAAGCACCACCAGCAGCCCGGCGGGGAGCGCGAGCCAGGGCCGGCTACAGACCGACATTGGTGGCCTTCGTGACGTGAACATCGACCAGTGCACCCAGCAACCCGATCCGCTCGCGCCAGAGATTGAGCATGATCTTCTGCTGCTCGACCTGGTCGAGCATCTGGGCCGCCTGCAGCTGCTGGTCGATGGCCCCGATCCGGTCTTCGATCCGCTCGGCCACTCCGGCCGTAAGCCCATCGACGACCCGGGCTTCGGGGTGATACCGCTCCAGGGTCCGCTCCAGCGTCTTGGAATGGTCCATGGCTTCGGCGATGGCCTGCGACGCATCGGCGGTCTTCGGCTTGGCCAGGTCGTGGACCACGACTGCCATCGCAACGGACGCGGCCAGCGCGAGGCCACCGATCGCGGCGTAGCGACGGCGGCGAGTCCGCTTCTCGGCCTCAAGCCGAGTTGCGATGGCGGTCCACTGGGTGCGAGTCGGACGGAGCGTGGGAAGTGCCCGGAGGCGGGCGGCCCGCTGATGCAGGGTGTCGAGCTCCGCCTGGCAGGCGGTGCAGCCATTGAGATGATCGCGGGCGCTGGCCAGGCCGGCATCGAGACCGGGCTCCCTCAGCCCGACCAGCTGCTCCATGCTGAGATGCGTCATACCTTCGGCACTTCCCCGAGCCAGCCGCGCAATTTGCCGTGCGCCCGGGCCAGCTGTGACTTCGAGAAGCTCACCGTCTTGCCCATCATTCCGGCAATCTCTTCGTGAGTGTACCCCTCCACGTCGTGCAGCCATACCACGGCCCGCGACAGTTCGGGCAGCCGTTCCAGCGCCGCCTCGAGATCCATCTGGAGATGAAAATCCTGGCGGCCGGTCGACGGCGCATCGTCGTCGAGTTCGTCGGTGTCGCGATAGCGATTGCGACGCAGCCGCATCAGCGCCTTGCTTGAGGCGATGGTCCGGACCCAGCCCCACAGGCTGCCTTCGCCGCGATACCGTCCGATGCTGCGGCAGACCTCGAAGAAGGTTTCCTGCAGCACATCTTCGGCATCTTCGGCGGTGCGGCAAATCCGGCGGGCCAAGTTGTAGACCGGGGACTCGAAGGCTTTGTACAGCGCCTCGAGGGCAGCAGGATCCCCGGTCTGGGCCTTTACGACAAGCGCGTCGGCGTTGGTGAGGAGGTAGGCGTCGGTCATGGTTGCTCTAAAGATGCCCTGACAACCCTCGAAGTCGCAATCGGATGGTCGTGGGGTGAGCGGTGAGCGGTAAGCGGGCCTGAATCCGTAGCCTGATGACCTGTCAGCACGTATGTTGCTTGCTCATATAAGGTTAGATCGCAGGAGTGGGGCCAGACATAAGGCAGCAGGGCCCGCTCATCGCTCACCGCTTACCGCTTCCTGTGGACTCCCATTCGGATTATTTTCGCGACCATGGCCACCTCAGCTCCCACCACCCCACCCCACCTCTGGGTCCACCACCTCGAAGACGAGGCGGATGCCGCATTTCTGTACCGGCAGCTGGCCAGCGGGGAGCCCGACCCCAAGCGGGCAGAGATCTACCGCAAGCTGGCGGAGGTCGAAGACCGCCATGTGGCCATGTGGCAGTCGCTGATGACCGAAAATGGTCACCTGGTCCCGACGGTACGGCCCTCGACCCGAGCCCGGAGCATGGCGTGGCTGGCCCAGCGGTTCGGCAGTGGCTTTCTGCTGCCGATGCTGCTCGAGGAAGAGGGCCGGGAGGTCAAAGGCTATCTCGACCTCCATCGCGATTCGCCGGCCGGCTCGATGGCAGACACGGCCCTGACCCTGGCACAGGAGTCGGCGGCGCATGCCGAATCGCTGGCCGGTCTGTCGGGAGGACCGCGGGAGCCGTGGCACAAGACCGGGGCGGGCGGGCTGCTCCGCAACCTGGTCTACGGATTCAACGACGGGCTGACCGCCAACTTCGGGCTAGTGGCCGGAATGGTGGGCGCACAGGGTTCGCTGTCGCTCAGCGGCCATGCCATCATCGTGGCTGGTGTCGCCGGTGCGGTGGCCGACGCCCTGTCGATGGGCGCGTCAGGATACCTGGCGGCCAAGAGCGAGCTCGAGGTGCAGGACCACGAGATCGCCATGGAAAAAGAAGAGATCCGGCTGATGCCCGATCTCGAGCGAGAAGAGCTGGCGCTGATTTACCAGGCCAAGGGCATTCCGCTGGCCCAGTCGGAGGAGCTGGCCATCCAGGTCATGCGGGATCCGGAGCGGGCGCTGAATGAAAAGGTCCGCGAGGAGCTGGGCTTCAGCGCGCCAGGCAGCACGCCCTTCCGCGAGGCCTGGATCACCGGCAGCGCTACTGCCGTCGGTGCGTTCATTCCGGTGGCTCCATTCCTGTTCCTGTCGGGCGCCGCGGCAATCTGGACCAGTTTTGGGCTATCGATGCTCTCCCATTTCGGTGTCGGCGCGGCCCGCAGCTTCTTCACCGGCCGTGGAGTGCTGAGGAGCGGGATCGACATGTTCGTGGTGGGACTGGGCGTGGCGGCGGTAGGCTATGTGGTTGGGGAGTGGATTACGAAACTCCTCTAGAGTCGAGAGACGAGAGACGCGAGTCAAAACGCACTCCCCTCCCCCTTCCTCCTTCCTCATTTTCATCCTTCACGTTGTCGCAATCCGTCCGGAGATCCCGTACCTCTGATCACTCTCCTGGTCCAACGACGAAAAGGTGAGCGGCCACTCCCGATCCTTGGTCCCGAACTCCCGTCTGCGGCCCGGCGCCGGCTCCAGCCATTCAGCGGGATCGGCTCAGACAGCGGCAATCGCGGGTGCAGCCACCGCTGGCACAAGGTACTCCGGCACCATCCTCGGCCCGGTCGGCTCGGCGCGAATCGAGTCCGGCGTGAGCCCCTCGGTACCCAGTCTCACAACCAGCACCAGCGGCCCGCCGGGAGGGTGATTCGTCCATGCGGCCAAGACGTCGGCGGCCCAACGATCCGGTCAGGCGGACCTCCGTGTCGGCTTACTGTAGAGCGGCGCGGAGGACGGATGGCGGTGCCCCGAACCAGTGGCGGAGCCGGGCAGTGAAGTGGCTGTGACTGGAGAAGCCGAGATCGTGGGCCAGGCGGGAGAGATCGACCCGGGGATCGGCCAGCCGCTCGACGGCAAGCCGCAGCCGGAGATCGAGCCGATAGTTGTTCAGGGTCAGACCGGTCCCGCGGCGGAAGACGCGGCAGAGATGATACGGCGAGGTGCCCAGCCGCTGGGCCAGGATGGTGAGGTCGATCGATTCCGTGAACTCGGTTGCCAGGAGGGCGCGAGCCGAGGCCACCAGCTCGGCGTGGGCACGGGCGCCCCGGCTCGAAAGCTCCCGCCACTGGGATGGCTGGCCGGCGGCCCGCTGGATCACGGCGCCGATCAGGCGCAGGATCTCCTCTTCCGCTTCCAGTTGATCGAGGGCACCGCGCTCAAGCCGAACGAACAGGCGGCGCTGACGGAAGTAAAGCTCCCCCTCGGTGGTGGCATGCTCGAATCGGAAGACGGCTTCGGGACGGTCCGGCGCCAGTGGATCGTGCTCCCGCGCAATGGCGAGTGCGGTCTCCGGCGAGACGGCGAACCAGTCACTGCGATCGCCATCGGGACTCAACGGCATCCGCTCGTACTCCCGGCCAAGGTTGTAGATCGTGGCCACCCGGGTATCCGCCAAAATCGTGGAGGAACCGGACTGGCGGATCATCACTGGTGAGCGGGGAAAGGCGACCAGATGACCCTGGATCGGCCCCGAATCATGAAACCGGGGGTCGTCCACCCGGCAACGGAATGCCCCCACCCTGGCAATGGGAGAGTCGAAGACGATCGTGTCCAGCTCGGGGAGGGTCACGTGAGTGAGAACGGCAGGTAGGGCCGGGATGTTTCAACCCGGCAGGCAACGCCGTGATAGCAGAACCGCGACCGGATACCCCAACTTGGACCCGAACCAGTTCGAATTCGAGGAGGGGTCATGGGTCGCCTAAGATGTGGGCTGTTCATCTCGGTCATCGTGACGGCGCCGCTGCTGGGCCAGTCGTCCGCCGACAGCCTGGCGAAAGCCGGCGACCTTGCCTGGTCACGCCAGGACTGGTCACGAGTCGTGACGATCTACCGGCCCCAGGTTGCACTTCCAGGCCAGGCGCCCCGCCCCCGTTTCCGGCTCGGCACCGCTCTCATCAACCTCGGCCAGCGGGATGAGGGTACCCGGCTGCTGCGGGAATCGGAAAGGCTGGGGG
>JBEPVA010000244.1:0-5055 GCA_041691295.1 Gemmatimonadota bacterium
ATCCGACCATCCGACCATCCGACCATCCGACCATCCGACCATCCGACCATCCGACAGCCCAACGACGCCCAGCACTCCAGGTTTCACCGTAACAACGACAGCTGCGACACCGGGGCAAAGCTGCGGCGATGATGGCAGGTTGGCCCCTGCTCGGTAATCGCGGTCATGTGGTCCGCGGTACCGTAGCCCATGTTGGTGTGCCACGAGTAGCCGGGATACCGCCGAGCGAGTCGGCACATCAGCCCGTCGCGGATGGTCTTGGCCACGATGCCGGCCGCTGCGATCGAATAGCAGAGCGCATCACCCTCGACCAGCGCTTGGTGCTGATGGCCGAGTTCAGGCATGGGCAGGCCGTCGATGATGATCAGGATCGTGGTCGTGCCGAGTGCGGGCAGCAGCCGGTTGACTGCGCGGCGCATGGCCAGGGCCGTTGCCACCCTGATATTGAGCCGGTCGATTTCGGTGACGCTGGCCGCCCCGGCTGCCCACGCCACCGCCTGGGTCCGAAGCGCCGGCGCCAGTTCCTCGCGGCGGGCCGCGGTGAGTGTCTTGCTGTCCCGAACACCCGCGATCCGTTTGTGGCGATCGGGAAAAACGATGGCCGCGGCCACCACTGGACCAGCCAGGGGACCGCGGCCTACCTCATCGACACCGATCAGCAGACGCCGTTCCGCCCAGGCCGTCGCCTCGCGCGACAGATCGGGACGGCGCGGCGCCACGACTATCTGTCCCGCTTTTCCTTGATCCGGGCAGCCTTGCCGCTGACGCCACGCAGATAATACAGTTTGGCGCGCCGGACCTTGCCCTTGCGGACCACCTCGATTGCCGCAACAGTGGGACTGTGCAGCGGAAAGATTCGCTCGACACCGACGCCCGCCGAAGTCTTGCGGACCCGGAAGGTGGCGTTGATCCCGCCGCCCCGCTTGCCGATGCACACGCCTTCAAAGGCCTGGAGCCGCTCCTTGTCGCCTTCGCGGACCCGCACCATGACCTTGACCGTGTCGCCGGCCTCGAAGGATGGCAAGTCCGTACGTAGCGGTTCCTGTACGACCGCGGTGATCTGATCCATCGTCTTCTCCGTGTGGACCCGCCGAAGCGGGATGCTGACCCGGCCCGATCAGGGCTGGGAGGTGGACGCGTACGCGCGCCAGAGATCCGGGCGACGGAGCGCGGTGAGCCGCTCCGCTTCAGCCTGCCGCCATGCCGCGATCTGGGCGTGGTTTCCCGACAGCAGGAGCTCCGGCACTGCGCGGCCCCGATATTCCGGCGGCCGGGTGTAACTGGGCGGGCTCAACAGCCCGTCGTAATGCGAATCGGTGCTGGCCGACTCATGGTCGCCGAGGGCTCCGGGAAGCAGCCGAACCACCGCATCCAGAATGCAGAGCGCGGCCGGCTCGCCACCCGAGAGCACAAAGTCGCCGATCGAGACTTCCTCGGTGGCTACCCCTTCGGCCACCCGTTGGTCGACATCCTTGTAATGACCGCACAGTAGGATCAGCGACTCACCCAGTGAGTAGCGGACCGCATCTTCGTGGCGGAACGGACGGCCGCGGGCTGACAACAGCACGACCGGACCAGTGACCTCGCCCAGCGATTCGACCGCCTCGAAAAACGGCTCGGGCTTGAGCACCATCCCCGCACCGCCACCGTAGACGTAATCGTCGACGGTATGGTGCTTGTCTCGGGCAAAGTCCCGGAGCTGCACCAGCCGGTACTCGACCAGCCCCGCTGTCCTGACCCGTCCCGGAATGCTGGCCGTCAGGTACGGCCCGATCGCGTCCGGAAACAGGGTCACGACATTGATCGTCAGCATCCCGACTCAGTCCTCGATCAGCCCGGCGGGCGGTGCCACAATCAGCACCCGACCGGCCCGGTCCACCCGGCGAATGAATTCCTGGCGGTACGGCAGCAGGAACTCGCGCTTGGGGCCCTGCACTTCAATGGTCAATCCTCCGGGCAGCTCGAAGACGTCCGACACGATGCCCAATGGTGCATCATCCTCCCCACGGACCGCAAAGCCGGCCAACTCGTAGAGATAGACTTCACCCTCGGCCGGCGGATCCAGCTCGGTGGCCGGCGCCGCCAGAAACTGCCCGCCCCAGCCTTCCAGTGCATCCCGGGAATCAGTCCCGGCAAACTTCAGCAGCCACTCGCGGTGGTAGGAGCGGCTCCGTTCGATCGTCACCGGCTCGCCAACCGGATCACCCCGGAGATCGAGCCGCTGGAGCACCTTGCCCTGTTCGAGCGCCCGCTCAGGCGTATCAGTCAGGGGAAAGATCGTCACTTCACCCTTGAGGCCGTGAGGGCGCCGGAGGCGCCCGACCACCAGCAGGCGCGGGGCGCTCACCGCCTCGATCAGGCCGGGGCCAGCAGGCCGGCCTTGGTCAGCAGCGCCTTGACCGTATCGGTCGGCGTTGCACCCTTGGCCAGCCAGCTCTTCACCTTGTCGGCGTCGACCTGGATCTTGTCGGCCGGCTCGGCCTTCGGGTTGTAGTTGCCGAGCGTCTCGATGAAGCGGCCATCCCTCGGCGCGGTCCGGTCGGTGACGACGATACGATAGAGCGGCAGGCCCTTCCGGCCGACGCGACGCAGACGAATGCGAGTTGCCATTATTCCGATCCCCTGGTGAATCCTGAAGTTCGACGAACAGGTTCCGCGTTCCGGGTTCCGCGTGGGAACCGCTTGTTCATTGCCCTGGAAATCCCCGCTTGCCCATGAACGGCATCTTCATCCCACCCTTCCCAGCCCCCTTCATCAGCTTCTGCATCTGCTTGAACTGGGTCAGCAGCTGATTGACTTCCTGGACCGTGCGGCCGGCGCCCTTGGCAATCCTGAGCCGGCGCGAGCCGTTGAGTACATCGGGATCGGCCCGTTCGGCCGGCGTCATCGAGAGCACAATGGCCTCGACGTGCTTGATCCGTTTCTCGTCCAGGTTGGACGACTTGAGCATGGCGGGATTCACCCCCGGCAGCATACCCAGCACATTCTTGAGCGGCCCCATCTTCTGCATCTGGGTCATGGCGGCCAGGAAATCCGCCAGGTCCAGCCCCTTCTTTGACGTGGCCTTGCGAGCCAGCCGCTCGGCTTCGCCGGCATCGAGGGTGGCCTGCGCCCGCTCGACCAGGGTCAGGACATCGCCCTGCTGCAGGATCCGGCCGGCCAGCCGCTCCGGGTGCAGCGGCTCGAGCTGGTCGAGCTTTTCACCGACGCCGAGGTACTTGATCGGCGCCTTGGTCACGCCGTAGATGGAGAGGGCCGCGCCGCCGCGGGAATCGCCGTCCATCTTGGTCAGGATCACACCAGTGATACCGAGGGCTTCATGAAAACCGCTGGCCACCCGCACCGCGTCCTGACCGCTCATCCCGTCAGCCACCAGCAGAATCTCGTGCGGCTTGATCGCGGCCTTGAGTGCCTTGAGCTCAGCCATCATTTCGGGGTCGATCTGCAACCGGCCGGCGGTATCCACGATGACTGTCCGAGCCCGCGCCTTGCTGGCCGCCTCGATGCCCCGCCGGACGATCCCGACTACATCAGTCATGCCGGGTTCACCATGCACCGGGACGTCGACCTGCTTGCCCAGGGTCATCAGCTGATCGACGGCCGCCGGGCGATACACATCCGCCGCGACCAGCATCGGCGCCTTCTGCTCCAGTTTGAGCCGCTTGGCCAGTTTGCCGGCAGTGGTCGTCTTACCGGAGCCCTGCAGGCCAACCATCATGATCACGGTCGGCGGCACGGAGGCAAAAACCAGCGGCGCCTGCTTTTCGCCGAGCAGTGCCACCAGCTCGTCGAACACGATCTTGACCAGCTGCTGCCCGGGCCGCACCGACTTGAGTGCCGCGATCCCGACCGCTTTTTCCTGGACCCGCTCGAGAAATTCGCGAGTGAGTTCGAAGCTGACGTCGGCTTCCAGAAGGACTCGGCGGATCTCGCGGAGTCCTTCCTTGATCGCGTCTTCCGTCAGGACTCCACGGCCCGCGATCTTCTGCAGCGTGGCAGTCAGCTTGGCGGAAAGCTCGTCGAACATAAGCCCAGAAACATAGGCTGGACCGGTACTTAGATCAAGTTATCGGCACGAATCGACTGATGGTTACAGGAGGGGTAGGCAGGGAGGATAGGGGCTTCGGAACCACTGTGCACTGCTGTGTCTTCGTCGCTTAAGGCGTTGCCGCATATCGGCTTGGGATGGCGGTTTGGGCTCCGCGCAGTGTCGGCTTCGGGCTCAGGCCATCCCGCCATTGGCGCCGATGTTCTGGCCAGTGATCCAGGCGGCCTCATCACCGACCAGGAAAACCACCAGCCTGGCGATGTCGGCCGGATCTCCGATCCGGTTGAAGGCCGACAGCGCGGCGAGACGTTTGATGGTGTCCTCGGACTTACCATCGGTGAACAACTCGGTATTGGTCGGACCGGGAGAGACAGTGTTGACCGTAATGCCGCGGGCGCCGACTTCCTTGGCAAACACCCGGCTCATCTGCTCGACGGCCGACTTGGTGGCGGAATAGGTGGCGTAGGTCGGCATCATCAGGCGGGTCACCGACGACGAGAGGCTGACAATTCGTCCGCCGGAGGCCAGCCTAACGGCGGCCTCGCGCAGAGTCAGGAATACTCCCCGGACATTGATCTGGAGCAGCCGGTCGAATTCGGCGTCGGTGGTGTCCTCGATCCGGCGGTAGAGTGCGATGCCGGCGTTGTTGACCAGGATGTCGAGCGTGCCGAACCGATTGATGGCGGCATCGAACATCGACTTCACATCAGCGGCGACGCCGACATCCGCCTTGACCGCGATGGCCTGCCCGCCCGTGCCTTGGATTTCCGAGACCAGCAGATCGGCCGCCGCTTGATTGCCAGCATAGTTGATGGCTACCGCGGCGCCGGCACCAGCCAGCCGGCGGGCGATCTCGGCGCCAATTCCCCGCGAGGAACCGGTGACCAGCGCAACCTTGCCCTGCAGTGAACTCATCGGTGGTCCTGTTTGCTACGGTGTGACGATCTCGGCTTCGGGCGGATGTGCCCAGCCCGACCATCCCGAGGGTGCCAGCAAAATCCGGATGG
>JBEPVA010000245.1:0-5054 GCA_041691295.1 Gemmatimonadota bacterium
TAACAACAGGAGTGATTCTCGCCTGACCATTGGCTCAACCGGCGATCGACTGAACGGTCCGCGCTCGTCCGCGTTCATCCGTGGCCAAAGCGGTTGCTTCAGTCGAAGAAAAGCCTCCGATGGCGACTGCCACCGGAGGCTTGATTGTATCTGGTTGTCCTGCCCCCCTGCCCGTCAGTCCTCTTCCTTCAGGCATTCGTCCAGGATCGCTAGGCCGGTATCGACGTCATACTCATCCAGCACCAGTGGCGGGGCAAAGCGGAAGGTGCTCTTGCCGCAGCCCAGCAGCAGCAACCCCTTCTTGAAGGCCCGTTCGGTGACCCGATCGATCAGCTCGGGATAGGGCTCGCGGGTCTTGCGGTCCTTGACGAACTCAACCCCGATCATGAGGCCACGTCCCCGTACGTCGCCGATGACGGCGTACTTCTCCTGCAGCTTGCGCGACCCGGCCAGCAACCGCTCGCCCATCTGGTTGATCCGGGGCAGCAGCGGTTCGATGACATCGAGCGTGGCCAGCGCGGCGGCGACGCTCACCGGGTTGCCGCCGAAGGTGCTGCCATGGGCGCCTGACTCCCAGGTCATGACCGACTCCTTGGCGATCATGGCCCCGATCGGCATCCCGCTGGCCAGCCCCTTGGCCGTGATCAGCATGTCGGGCTCGACCCCCTCCCAGTCCGCCGCCCACCACTTGCCGGTCCGCCCCACGCCGCTCTGGACTTCATCAAACACCAGCATGATGCCGTGCTTGTCGCACAGCTCGCGCAGCGCCTTGAGGAAGCCCGCCGGCGGAATCACGTACCCGCCCTCGCCCTGGATCGGCTCGAGGAAGATGCCCGCGACGTCCTCAGGATGGATCTGCCGTGTGAACAGGTCCTCGATGGCGCCGAGCGAGTACGCCATGGCAGCGGCGTCACCACCGAGCTTGTACGGATTGGCGTACGGAACGTGGTAGACCTCGGGCAGCAGCGGGCCAAAATGGGCGTGCTGCTTGACCTTGCTCGAGGTCAGGCTCATGGCCCCGTAGGTCCGGCCGTGGAACGACTGATGAAAGGCGATCAGGGCCGGCCGCCGGGTATGATTGCGGGCCAGCTTGATCGCGGCCTCGACCGCCTCGGTTCCGGAGTTGGACAGGAAGGTCCGCTTCTTCGACTTGCCCGGCGCCAGCCTGGCCAGCCGCTCGGCCAGCGCTGCAAACCCCTCGAAGTAGAAATCGGTACCGCAGATGTGGAGGAACCTGTCGGCCGCATCCTTGATGGCGCCGACGACCTTCGGGTGGTTGTAGCCGGTCGACGACACGGCAATGCCGGCCATGAAGTCGATGAACTTGTTGCCGTCGACATCCTCGACCATGGCACCCTTCCCGCCGGCGATGACGAGAGGGTACTCCTTGATGTAGGAGGTCGAAGTCCACTCGGCGTCCCGGGCCACGATGGCCTTGCCCTTGGGACCTGGCGGGGCAACGAGGATGCGGGGGTAGTCGCGCTTTTCCATAGACAGTCTCGACGAACGGGGAATGACGAATAGGAGAAGGAGGAGGGAGGAAGGAGGAAGGAGGAAGGGAAAGCAGATCGTCCCCTCCTCCTTTCGCCTTCCTCCTTCTTCGGGGTTACGCGTGCTGTTCCGCGGCCGCCGCCGCCATCTCGGCGCCATGCTCCCGCCACCACTGCTGGCCGGACTCGGGGAGCAGGTAGATCGGGTCGAAATACTCGTACTTCCGGGTCAGCGCCTCCGGATCGTCCCACTCGATGCCGTTGAGATAGTTCTTGGTCCAGTAGCTGATCCCCTTCTCGCGATCGTACTCGGCGAGCTGGTGGATCCAGCGCTTGCCCACGAACGGCACGTCACAGACGACCCGCGGCGTGGCGAAGCCGGGCAGGTACCCCATGATGTCGTGCTGCAGCTGCTGGGCCTCGGAGACGCTGAGGCGCCAGTGCTCGGAGTTGGGGATCATATCGCACATGTAGAAGTAGTACGGCATGACCTTGGCGTGATCGAGCAGCATGAAGCAGAGATCGAGCAGGTCCTTGGACGTGCTGTTCACGCCGCGGAGCAGTACGCCCTGGTTGCGTACATCGCGGAAGCCCATATCGAGCAGTTTTCGGGTGGCGCGGCCGAGCAGGGGTGTTACCTTCTGAGCGTGATTGTCGTGGGTGTGGAGGGCGAGGTCGACGCGTCGGGCCACGGCCTTCTTGGCCAGCCGGTCGAGTCCCTCGAGGATCGAATCCTGGAGGAAATGCTGCGGCAGGCCTGCCAGGCCCTTGCTGGCCAGGCGGATGTCCCGGATGTTGTCGATGTCGAGCAGGGCCGAGACGAACGGCTCGAGGGAGGTCATGGGCAGATTGGCAATGTCTCCGCCGGAGACGACCACGTCACGCACCGAGGGAGTGGCGCGCAGGTAGTCGAGAATCTGCTGGTGCCGTTCCTTCTGCGGAGTGACGAACTTGAGCTTGTCGACCTGCGGCACGTCGTTGCCGACCAGGTCCATCCGGGTGCAGTGACCGCAGTACTGGGGACAGGTCGACAGCAGCTCTGCCAGCACCTTGGTCGGGTACCGGTGGGTCAGTCCTTCCACCTTCCACATCTCGGCTTCATGCAGGCTGTCCCGCGAGGCCATCGGATGGTTGGCCCAGTCGGTCCGGCGATCAGCAAAGGCGGGCGCCATGTAGCGCCGCACCGGATCGGCCCAGAGATCCGCCGTGTCCATCGTGTTGAGCATGTGGGGCGGGATCAGCATCGACATCGTGGCGCGCTCTTCATGGTCGCGCCCGATGCTCTGGGCCAGGCTCTCTGGCAGGAGACCGCCGAAGACCGCGGCAAACTCCTTGAGATTCTTGACGGTGTGCCGGCGCTGCCAGAGGGCGCTTTCCCACTCTTCGGTGGTCACCCCTTTGAAACCGGGCAGCCGGGTCCAGTCCGGCTCGACGAACTGGCGCGCCGGGGGATAGACGAACGGCTGCTTGTTCGACGGGGAGGAGAGACTGGGATGATTCATCTGCACCTGCCGGTTCGAGACGGACGGGCGAGCCGCGACGCCTCTATATATGAGGTGGGGCGCGGCTCAAATCGGCAATTGACTAACCAAGATTAATATATAATATATGATCCTGCAAGTGATTCATCCTTTTGTACCTGGAACCAAGGCTTCCGGAACTTGAATCTCGATCAGGTGCTCGCCAGGCTGGCCAAGACCCCGCGCCGCCAGGCCACCCATGAAATCGTGGCGGCGGTGCTCCGTGAGGCCATTGCCACCGGCCAACTCCGTGGCAATCAGCCACTTCCGCAGGATGAGATTGCCAGCCAACTTCGCGTCAGCCACATCCCGGTCAGGGAGGCGTTGCGGCAGTTGGAGTCGGAAGGGCTGGTCACCTACCAGGCCAACCGGGGCGCCACAGTCCGGGCACTCACCACCGACGAAATCCGCGAGATCTACGATATCCGCGCCACGCTGGAGACTGCCGCTGTGCGGCGCGCCACGCCTTTGCTCACCACCGATGCGCTGGTCCGGGCCCGGAAGATTCTCGATCAGGCAGAGTCCGCCAGTGATGATGCATTGTGGGGTTCACTCGATGTCGAGTTCCATCAACTTGTCTACGATCTCGAGCAGCGGCCTCGACTCCAGGAACTGATCACCAGTCTGCTGCGGCGGGTCGATCGCTACTGGCTGTCACAAGGTTTGATGCTCAAGCATCGGGCTGCCTTTGATGCTGAGCACCGGGCGCTGCTGCTCGCGATCGAGATGCGGGACGGGGAGCGGGCGGCGCAGCTGCTGGAGGCGCATTTGGTTGGGGCGTCGGAACTGCTGGTCAATGAGCTGGAGTCGGTCGAGGCGCAGGCGGGTGTGGTCGGTGCAGAGTTCAAGGCGTCGTAATGCAATCCCACACCACAGGAGTTCGTATGCGGAATCGAATGGCGAGGCTGCACGCGCTTGCCACGGCGGCCGTGCTCGGGCTGGCCTGTTCTGACTCCGGGGCGCCCTCTGGCCAAGTCGCGCAGGCCTACACCGTCGGGGACACGATCTCGTTCGAGGTCCCGGCCGGCGACTCGATCGCTTATCGCTTCCATGCTCCACGGAGTGGCAGCGGTACGGTCTACCTGCAAACCGCCGTGTCCCAGACCGAGGTCGGTCTGTACGATTCGGAGACGTCGGTTCCGCTGGGCGGCTTCGCCGGGGTGCAGGGCGGACTCCTGCTTCTGCAGAACTACTCGAACCGGATGACCTTCTCCGCGGGACAGGACATCCTCATGCGAGTCCGCAACCCATCCTCCAGGGCAGCCATCGGGCGTCTGGTAGTTGACATCACCGGCGATGACCCTGAAGCGCTTCCCGATACGGTGGCCCTCAACACGATTTATGACGGAGAGTCACTTTCCTCGCCCGGCGACCTCGACCGCTTCGCCTTTCCGGTGGTGGCTGGGCACGGCTACGTCGTCTACCTGCAGCCCTCCGATCATCCGGCACCCAGTAAGTTCCTTGGGGCGGTGCGGCTATTCGCCGCATCGGTACGGGTCGAGGCAGATCACCAGGCCACTACCATCGACTCGAACAGCAGCGCCGGGTACACCTCGACGTTCACCGGTTTCGAATCGCTGGAAATCAGTTACCGCCGGTATCCGGGGCTTGCCAATCTCGTGGTACCGGGAGCCTATCGATTTGAAGTCCGCGAGGTCAACGAGGAACCAGAGTCCGGCGACTCCGTGCTGGTCAGTGGGGATACGGTCACCTCGACACTCGATTATGCCGGAGACATCGATCGGTTTGCCATCCAGGCCCATGCGGGAGACGTGATCTCAGCAGTAGGAGAGGCGCTCGGCGCTCCTGGCGGTGCGGGCCTGCAGCTTGCGCTCATCGCCCCGGCCGGTGATACCATCATTCAATACACGCTCGGGTTCAATGAATGGCTCGACGCGGGTTCCTATACCGCCACTCAGGATGGTATCTACCATGTGGCGGTCACTCCCTTCGACCCGAGAGACCGGTCAACCTATCGGGTGCTATCGCACGTCAGCCCAGCCGCGGCGCCGCGCCATCTCACTGGCGCGGCGCATCCATGAGT
>JBEPVA010000246.1:0-5019 GCA_041691295.1 Gemmatimonadota bacterium
CGCAGGTCGAGGTCACCTTCGACATCGACGCCAACGGCATCCTGCATGTGTCGGCCAAGGACAAGACGACCGGCAAGGAACAGAAGATCAGGATCGAGGCCTCCAGCGGCCTCTCGGACACTGACATCGACAAGATGGTCAAGGCGGCCGAGGCCCATGCCAGTGATGACAAGGAGCGGCGTGAGCAGATCGAGCACCGCAACCAGCTCGACGGCCTGGTTTACAAGGTCGAGAAGGACAGCAAGGATTGGGTGGACCGGCTGCCGGCCGAGTCCAAGACCCGGCTCGATACCGCGCTGGAAGCGGGCAAGGCAGCGCTCCGGACCGGCGAGACCGACGGGATCACCAAGGCGCTTGAGGAGCTGAATGCCGCATACTCGGCGGCCGGTGCTTCGCTGTACCAGGCGGCCCAGGGCGCCAGTGATGCCGGTACGGCCAGCGCCACCGGCGAACCAGCCGCTGACGCGCCCACGGATGATGTGGTCGAGGCTGATTACGAGATTGTGGACGACAAAAAGCACTAAATTCCTGGCCGCTGTTGCGGTTGCGTCACCTGGCCATTAGCCATTGGTCATTAGCCGTTAGCATGCGCCGGAGGTCTCGGTTTCCTGCTAGCGGCTAAAGGCTTACGGCTAACGGCCTTTTGGCCTCTAAGTGCGACGGGACCATTTCCCCACGCATCTAAACCGGCACTAGATTCGTACTACCCAGGACGGGACCATTTCCCCCGGCTGGCATGCACCTCGACAAGGATCTGCCACGATGTCATCGCGTACGCTCAACTGGCTCAAGTTCGGCGGCCTGGTGTCCCTGGCCTTTGTGCTGGGGCTGTTCTTCGCTGGACTGCTCAACCTCCCTTCCCGCTCGTCAGCCCAGGAACGGGCTATCCCCGCGTCGGTCAGTTCGGGCCGCCGACTCCCGTCCTCGGACGCGTTGCGAACCCTGGATGAGCTCAGCGAGGCGCTGAGTTCCGTGGCCGAAGGGGTCAAACCGAGCGTGGTCTATATCAAGTCCCAGCACACCGAAAAGACGCCCACCCGCAAGATTCCGCCGGGGATGGAGCAGTTCTTCCCCCAGCAGCGGCGGGGGATGCCGGAAGTCGAGCAGGGCAGCGGTTCGGGCTTCCTGGTCTCGGCGGATGGTTACATCCTGACCAACAACCATGTGGTCGAAAACGCTGACCAGGTCACCGTCCGGCTGCTGGACCGCCGGGAGTACCGGGCCAAGGTGGTCGGCGCCGACCCCAATACCGATGTGGCAGTGCTCAAGATTGATGCATCGAACCTGACCCCCGCGGTCCTGGGTAACAGCGATGACGCCCACGTGGGTGGCTGGGTCCTGGCCATCGGCAATCCGCTTGGTGAAGCGCTGACCTTCACCGTGACGTCCGGCATCGTGAGTGCCCGCGGCCGGCTGCTCAATGACCTCCGCCGGGCCGGCTCGATCCAGGATTTCATCCAGACCGATGCCGCCATCAATCCCGGCAACTCGGGCGGCCCGCTGGTCGACGTGCGGGGTGAGGTGATCGGAATCAACTCGGCCATTGCCAGCGAGAACGGGCTCAATGCCGGATACGGCTTCGCGATCCCGATCAACCTGGCCAAGCGGGTGATGGACCAGCTGATCGCCACCGGCAAGGTGCAGCGCGCCTCGCTGGGCATCTATATCAACGACGCCTCCGCCACCGACGCGGCCTACGTCGGCCTCAAGGAAATCCGGGGCATCAAGGTCGAGGACCTGCCGGACGATTCGCCGGCCAAGGCCGCCGGCATTGAAGCCGGCGACGTGATCATTGCGGTCGACGGCAAGCAAATGGACTACACCAGCCAGCTCCAACAGGAGATCGGGTTCCGCCGCCCCGGCGAAACCGCCAAGGTCACGGTGGCCCGCAAGGGCGGGGTCACCAAGACCTTCAGCATCAAGCTGACCGAGCTCAAGGACACGCCGCAGGTGGCCAGCAAGGATGCGGACAGCGGCAATGACGCCGCCCCTTCGAAGGGTGCGTCGATCGCTCCGCTCGGCATCACGGTGCAGACGCTGACCGATGAGATGCGGAATCAGCTCAGCCTCGACAAGGGCTCCAGCGGGCTGGTGGTCACCCAGGTCGAGCCCAACGGCCCGGCTTGGGATGTCCTCAGTGATGGCACCCGCGGCGCTCCGGACGTGATTCTGTCGGTGGAGGGCAAGCCGGTCCGGAGTGAAGCCGAGCTGCGGGCAGCCCTGAAGGACGCGGGGAGCGGAGGAATAGTGTCCCTCCGGGTGTATACCCCGACGCAGGGTGGCGGAGTACGCCGGGTGGAACGGTTGCGGCTCGACGCCGTCAAATAATTGCACGACTGGACGACCGGCGCCCGCCTCTGGCGGGCGCTTGTCGTTTCAGGGCGGAGGGTCGTACTTTTGCTGCGTCCCCCGAGGAGTATCTGCATGCGCCATACGGCCCATCGGCCGGCCCCGGTACTCGTCGCCCTGCTGCTGCTGGGCGCGGGTTTTCACTCGCTGGCAGCCCAGGACGAATGGGGAACGGCGGAGCGTTCGATCAGCCGGCTGGCGCCGATCTCGTTCAGCAAGGCCCCTCCCAAGATCACCGAGGCACTGGAAAACCGTCGCTGCCTGATTCCCCAGGCCGGCGGGGACAGCGTGCCGCACAGTGTGATCAAGGGCAGCTTCGTGCGGCCGGGCCAGACCGACTGGGCCGCGCTCTGCTCACGGGCCCGGGCCTCGACCATCGTGATCATCTGGGGCGGACCGAGCAGTTGTCCGGATGAGATGGAAGTGCGGCAGGACAAGAGCTACCTGATCAAGGGAGACGACGGCGTGATCCGCTACCGGCGGCGGATCGAGACCATCGTGCCGAGCAAGATCAAGGCGCTGTTCAACCGCTACGGTGGTGATCCGCCGCCGCCGCTGACCCACGACGGGATCACCGACCGGTTCCAGGGCAAGGGTACGTCGATCCGGTTCTGTTATGAGGGGAAGTGGCGGGAGCTGACCGGAGAGCAGTAGGGTGAGAGTTGAAAGGTAAGAGGTGACAGGTGTAGACTCAGTCCTGGTCGGAACGATTCCCAGGATTGCCCGACCCTCTCAAGAACCTGTGCGCGACCGTGGCGGAATTGGCATACGCGCCAGACTTAGGATCTGGTCCCGCAAGGGGTGTCGGTTCAAGTCCGACCGGTCGCACTTCAGCCGTTGGCCGTTAGTTGTAAGCCGTCAGTGATTGCCGGCTCGCTGATCAGGATCACTCTATTCACAGATGCCGCTTGCTAACGGCTAACGGCTAATGGCTTCCAACAGCTGCTCCACATCCCCCATGGTATTGAATGCCGACGCCGACACCCTCAGTCGGCCCCCGCTCAAGCTGATATTCACCCTGGCCTGCTGCAGTCTGGCGCTGAATTCCTGCTCGGCCCCTTTCCGGTGAAAAGCGATCCGCGCTGAAGTGGTCCCCTCGGGGGTGATAGGCTCGAAGCCGAGTCGGGGCATTTCCCGGCGCAGGCGGAGCAGCATCGGCTGGCGGTATGCCTCGATCGTGCTGACACCGATTCGCTGGATGTAGGCCAACGACGCCGAGAGGCAGACCGCCGCCGACTGGGAAAAGGTCCCGGCTTCGAAATGCCCGGTGGCCTCCGGGTGCATCGTCCAGCTCACCGGCCATTCGGCCGGCGGCTCCTCCGGCAGAGAGTGGTCCTCGGTATCGGCCTGCTGGTACCCGATCAATGTTCGTTGCACTACCCGCTCCAGCAGTTCCTCCTTCACGTACAGAAACCCCAGTCCGAAGTCTCCCATCAGCCACTTGAAGCTGGAGCAGGCGCCGAAATCGAGGCCGGTGGCCCGGACATCGATCGGGGTGTTGTCCGCGGCCTGGATCAGATCGGCGTAGACGCAGGCGCCGCGGGCATGGGCCAGGTCACAGACCGCCTTGAGATCATGCTGCCAGCCGTTGTACATCGAGACCATCGACAGGGCCACGAGCCTGGTATTCCGGTCAATCCGGGCATCGAGATCCTCGAGTCGAATCCGCCAGTCATGCATTGGTGCCAGTCGCACATCGAGCCCGTGTTTTCGCAATTCACCGTACATCACCAGCGAGCCATCGAAGTGGAGGCCGTCGGTTACCACGTTGCGCTTGCCGTCGGGCAGGCCGAGTCCGCGGACCACGAGATTTTCGCCGGTGCTGGTGTTCTGGACCAGGCTGATCTCGGTCGGTTTGGCGTTGATCAGCCGGGCAAATTCGCCCTTGATCTCGGCCGCGATGCTGTCGCCACTGCGCCGCTCTTCTTTCAGGGCACGCTGCTCGAGGTAGTGCCGAGCCGCTTCAGCCGCGGCCCGCGGCATCGGATGGATAAAGGCGCTGTTGAGGTAGGTCTGCCCGTCGGGGATGGTGAAGTCGGCGCGGGCGGGGAGCGGGGCCGTTGTGAGGGACGATACGGCGAAGGATGTTGGCGGCACCGGACCGAGGGCGGCTGTGAGTCCTACCCCGCCGAGGCCGGCCAGTAGTTCCCGGCGTGAGAGCGTCATCAAGGGAGCATGACGCCCTCACCCCGAATGTCCTGCGGATGGCGCTAGTCGAGTCCGTGGAAGACCGAATCGCCGCGAGGGGCCACGAAGATCTGCACATCGGTCGATGGCTGGGTGCGCAGGTCGACATAGCAGGCCACGCTGCCCCAGTATCCCACCGGCGGGACCGCAACCAGGTCGTAGGTACCAGCACCGAGGCCCGAGATGGTGAAGTGGCCCTGGGCGTCGCTCGTGGCGGTGGCGACCTGGTGACCATCGCCGCAGCCATGCGACGGCGGCGGGCTCAGCGTATCGACCGGCGGCAGAAGCGAATCAACCGGCGGGTGCCAGGTCGAATCGTGCGGTATCGTGTCGCCGAACAAGGGCCGGCCGCGATTCATGAGTGGCACCAGGCTGTCGGGATGGACAACCGAGCTGTCGCCGGAATCCGCCGACGTCTGCAGCACCACGATCGTGGCGCCGGCCACGCCGACGAAGGTGCTGTCAGGCTGGAACGCGATACTC
>JBEPVA010000247.1:0-4950 GCA_041691295.1 Gemmatimonadota bacterium
GGCCTACGTGAGTGTCCCGTCCGACCCGCTGATCCGGACCTGGTCGCGGATCTTCCCCGGCATCTTCACGCCGCTCGACAGCATGCCGGCCGATCTGCGGGCCCACATCCGCTACCCGGACGACCTCTACCGGATCCAGACCGCGCTCTACACCACCTACCATATGGAGGCGCCGGAGGATTTCTACCACCGGGAGGACCAGTGGCAGATCCCGGTGGTGGCCGATTCCGCTGGCAGCGTGCCGTTCATGCGGCACATCGTGATGCGGCTGCCGGACGAAAAGCAGGCCGAGTACATCTACATGGTGCCGTTCACCCCGCGGGGAAAGGACAACCTGGCCGCCTGGGTCGTGGCCCGGAACGACGGCGCGGCGTATGGCCAGCTGCGGGTCTACCGGCTGTCGCGCCAGAGCCTGGTGTTCGGTCCCCAGCAGATCGAGAATCGAATCAACCAGAACACCGACATTTCACGTCAGGTCTCGCTCTGGGACCAGCGGGGTTCGCGGGTCATCCGGGGTGACCTGCTGGTCATCCCGATCGAGCAGTCGCTGCTGTATGTCCAGCCGCTCTACCTCCAGGCCGAAGGCGGGCGGATTCCCGAATTGAAGCGGGTGGTGGTGGCCTATCAGAACCAGGTGGTGATGGGGGAGACGCTGGACGCCGCCCTGACCCAGCTGTTCGGCGGCAGCGGCCAATCGCCACCGTCGGGGACCACGGCAGCGGTCGCCGCGGGGCCGGTGAGCTCGGACTCGGGGGTCAGCGCGCTGGTGGCGGAGGCGCGCCGGACCTACGATGCGGCCATCCAGGCACAGCAGGACGGTGACTGGGCCCGCTACGGCGAGCAGATCCGGCAGTTGGGGCGGACGCTGGAGCGGTTGGGGAAGGCGAGGCAGTAACTAAAGGGAGAAGGGAGCGGGAGCGGGGAGCAGTAGTCTCGGGTCGCCATCGTCGTCACTAACGACTAGCGACCGACGACTAACGACAAAGAAAAAGCCCCGCAGCCTTCGCCACGGAGCCTCACGATCATCGGGACGGCGGGATTTGAACCCGCGACCCCCTGAACCCCATTCAGGTGCGCTACCGGACTGCGCTACGTCCCGTTGTAACCGGTGCCACTTCGTGCTCCAACGGGATGTCGACCCATTCAGGCCTGTCCCGAGCCGCTACCGCGGCGAGGGATGCGCTACCGGACTGCGCTACGTCCCGTCAACCATCGCCTGCCGCTTCCAGTCACTCGGAAACGCGGCGGAATAGTAGCCCGGGACCCCAGACCGGGGAAGGGCGGCGCAGTCTTATCGTTTCCAGCTCAAGCCCATTCCATCGCAGTCCTCAACAGTCCAGGAGTAACCTTCTGACCCCCTAAAAAGCAGGTTCCGGGCCACAATCATCAACATTACAAGTCATTGATTGCAAACATCTTACGGCACAGCGCTCACGCAGTATCCCAACCACCCGGTCATCCCATCCGGCACTTCGCGCCGGGCCCTCGCTAACTTCACTGCCCGCCCACTTTCGCCGGAGGATCCTTGCAGCGCCGCTCCCTGATCCGTTCGTCCGCCTCACTTGCCTTCGGCCTCGGCGCCCTGAGCCGAGTCCGCTCTGTCTGGGCGACAACTGCCGCTCCCTCGACTCCATTTGCCGCGCTGCGTGACGAATTCTTTCTCGCCGCGCTCACCCACGCGCCGGTCACCGCAACGTACCTGGGCGGCGGCAGCTACGACCCATCGCTGGCCGGGATCGATGGCCGGCTGCGCGATTTCAGCGAGGCCACACTCCGAGCCGAGCGTGATCTCAATCGCGGCTTCCTCAAACGCCTCATCGAGATCGACCCTGCCCCGCTATCAACCGCCGAGCGAATCGATCACGCGGTACTCGGCGCCCAGCTCGGATTCCTGGTTCATCAGTACGAGGACATCCGGTCGCACGAGCGGGTCATCGACAGCTATGTGGCCGAGCCGTTTCGCGGTGTCGATTGGCAGATCCAGGGAATGACGGAAACCGGTGGAACGACCCGTGGCACCGAAGCCGAATGGGCCCTGGTACTGCAGCGGGTCAGGGCGGTGCCGGAATATCTCGCCCGGGCCAGGACCAACCTGCTGGCGGGCAAGAGCTCGGGGAATATGCCTGACCACCGGATGGTCGAGCGGGATGGCATCAAGGGCAGCCGTGACAATGCCGACTACTTCCGCAACTCAATGTTGGCGTCGGCCAAGGGGTTTCTCGGAACCCGATCCTTTGCCACCGGGTCACTGACCGATCTGAATGCCGCCGGGCAGGCGGCGGCCAAGGCCTGGCTCGATTTCTCGACCTGGCTGGAAACCACTTTCGCCAACGACGCCAAGGACCGGTTCTCGGCCGGTGAAGCGGAGTATCAGTGGCGGACCTCCAAGTGCCTGCGTGAACCGCGCAGTGCGGCCCAGCTCTACCAGTACGGCGCGGAACGGGTGGCCCGGTATGAAGAACGGATCTTCAGCGTGGCCGGCGTGGTGTCACAGCAGGCCAAACTCGGACTCAAGTTCACCACCGACGCAGACAAGCGGGACAGTGTCCGCGCGGTCATGGCGTTCCTCTCGAAGGAAAGCCCGAAGAACGACGACGAGCTGCTGGCCTGGTACATCTCGGCTGGCGAGCGCGCGGTGGCCTACGGCCGCGAGCGAGGCCTGTTCGATGTGCCGGCCCAGTACCGCCTCGAGGTAACCCCGACACCGCCGGTGCTGCGAAGCACCATCGACGCCGCCTACTACCCTGCCCCGCCATTCAAGAAGTCCGGCGTCGGCCGGTTCTACCTGACGCCGACCGGCAATGATCCGGCCGCCCTCAAGCTCAACAACAAGTCCTCAGTGGCGGATACCGCAGTGCACGAAGGGTTCCCCGGTCACGACTGGTACTACAAGTACCAGACGGCGCACGGCGCCGAGATTTCCAACATCCGCTGGTTCACCCCGGGCGCGGTGGAGGATTCATCGGCCATGTGGGAGGACTCGATGGCGTCGGAAGGCTGGGCGCTGTACAGCGAGGAGCTGATGGCGGAACCGGCCAGCGGCAAGCCGTATGGCTTCTACACCGCCGGCGAGCGGCTGTACGAGTTGCAGGGACAGTTGCTCCGCGCCGTTCGGGTCCGGGTGGATACCGGGATCCACACCGGCCGGATGAGCTTCAACGACGCGATGGATTATTTCCTGGACCATGCCAGCTTTGCCCCTGGGGCCCGCACCAGGACCGATCCCGAGTCAAAAGCCCAGACCGACGGCGCCCTCCGCGCTATCTATCGCTACTCCAAGTGGCCGACCCAGGCAATTACCTACAACCTGGGCAAGGAATCGATCATTGCCCTGCGGGACGACTGGAAAAAGCAGAAAGGCTCGGCCTACTCCGCCAAGGATTTCCACGAGCGGTTCATGCGGATGGGGACGATACCGACGGGGTACTTCAGGGAGACATTCCTGAAAGCGTGACAGGTGACAGGTAAGAGGTGAGAGGGGCGTCATTCTGTCATTGCGAGGAGCGAGCGTAGCGAGCGACGAAACAATCTCCGAAGGCATGCACGGCGCCAGCGACGCATCGTGCCTTGGGGGATTGCTTCGTCGGCCCTGACGGGCCTCCTCGCAATGACAGAATGTTTTACCTATCGTCTATCGCCTCTCGTCTCTCGTCTGCAGATTACCGCATCGGCAACGAATCCCGCGCCTCCGCCACCAGCCAGGTCGACAGCACCTCGGTCGAAAATCCCTTGCTGTCCACCGTGATGACGCCCAGCCGCACTCGGCCATCCTTCAGCAGGTCGAGCCGCATGTAGCCGGCCGCCTGGAGGGCCAGCTGGGTTCCCTTGATCCGGCTGATCGGTCCCTCATGACTGTAGATCCCCGCGCCGCTGATCAGCATCCACCTGGCCACGCCGCCTTCCAGCACCTGCAATCCATGATCGTGGCCTGAGCCATACACCAGCGGCGGCTTGTCGGCGAACGAGGCGCCGAAGGCCCGGACCATCCGCTTGTTGGTGCCGTTGGAGATGTCCTGGCTGGTGACGCCGAGGTTTCGGGCCAGTGGCATTGCTGAGCCGAGGACTGGTAGCGGCAGCCACATCCACTTCTTGACATGCCGCAGTGGGAAGAGGTGCTCTTTCCAGTCGAAGAAGCCACCATGCTCGCCGCCGGACCGCAGCGGGTGATGGCCAAGCACCACGACATGTCGCTCGCCGCCGCCCTCGACCGCCACCCGCATTGCTTCCTGGATGGTGGTCTCATCAAAGTCGGGACAGCCCAGACCGGGGAGTCCGGGCTTCTTGCCGGACTGCAGCCACCACTGGGTATCCACCAGTACCAGTCGCAGCTCGGTGCCTCGATCGATCGTCACCGGGCCGGGGCAGCCGGCCTTCGGCAGCAATCGGATGTACCCCTTGCCGCGGGCATCGACGTGGTCGCCCTCGCGCATGATGGCGTTCCAGCCGTCGGGGCCGGACCGATCCCAGTCGTGGTTGCCCGGAATCATGAAACCGCGGACCTGGCGATGGACCAGCAGGTCCACCTGGGTATCGAGCCGCCGGACCGCATCCGGATATCTCTTTGAATTGGAGTCGGGCAGGCCGCGGGGATAGAGGTTGTCGCCCAGATAGACCACGATGCTGTGTTCGGGATCGTCGTCGAGATCGCGGCCCAGGGCCAGCAGCACCGGTTCGCCCCGCGAATTGGGGGCGCCGGCATCCCCGATCAGGTAGAGCCTGGTATCAATGGCATCGGTGCGGATGAGGGGGACTGGACTGAGCGGCGCGATGTACTGGCTGCCACACGCTCCGGCGGATAGCAGAAACAGCCCATACACCGCATGGCGACTGCGAGCCCGTCGGAACGTCGGCAATCGCGGATGCCTCGGCATAAATGGAGCGGGTGGGAGTTGGGCGAACGGCCACCGGGGATCCGGTGGCCGCTTCAATGGAGATCGACTGCAGAGCCAG
>JBEPVA010000248.1:0-4870 GCA_041691295.1 Gemmatimonadota bacterium
CTCGTATGCTGTCTGGTGGATTCGGCAGGCGGTTCAGGCCGCCATCGCCCGTCACGGTCGTCCAGTCCGGGTGCCGCTGAATCGGACTGCCGACCTGAGCCGGCTGGGTCGGACCACCACCCTGCTCAAGGACAAGCTCGGCCGGATGCCGACCACCGAGGAACTGGCTCGTGCCACGGGTCTCACGGTTGAAGCGGTGCGTTCGCTCAGCGCCCTCAACACCGAGGCCGTCCGGCTCGACCACCCCACTCGGGACGGTGATTCCAGCGAGCGGATCGAGCGGTTCTCGGCGCTGGACCAGGAAGGGACCGACGCAGCCACCATCGCGAACAGCCAGACTCGGGACATCGAGGCGGCTCTGGCGGCCCTGCCGCCCCGCGATGCCAAGGTGCTCCGGCTCTACTTCGGTCTGGAAGATGGCAACAGCCGGACCCTGGAAGAGATCGGCCGGATGATGGGTGTTACCCGTGAGCGGATCCGTCAGCTCCGGGACCGTGCCCTGACCCGGCTTCGTGAGGGCGAGACCGGAGAGCGGCTCAAGGACCTCGTAGCCTGATTTGAGCGGCCGTTAGCCTGTAGCCTTCGCCCTTGGAAAACTGAACGACCCTTCGGCGCGATTGCTGCCGGAGGGTCGCTTGCTTGTCGTTGCGGCCAACGGCCAAGGGCTAACGGCTTAGGGCCAACGAATCACGCCTGTCCGGCCAGAAACTTCCGCAGCACTCGCTGCAGAATTCCCCCATGCCGGTAATAGTCGAGCTCGACCTGGGAATTGAGCCGGACCACCGCCTTGAACGTGGTGACCTTGCCGTCTTCCGCCCTGGCCGTGACCGTCACCCGGCCACCTGGGGTCAGCCCCTCGGCAATTCCCGTGATTCCGATCGTTTCGCGGCCGGTGAGTCCCAGAGTAGCGCGGCTGGTGCCGGGCTCGTAGGCCAGCGGTAGCACCCCCATCCCGACGAGGTTGCTGCGGTGGATCCGCTCGTAGCTCTCGGCGATCACCGCCTTGACGCCGAGCAGGGCGGGGCCCTTGGCGGCCCAGTCACGGCTGGAACCGGTACCGTACTCCTTGCCGGTCAGAATGATCAGCGGGGTGCCTTCCGCGATGTACCGCATGGCGGCGTCATAGATCGAGGTGGTCTCGCCGGAGGGGAGGTGCAGGGTCCAGTTACCCTCTTTGTCCGGCACCAGCCCGTTCTTGATCCGGACGTTGCCAAAGGTGCCGCGCATCATCGCCTCATGATTGCCACGGCGGGCGCCGAAGGTGTTCCAGTCGGGCTGCTCGACCCCGTGCTCCTTGAGGTAGCGTGCGGCGGGTCCGTTCTTGGGTATCGAGCCGGCAGGCGAGATGTGGTCGGTGGTGACCGAATCGCCGAGGACGGCCAGCACTCGTGCGGCCACGATGTCCTTCATGGGCCGCGGCTCCGCCGGCAAGTCCTGGAAGAAGGGTGGCTCCTGGACATAGGTCGACGCCGGATCCCAGGCGTAACGGCTGCCTTGCGGGACAGGCAGCGCCTGCCACGCCGCATCTCCATCAAGCACCGTGCTGTACTGGTGACGGAACAGCTCCGGCTTGAGCGCGGCCGCCATGGTGGCGTTGACCTCCTCGGCGGTGGGCCAGATATCCTGGAGGAACACCGGCTTGCCGTCCTTGCCATTGCCGAGCGGCTCCGTGGTCAGGTCGATATCGACCCGCCCGGCCAGCGCAAAGGCCACGACCAGCACTGGTGAGGCCAGGTAATTGGCCCGGACCAGCGGGTGGACCCGGGCTTCGAAATTCCGGTTGCCGGACAGTACCGACGCGGTGACCAGGGCGTGCTCCTCGATGGCCTGGCCGATTTCGTCCGGCAGCGGACCGCTGTTCCCGATACAGGTGGTGCAGCCATATCCCACTACGTTGAAGCCGAGCTGTTCAAGGCTGCCGAGCAGGTCAGCTGCCTTGAGGTAGTCGGTGACCACCCGGGAGCCGGGCGCCATCGAGGTCTTCACACCGGGCCTGGTCCGCAGGCCCTTGGCCAGCGCCTTTCGGGCCAGCAGTCCGGCACCGACCATGACCGAGGGGTTGGAGGTGTTGGTACAGCTGGTGATCGCGGCGATGACCACCGAGCCGTCGCGCAGGTCGCAGGGCTGGCCGTTGACCGATGGCTGGGCCACTGCTGGGACATCCGCCGTGGTCGTGGCGCCCACCGAGCCGCCTTCTCCGACCCAGCGCGAGTAGTTGGCCTGGGCCAGCTCCCGCCGCTGGGCCGGCACCGCCGAGGTCATCAGTTCCGGTAGCGAGACGTGGAAGTTCCGCTTGAGCTCGGAGAGCGCGACCTTGTCCTGAGGGCGCTTGGGCCCGGCCAGGCTGGGCACGATGGAACCGAGGTCGAGTTCGATGATGCTGGTAAACTCGGGATCGGGAGTCTGGTCGGTCCGGAAGATTCCCTGCTCCTTGCAATACCGCTCGACGCGCTCCACAATGGTGCGGTCCCGCCCGGTCCGTTCGAGGTAGCGCAGGGTTTCCTGGTCCACCGGAAAGAATCCCATGGTGGCGCCATACTCGGGGGCCATGTTGGCGATGGTGGCGCGATCCGCCAGGCCGAGGCCCGACAATCCAGGGCCGAAGAACTCGACGAACTTGTCGACCACGCCCTTCTTGCGTAGCATCTGCGTGGCGGTGAGCACCAGGTCGGTCGCGGTGGTGCCGGCGGGCAGTTTGCCGCTGAGTTTCACCCCGATGACTTCCGGTATCAGCATGAAATAGGGCTGTCCCAGCATCACCGCTTCGGCTTCGATCCCTCCGACGCCCCAGCCCAGGACGCCCAGGCCGTTAATCATCGTGGTGTGGGAGTCGGTCCCTACCACCGTGTCAGGGTAAGCAGTCAGTTCACCATGCTGGGGGCGGAGCTGCACCAGCGGCGCCAGGTATTCGAGATTGACCTGGTGGACAATGCCCATGCCGGGCGGTACCACCCGGAAATCGCGAAAGGCCCGCTGGGCAAACTTGAGCAACTGGTATCGTTCCCGATTGCGCTCGAATTCGAGTGAAACGTTGCGGCTTTCGGCGTCGGCCGTACCGTAGTAGTCCACCTGCACGGAATGGTCGATGACCAGATCGCAGGGCACGATCGGGTTGATCAGGTCCGGGTTGCCCTTCATCCGAGCCATGGCGTCCCGCATGGCGGCCAGATCGACCACGCAGGGAACGCCGGTGAAATCCTGGAGCACCACCCGGCCGGGCATGAAGGGAATTTCGCTGGGCGCCCTCGGCGCACCGGACCAGCCGGACAAGGCCCGGACGTGATCATCGGTGACGATGCCCCGACCGTCGCATCGCAGTGCATTCTCGAGCAGGATGCGGATCGAGAACGGCAGCCGGTCGAGTTCCGCGATACCGGCCTTGGCCAGTGCCGGGAGGCTGTAAATTGTGGCCTGGTCGGAACCGAATTTGATGGTGGTCCGGCAGCCGAACGGATTGGGAGACTGGGGCGCCATGCCGATGCCTGAGAGAAGGAAGAAGGATGAGCCAATTATAAGCCGCCCGGCGGCCAGTGGGAGCGAGGGGCCGTGACGACCACCGCGACCCCCCATGCCATCAACCGGACCGATGCCGGCCTCACCATCGAGTGGGATGCCGAAGGCCATGAGGGGTTTTATCCGGCCCGGTGGCTCCGGCTGGCCTGTCCGTGCGCCGGCTGCGTCGAAGAGATGACCGGAAAGCCGCTGCTGGATCCTGGCGCCGTGGCACCCGACATTCGTCCGCTGTCGATGTCGCTGGTCGGGGCTTATGGGCTCCGGATCAACTGGAGCGACGGTCACGGGACCGGGATCTACACCTTTGAACGATTGCGGTCCGCCTGCTCCTGCCCGCGCTGTCGGGGCGGACGGGGGAACTGATGGTCTACGCCCACCGCTACTGGATCTGGATCTGGTATGCGATCCTGGCGATCGGCAGCATCGGCTTTCTGCCGGCGCTTCAGTGGGGGCGGCAGACCAACTGGCGGAATCTGGATGAAGTCCTCCGGGCATTCGGCACCATCTGTGCCTCGATCGGGATGCTGCTGCTACTCAAGGAAATCGGCGGGGCCGTGGGCTATGCGCTCCTGGTGATCGCGCTGGTGGTATTCATCACCGCCTTTGTCTGGGGCCGCCACCTCGAGCTGGAGCGAAAGAAGTCCGCCACGCCGACCTCGGCAGGAGGGTGAGGCGGGAATTACATCCGGCAGCATCTCCAGGGCAAATCGCCCTCGAACGGCTTAGTTTGAAGGCCTCTCCGAGCCGTGGAAACCCTGTGCCGTTCAATCGATCGCCGCATCCTGCCGTCGTTGTCACGCTCTTCGCACTGCTGTTCCTTCCCACCATGCTCGTGGCCCAGGTCGAGCCGCCGTCCACCGGCGGCGCGGTGGTGCTTTCCCAGGAACTCCGGATGCTGGGGCACAACCGCCGGGTGCTGATGATCGGGGCCCATCCCGATGACGAGGATACTGAACTGCTGGCCACCCTGGTCCGTGGCTACGGCGTCGAGGCGGCGTACCTGTCGCTCAACCGCGGCGAAGGCGGCCAGAACCTCATCGGTCCCGAACTCGGCGAAGGCCTCGGCATTCTCCGCAGCGAGGAACTGCTGGCGGCGCGCCGCCTCGATGGGGCCCGGCAGTTCTTCACCCGCTCCTATGATTTCGGATTTTCCAAGACCCTGACCGATACCTGGGCCCACTGGCCCCAGGATTCGGTGCTCAAGGATGTGGTCCGGATCATCCGCCGTTTTCGTCCCCAGGTGATCGTCTCGATCTTCAGCGGCACCCCGCGGGATGGACATGGCCAGCACCAGGCGGCTGGGTGGGCGGCGCAGGAAGCCTTCAGGATCGCCGGTGATTCCAGTCGATTTCCCGAG
>JBEPVA010000249.1:0-4811 GCA_041691295.1 Gemmatimonadota bacterium
GGCCTATACCGCGCTGCAGCGAACCATGATCGTGGTGTTCGGGGCCGGGCTGGTGCTGGCGCTGCTCAGCGCGCTGCTGGTGGCCCGACAGGTCACCCAGCCGGTGCGCCGGCTGGTGGCGCTGACCCGGGCGGTGTCTGACGGGCAGTACCCCGAGCGGTTCGACGTCGAATCCCGGGGTGAAGTCGGTGAACTGGCCAGCGCCTTTCAGCGGATGCTGGCCGACCTCAAGCAGAAGCAGGAGCTGGTCGACTACCTCAGCCTGTCGGCCGGCGCCACACCGACGGTGAAGACGCCGGTTCCCGGACCGAGCGCCACCCAGTGGCTGAGTCCCCCGACACCCGTGACCGGCCAGCTACGTCCCGGCGCGCTGCTGGCCGAGCGCTACGAGATCAAGGAGCTGCTCGGCGCCGGTGGAATGGGCGTGGTGTACCGGGCGTGGGATCGCCAGTTGCAGGAACCGGTTGCCATCAAGACGCTGCGGCCCGAGACGCTGACTGCGGATGGCACCACGCTGGAGCGGTTCAAGCAGGAGATCAAGCTGGCCCGGCGGATCAGCCACCGGCATGTGCTCAGGACCCACGACCTGGGCGAGGTGGACGGCATGTACTACATCACGATGGAGTACGCCGAAGGCACCAGCCTGGCCGATCTGCTGGCGCGGCGCGGGGCACTGCCGGTTGGTGTAACCCTGGCCATTGGCAAGCAGCTCTGCCGGGCGCTCGAAGTGGCCCATGAGGCGGGAGTGGTCCACCGGGACATCAAGCCCCAGAACCTGATGATCGATGCGGCCGGATCGCTCAAGGTGATGGATTTCGGAATTGCCCGGCTCAACGAATCAGGCCGGACCAGGAACGCGGCGCTGACCGAGCAGGGCACCATGATCGGCACGCCCGAGTACATGTCACCCGAGCAGCTGATGGCGGATGAAGTCGATGGCCGGACCGATCTGTATGCCGCTGGCGCGGTGTTGTTCGAATGCCTGTGTGGCCGGCGGGTCTTCGTCGAACCGACCGTCACCGCCCTGATCGCCGCTCACCTGCAGGATGCGCCACCCGATCCCCGGCTGCTCAATTCCGAGGTACCGGACGAATTGGCCCTGATCATCCTGAAGGCACTGGCCAAGAAGCGGGATGTTCGATACGGGTCGGCGGAGGAGATGTATCAGGCGTTGGAAAAAGTCTAGGGTCGAGGGTCGAGACTTTAAAGAACAGGCGAGGCCGGCGAAACTGAGTTTCATCTTGCCGGCCTCTTGATTTGTCGATCTCGAATTACATCTTCGCTCCGCCCGTCCGCCCGTCCGCCCGTCCGCCCGTCCGCCCGTCCGCCCGTCCGCCCGCGCGTTCGTTCGTTACGACGCCGTCCAGTCCACTTCCGCGCCATTCACGAGCGTCTGATTTGGTGGATCACTCAGGATCGGGCCCAGTGACCCGCCCTGATTCGAATCCTGCATGTTCAGGGTGAATGTCCCGCCGTTGTTCGAAATCAGGCGCACGTAGATGTTGCCTGCCCCCACAGGGAGGACAGGGAACTGGTCGTTGATGAAGGTGAGGAACCGCTCGCCACCGGCGCCGTTCACCACGAGGCCGAGGGCACCGGCGGAGGGCATGTTCTGGTAGGTGACGTTGTCGAACTGCTCCGTCTGGAAGGTCGGCTCGTCGAGACTGATGGTCACGTTGTCGGCGATCAGCCCATCGACCAGGAGCTGGCGGGTCGTGAGGGTCACGCCTCCGCCGTTGATCTGGCCAGTGCCGCTGGAAATCAGGGCTCCGTCCACGATGGTGTTGACGTTGAGGTTGATCCCCGCCAGCGACCCCGAGACATCAAGGTTCTGGAAATGTGAGCCGGTATTGGTGGTACCGGGCGAGTCGAAGAACGCGTTCTGACTGCTGGAGGTCGGATTGGAGAAAACGGTGCGATGGGTGCCATCCGGCGCAAAGCTGGTGGTGCTGGTGATGGCACTCTGCTGGAAGTTGCCCCCGATGACGAGGGTGCCCTGAGTCAGCGCGCCCTGTTCATCACCGCCGGCAAAGATGGCGTCCTGGGCCACATTGAGGGAATCGCCTGGCGAGTTCATCACCAGGACGCCGCTGCTGTCGGTGTGGAAGGTGCCGCCCACCAGGACCGTGTTGCCGTTCAGCTGGATCTGGCCGTTCCGGGCCCACATGTCGCCACCGATCGTGGCGGATCCGTTGAAGCCGAGGTTACCGGAGTGGTTGAACAGGTCTCCGCTCGACACGAATCCGGGCGAGACCGTGCCACCGAACGCATCGACTCGCTGGTACGAGATTCCGGGTCCGACCGGAATAGTCCCGCCGTTATAGAAGAACGTGATCAGCGCGGTGAAGCTCCCGCCGTTGACCTGGAGGCTGTCGCCGGCCGGCAGGGACATGACCTGGACATTGACCGAGGCGCCGGTGCCAACCTTGAGCCCGCTGGTAATGTACTGGCCGGTCGAGGTCATGCTGGTCGGGCTGAGCAGCGACGTCACGCCGTCGGCTTCCGAGAACGGGGCAAACACGATCGTGCCGCCGGCCTTGTTGATGTCGAGGTCGTAGAAATGGGACTGACCCGGGTCGGCGAAGCTCACCGTCTGATTGCCGGTACCCGCAAAGATCGTCTTGTGGCCCTGCAGCGCCCGGAGTGAACCCGGGGCCGCCGTGCCGAGCTGCTGCAGGTTGCCGCGGAGCACCAGCTTGCCGGCCGTGATCTTGAGGAATTCATCCTCGCCGCCGAACGTCGCGTTGCCGGCCACATCCAGCGAGTCGGCCGCATGGGTCATCAGCAGCGTGCCGCCTGGGCTGATCGTGAACGCTCCGGCGGTGACCAGGGTATGGCCATTGAGATCGAGTTGCGGCAATCCGCCCCCGCCGATGATCACGTCGGTGGCCAGGGCGCCGGTCCTGGTCAGGCTGACCGGTGCGCCGAGCGAGAAGAGGCCGCCGGCCAGGATCAGGCTGCCGTCCGTCAGGGTCAGAGGCGTAGCGTTGGTCGAATTGGAACCCAGGCGCAGATTCCGGTAGGGAATAGTCCCGCTGATGTTGCCGCCGCCGATCGAGGTGGTATCCACGTTGTAGGGCCCGGCCACGATCAGGCTGTCTCCCAGGCTGACCTGCAGGTACGCCGGGTTGACGGTGGCCGTTCCGGTCGAACGCACTCCGAGTGCCTCGATGCGGGCGCTGACCAGCTGGCCGGTCCCAGCCAGGACGTCGATCATCCCGAGGGCGCTGAGGGGAGTGGTACCGATCGCGGCCGAACCGGCGGTCTTGTTCACGATCAGGCGGCCGAAATGCGACCCGATCACCTGATCCGGGCTGGCCATGTTGATGGTGCTGGAGGCGGCGCCGGTGAGGACGGTCGTGTGGGTCGCTGTCGCTGCGTAGGACCGGGTACTCAGTGTGCTGCTCTGGGTGAAGTTGCCACCGACCGACACTACTCCGGCGGTCAGCAGCCCGGTCTCATCACCACCCTGCCAGCTCTGGTCACCGGTGGTGACGATCGAGTCGATCGGCTGGGTCATCGTCACCAGCCCGGCGCTGGCAAAGGTCGTGGTCCGAAGCGTGTGATTGTTGATCGTGAGCAAGCTGCCTACCGACATATTGAAGCTGGTCGTCGCCGTCAGACTGCCGGCCAGGGTCCGGCTGCCGCTCGGCAGATTGACCGTGCCGAAGTTGCCGTCGAGCGTTCCGGTGCCGATGAAGTCGATTTCGGAGCCGGGATCGCTGGTCACGCTCCCCGGTGCGCTCGCATTGCCGGTGACGGTGAGAATATGCGAGCCGACGATGTTCAGGACGGCCCCGCTGTTGACGACCAGGGAGGCGATCTGGGTCGAGGCCGCCAGCACCGGGCTGTTCGGTGTCCCGGCCGGAATCGTCACGGTATCCGCTGAGGCCGGGATCGTCCCGTTGCTCCAGTTGGTCGCCGCTTGCCAGTTGTTGTCGGTCGTGCCCAGCCAGACGGCGGGCAGGGCCACCGGCCAGTTGATGACCGCTCCCCCCGTCGTCTGGACCAGGCCGCCTGGGGTAGCCGGCGTGGCGCCCTGGATGTTGAGGGTGAGCGGACTGCCGGCATCGGTGTCGTTGGCTCGGAGATAGGCGCCGGCGCCGGTCGGCGTGGTCTGGAAGACCAGCGCCTTGAATGTGAACGGTCCGCCGGTGCCCGGATGATTGATGGTGAGGGCGGTGTCTGCCGCCGGGGTGTTGGTGAAGGTCACGCTATCGAACGCCGCGATCACCCCGCTGCCATCGGCCGGCGTGGCCACGGCCAGGTTATCGAAGATCGCCGGGCGCGAAACGTTGAGGGTTGACAGTGTCACCTGGCTGTGGCCGCCAGTGCCGTGCAGCACCCGCTGAGCCGGGGTCAGGGTGGGGGCAAAGGCGGCCGTCCCTCGCACGTACAACGAGTCGACCGTGACGCCACCGGCCGAGGTATTGGCGATCACCACGTTGTTGAAGTGCGACGCCGTCTGGCCTGGGGTAGTGAAGTGGACCAGCTGGGGACCGGTGCCGTTGAGGATCACGGCATGGCCTCCCTGCGGGGCAAAGTTGTCGACGTTGCCGGTCGGACCCTGGGTCAGGTCACCAGCAATCTCGATGGCGCCGCTGGTCATGGTCGTGAGGGTACTGGCGCCGCCGAACAGTGCGGAGCCCTGGACCACGACGGTGTCCAGCGGATTCAGCATGGTCAGCCGGCCGCCGGTCACCGTCGAGAGGCTGGCCACGGTGAGTCGCTGGCCGTTGACGGTGACGTTGCCGCCGATCGACAGGGCGCCCGTGGTCGTCGCGGCCGCCAGGGTGTAGTCGCTGCCGGGC
>JBEPVA010000250.1:0-4802 GCA_041691295.1 Gemmatimonadota bacterium
CGCGGCCCCAACACCCCGGGCGTCAAGGTCATCACCCTCGATGCGGGTGTTGGGGGGGTGTTTGTGGCCGGGGTGGACAACGAGTATCACGCAGGCCCCGCGGGCGCCGTCGACGAGACGGTACCGCCCGAGGCCGAAGGCGACGAGGAATAGGCCGCTGACCGCCGTTTCCTTTGCCTCGATCAGGGAAGCCGCCGGGCAACTGGTCGGCTACGCCTGGCGGACGCCGCTGATCGATTCCCCGGCGCTCAGTCGGATGACCGGCGCCGAGGTCCGGCTCAAATGCGAGTTCCTGCAGCCAGTGGGAGCGTTCAAGGCCAGGGGCGCCTGCACAGCGCTGCTGCGGCTGTCACCGGCCGACCGGGCCCGCGGGGTCGTCACCCATTCGAGCGGCAATCACGGGCAGGCCGTGGCCTACGCGGCCAGCCGCCTCGGAATGAAGGCCGTGGTCGTGATGCCGGCCTCGGCGCCACCAATCAAGATCGACGGAGTCAAGAAATTTGGAGCCGAAGTGATCCTGGTTCAGACCATGGCGGAGCGGGAGCCCCGGGCCAATGAGCTGGCCGCCAGTCGTGGCCTGACGCTGGTGCCGCCGTTCGAGCATGCCGACGTCATCGCGGGGCAGGGCACCTGCGGCCTCGAGATCCTGGAGCAGTGGCCCGACGTGGGGGCTATCCTGGTTCCCGTCGGCGGCGGTGGACTGCTGGCCGGCGTGGCCACCGCGGTGAGCGGCATCAAGCCGTCGGTGCGCGTGATTGGAGTCGAGCCGGCGCTCGTCCCCAAGCTGTCCTCGGCACTGGCCGCCGGAAGTCCCAGAGCCGTGGAGCGCCAGACCAGCCTGGCGGACGGCCTGTTGCCGCCGGCGGTGGGCCGGATTCCATTCGCCGCCATCGAACACCTGGCCCTGGAATCGGCAGCAGTGACCGAGGCGGATCTCGCGGCGGGGGTCAAATTCCTGTACGCTACTCACGGATTGCGGGTGGAACCGTCGGGTGCCGCTACCGTGGCCGCGCTGGTGGGTGGCCGCTGCAGGCCCGGAGTGCCCACCGTCGCGATTCTGAGCGGTGGCAACGTCGACCCTGACCTCTTTGATCGGCTGGTGCGCGAATGACTCCGCTGGGGCAGAAGATTCTCGTGGCCGACGACGACCAGGCGCTGTCCCGGACCCTGACCTGGATTCTCAAGGAAAACGGGTACGAGGTCACCACCATTCCCGGCGGTGAACACCTGATGGAGCAGCTCAAGGCCGAGCAGTACGACCTGCTGCTGCTCGATATCATGATGCCGCGGGTCGACGGGCTGCAGCTGCTCGAGAAGCTCAAGAAGGATGAGCGCTACAAAGACCTGCCGGTCCTGATGATCTCCTCGATGCCCCCGGAGGAGGCCACGGTTCGGTCCTTCGGACTGGGCGCCGCGGACTTCATCTCCAAGCCGTTCCGGGTCCGGGAACTGCTGGCCCGGGTCAAGGCCCATCTGCGGATCGGCCGCGAGTTGAACCAGGCCCGGGCCGAGGCCCGCTCGCGCTCCGAGATGGTGGACATCCTGCAGGAAGTCACCGCCTCCCTCAAGCCGGATGAGATCTACAGCATCCTGGTGCGCCGGGTGGCGCGCGGCCTGGGCATTTCCAAATGTTCGCTGATCGTGGCCGGCGAGGGGGAGGACCACGGCGTCGTGGTGGCGGCCTACGAGAATCCGATGCTGCGGAATCTCCGGGTTGAGCTGCGGCGGTACCCCGAGATCAAGCGGGCGCTGGAGCGGCGTGAGGTGGTCCTGGTCCAGAATGTCCGCACCGATCCGCTGTACAAGGACGTCCGCCTCGAGTGGGAGGCCGAGGGGCGGGCGGTCCCGACTGAATCGGCCATTGCCCTGCCGTTCAACCTGCGGGACCAGCCGGCCGGCGTCTTTTTCCTGCGCACCACCGAGAACGATCCGCCGCTCAACAGCCAGGACGTGGAGTTCGCTGATCAGGTCATCCGCGCCGCAGTGGCCGCACTCGAAAAGGCCTACGATTTCGAGAACGCGGTCCTCGGCAAGGAACAGATGAAGCAGCTGGCCGAGACCGACCCGCTGACCGAGACCTACAATCGCCGCGCCCTGGCCGAGAAGCTGATGGGCGAGCTGGACCGGGCCAGCCGCTACGGCGCGCCTTTGGCCTGCCTGATGCTCGACATCGACAAGTTCAAGGACATCAACGACTCGCAGGGGCACCTGTTCGGCGACAGCGTGCTGCGGCAGATTGCCCACATTCTCCGCCGGGAGCAGCGCACCGTGGATATCGTGGCGCGCTACGGTGGCGAAGAGTTCGTGGTCCTGCTGCCGGAGACCGGCCCCGAGGGGGCGCGCACCTTTGCCGAGCGGGTGCTCAAGCGGGTGGATAGCCACGAATTCGGCGATGCCGGCCGACCGGTGCATGTCACCCTGAGCATCGGAGTGGCCTGCTACCCGCTGGCGGGAATCACCGATGGGGAAGAGCTGCTGCGGCTGGCCGACCAGAATCTCTACCGGGCCAAGATGGACGGTCGTAACCGGTTCCGCGAATGAGCCACCGGCGCTGCCCCAAGTGCGGCAAGACGTTCGAAGAGCCAGCCCGGTTCTGCGCCCAGGATGGCACCCCGCTGGTGGCACTGGCCGGCGAGATGCCGCCGTCCAAGACGCTGGTCCGCCCCGCAGCCGTCGCGCCCAAGGCACGCACCAATGAACGGGCCGGCAGCCTCAGCAACGAGCTGCTCGATAGCCGGTACCAGGTCGGCAAGAAGCTGGGCGAAGGCGGGATGTCGTACGTCTACCTGGCCCGCGAAGCGTCCACCGGGCAGTCGGTCGCCATCAAGGTGCTGTCCCCCAGGCTCTCGGGCGACAAGAGTTCGGTCGAACGGCTCCGCCGCGAGGCGGGCCTCGCCATGCGGCTCGATCATCCCAACGTCTGCCGCATCCTCCGGCTCGGCGAAACCGAGGACGGGATCATCTATCTCGTCATGCCATACCTTCCGGGTGACCTGCTCAGCGACCGGGAAGTGGCGAAGATCCCGATCTCGCTGGATGCGGGACTGGGGTGGCTGGTGCAGATGTGCGAGGGACTGCAGCATGCCCACGATCTCCAGATCATCCACCGCGATCTCAAGCCCGAGAATATCATGCTGGTGCCGGACCCCGATGGGCCGGGTGGATCGCGCGCGGTGGTCATGGACTTTGGTTTGGCCAAGGAACGGCGCCAGGAACCCGAGCTGGCCAAGCTCACCGCCACCGGCATCGTGCTCGGCACCCCAGAGTTCATGAGCCCCGAACAGATCCGCGGCAAGGCCATCGACGGCCGCAGCGATGTCTACGCGCTGGGAATTCTGGCGTTCGAGATGTTCACCGGGCAGCTGCCGTTCGAGGGCAAGTCGGCCCAGGAAATGATGATCGCCCGGCTGCGCGGCAAGGCCCGGGCACTGCGCTCGGTCAAGCCGGAACTGCCGGCCCGTCTCGATGCCGCGCTGGCCAAGGCCATGTCACTCGAACCGGACGAGCGGTTTCCCACGATGACCGCATTCGCCGAGGCGCTGCAGGCCACCGAGGAAAGCGGGATCTTCGCCAAACTCTTCCGTCGGTGATCCGCTCAACCACGTTCGACCCTCCCGAGTACGCCGGCTGGAAGGCTGAGCCGGAGCTGGTCCAGCAGTATCTCCGCACCATCAGCCAGGACTCCAATCGCAAGGCGCTGATCGAGGCGCTCGACCGCGACCTGCTGCTCGAGCTGTATCGCCGCCTGGTCCGGGCCCGGCTGATCGACCAGGTGCTGGCGCGCTGGGTCCATGAGAGCGTGATCGCCGAGGCGTGGCTGGCAACCGGGGAAGAAGCCTGCACCACCGGCCCGCTGTTCGCGCTCGATCCGAAGACCGATTACGTCTTGCCGGTGATCCGGAATCACTCGGCCACTGCCGATTTCGGTCTGCCGCTGATTGATCTGTTCCGCAGTTACCTCGGCAGCACCGATGGTCCCTCGCGTGGCCGCGATGCTCATCCGGGCTCCGTGGCCCATCATGTGATTCCGCCGATCAGTTCACCCGGCGCCATGGTGCCGGTCTGCCTGGGTCTCGCGCTGGCGGCAAAGATCCAGAACCGGGCTTCGGTGGCGCTGACCTGGATCGGCGATGGAGCCACCAAGTCGGGTCCGACCCATGAAGGGCTCAACATGGCCGCGGTGCAGCGGGTGCCGGCCGTCTTCATCATCCAGAACAACCAGGTGGCGCTGGGCACCGGTATCGACCAGCAGCATCGGTTCGCCGATTTCGGCGACTGGCCAGAGGCATACGGCATGGCCGGCGGTAGCTTCGACGGCAATCATGTGCTCGATGCGTGGGCGGCAACCGCGCTGGCGGTGCAGCGCTGCCGCCGTGGGGAGGGCCCGGTCATGCTGGTGACTAATACCTTCCGGATGGGCGGGTCTGTGACGGACGGTGAGGGCCAGTCCCGGGATACGGTCCCGGCCGAATCGTTCGCGGCATGGGGCAAGCGGGATCCGATCGGGATGTATGAGGAGTATTTGCGGGGCCGCGGGGTACCGGCGAACGAGACGAGCAGGGTGGAGGCGGTGGTGCGGGGTGAGGTGGATCAGGCGGCCGAATCGGCGGGGGCCGATCACCGATCGGCCCGCACGCCGGATTCGACCGAGGTGGCGCGACGGGCGTTGGGCGGGGTGTGGGGGGGGCCGGTGGGGGGGGGGCAAAAACCCCAAAACCCCCCCCCCCCAAAAAAACCAAAAAAAAAAACAAAAAAAGTAAAAAAAAAAACAAAAAAAAAAAAAAAATAGACAACGGCGGCGC
>JBEPVA010000251.1:0-4727 GCA_041691295.1 Gemmatimonadota bacterium
GTATAAGAGACAGATTGCAGGGCAAGCTGAAGTTCGGTCCCGGCCCCGGGGTCGACAACGCCGGGTCAACCATCAAGTCCACTTTGAACTACCTGAGCGACGACAGTCGCAAGTCGTTTTATCCCGATCTGATGGCTGACTTTCTCAATGGTGCGCACAGCGGCGTGTTCTGTGCCTACATCAACCGGGACAACGGCGGCTCGCTGATGTACCTGTTCAACCCCAGGGATCTCGAGGCAGTCCAGCTCTGGGGATCGACCTCGCGGGGCCTCTACAGCCGTGCCGCGGAGGGCATTACCCAGTTCCCGGCGCGGGCATTTGTGCCGGACTCGATTGACCTGACAGATCATGGGCGAGAAGCGTTCAGCAAGGCGTACCGGATCGAGGCCTGGATGCCGCAGACTGGTGGCGCCGGCCTGGGTTTTTCGGCGGCAGCGCATCTCGATATGGCGGCTGATCTGCCCAGAGGCCCCTGGGTGGCATTCGGACTGCAGTACAAACTGGAAGTTGATTCGGCGCGGCTAGAGGGCGGAGAGGCGCTTCAGACTTTCAAGGGCCACGAAGACGACGTACTCTGGCTCAGACTCCCCGCGCCGCTGGAACCCGGCAAGTCGCTGCCGTTGACCGTTTACTACCACGGCGCCCTCATCGACCGCTTCGGCGAGTTCTTCGGCGTCGATCCCAGCAGCGACTGGTATCCGAGATCGCTGGCCGGCCGCAGCCTGGCCACCTTCGACCTGACCTTTCACAGCCCCCAGTGGCTTCAACTGGCCTGCGTCGGCAACCGGGTCGATTCGACTGCCGCCAACCGGATGTCGACCACCCACTGGGTCACGGCCGGCCCCATCCGGAACGCCCAGTTCAACATCGGAAACTTCAAGGCGTTCCACGCCCAGGAGGCCGGTTCGCCTCCGGTCACGGTGCTCATCTCGGAGGACGCCCACCGGACCAGCGAAGGCGGCGGCGGCCACCAGAAGAACATGAAGGAACAGGTCGGCGCCGACGTGACGGCCGCCCTGAAGTTTTTCGATTTTGCCTACGGTCCGGTCCAGGCCAAGGATTTCATCGCCACCGAAATTCCCTATTCAGAGGGTGTGGCATTTCCCGGTTTGATCGATCTGAGCGCCGGGACATTTCAGGAGACCGGCAAACAGGGTGAAGACCAGATCTTCCGGGCCCACGAAGTGGCCCATCAGTGGTGGGGCATCGGGGTCGACTTTACCACCTACCACGACCAGTGGATCAGCGAAGGATTTTCCGAATTCTCCGGTCTCTGGTACATGCAGACGGTGCTGCACGACAACACCAAGTACTTTGGCGCGCTGGACCGGTGGCGGACTTCGTTCCTGCTCCACCGGGATCAGCGAACCCCGATTTCACTCGGGGGTCGAGTTGGCAACTCGAAGGAGGAATTGGGTTACCAGGATATCGTCTACTACAAGGGCGCCTGGGTCCTGCACATGCTCCGGACCATGATGCTCGATCTCAAGACCATGAACGAGGACCGGTTCACCGGCATGATGCGGCAGTTCTATACGGATCACGTCGGGCGCCGCGCATCGACCGCCGATTTCCAGAAGGCCGTCGAACAGGCGTCCGGCGTGCCGATGGACTGGTTCTTCAACCAGTGGGTCTACGGTTACCAGATCCCGACCTACAAGGTGGCCACCATGACCGATGGCGCCGACGGCCAGTACCGGGTCCATCTCAAGGTCACCCAGGAAGACGTCCCTGACAGCTTCCTGATGTACGTGCCGGTGTCCGTCGATCTGGGGGACAAGAAGATTGCCCGCTTCCGGGTCAAGGTCACCGGGCACCAGACGATCATCGACTTGCCGCCGCTGCCGCTCAAGCCGCAGAATGTCAAGTTCAACGATCTTGATGGCGTTTTGGCCGATGTGAAGTCGGTGGCCTGGTAACTCCCGGTCTACTCAAGGAGAACTCACGATGCGTTGCCGACTCTGGCTCTGGTCCTTGGGGGCACTCCTGAGCCTCGCCACCCCGCTGGCCGCTCAGAAACTGATGGTCGGTGCCAAGCTGGAAGATCTTCAGGCAGCCGCACTCAGAGATTCCACCGATCCCGTGGCTCACTACAACCTGGGCATGGGCTTCTGGAGCAAGAAGCGGTATGCCGAAGCTGATAGTGCCCTTCGCCGAGCCATTGCCATTGACCCGGAATTTGCCGACGCCCACCTGGCCCTCGCACTGGTCCACAGTCAGGACGACGATTTCATGAAGGAGCTGAAGCGCGCCCGGGGTGACACCGGTTTTAAGAGCTGGGTCAAGGAAAACCAGCACGATTATCGTCGGGCGTTCATGCTGGACCCACTGGTCGATATCAAGGTGCTGGGCGCCACAATGTATTTCTCCAACCGCTTCCGGTTCAATCTCATCCGTGCGATGCAGGACCTGGTCGAAGGCAGCTACGAAAAGGCGTACATCGAATTCGACCACGACCTCGGTTTCTGGGGTGGCCAGCCCGGCGGCGAGGCCGCCCCGTCAGCGTTCCTCTGGCTGCATGCGCTGGCGGCCGCGCATTCCGATCATTTCGACGCGGCCAGCCATGACCTCGACGTCATGCTGGCGAGGGCCGGAAAGGCCAGCGCAGCCGACTCGGCTGACAACTCCGAGCTCCAGACCAGCGAGTTGCGCTATATGAAAGCCAGCTTCCTCCTGCGTTCGGGTCATCCGGATCTCGCGGTGCCGGTGTTCCTTGAGGTGGCCCAGGGCGATATCGGCAACTACATGGCCCACGTCCAGCTGGCTCGGATCTATGAATCCCAACGCGACTACGACCATGCCCTGATCGAGCGGACCAACGCCCTGAACGCCAATCCCGACGATGCCAGCCTGATGCTCGACCGCGGCATCACCTTGGGTAAGAGCGGCAACATGGCGGAGGCCGAGACCCAGCTTGAGCAGGCCCTGGAAGCCAATCCGCGCGATGTCCGGATTCTGTTCTGGCTGGGCGTGGCACAGGCGGAACAGGGCAAGAAGGACAAGGCGCGGGACAGCTTCAATGCTTTCCTGGCCAGGGCGCCCTCACGCTACGACCGCCAGATCGCCATGGCCCACGACCGTCTGGCCAAACTGCAGTAGGAGACCCGATGCTGCACAATCGAGTGCTGCCCGCCGGCCTGCTGGCCGTGACCAGCCTGCTGGCGCCGGCCCTGCTGCCGGCGCAGGCCGCGTCGTACGAACAGCTCCAGACCTTCTCGAGTCTGCTCAACCAGGTCCGGCAGAACTACGTCGATTCGGTGGCCTACCCGGACCTGGTCACCGCGGCCATCGAGGGCGTGCTCTCATCGCTCGACCCACACAGCCGCTTCGAACGGGAGAGCGATGCCGAGCGGGAGGAGGCTTACGCCATGGGCCGGCTGGCCGGAGCCGGGCTTTCGTTCGACCAGGTGGATGACCAGATCGTCGTGCTGGCGGTCTCACCGCGGGGTCCGGGGGCACGAGCGGGCATCGCCGCCGGCGACCGGGTACTGACCATCAACGACACCTCGGTCGCCGGGCTGTCTTCCGAGGAGGCCCAACGCCAGGTCATTGGTGACAAGGGCAGAAAGATCCGGCTGCTGCTGAGTCGCGGCTCGCGCCTCGAGCCCGATACGATCCGGGTAGGACTCAAACTCGACCTGGTTCCTGCCCGGTCCGTCGGGATGGTGCGCCTCCTCGACCATACCACCGGCTATGTCCGCCTCGCCGAGTTTCAGATCAAGGGCGGCGAAGAGGTCGCCAAGTCGATCAAGCAGCTGCAATCACAGGGCGCTCGCCAGCTGGTCCTTGACCTGAGGTCGAATCCGGGCGGGGTCGTCGGCGCGGCCATCGAGATCGCCTCGCTCTTCCTGCCATCGCAGGCGGTCCTCTTCCATACAGTCGGGCGGCGCAAGAGCGCCAACGAAGAGGTGCGCACCGACAAGGAGGGCGCCTTCGTCAAACTGCCGCTGATGGTCCTGATCGATGAAGGGAGCGCCAGCGCATCCGAGGCACTGGTTGGAGCCCTCCAGGATCACGATCGCGCCCTGGTCCTCGGCCGGCGCAGCTTCGGCAAAGCGCTGATCCAGCAGCGATTGCCGATTCCACCCAGGGGTGACGTGGTCTGGCTCACCATCGCGCGGGTGCAGACTCCGAGCGGCCGGATCATTCAGCGCTCCTATCGCGGCCTCAAGGCGGGCCAGTACTACTCCTTTGCCGGTAAAACCGGCACCGAAGCAGATACCTCCACGATCTATCACACCGATCATGGCCGCGAAGTACGCGGCGGTGGTGGTCTCGCGCCCGATGTCCCGCTCCCGCTCTCGGCTCGGCTGCCCCCATGGTTCAGCGTGGCGGCTGACAGCGGCTGGATCGAGGCGGTCGCCGACAGTGTGGCGCCGCTGCTGCCCAAGGATGACAAGGCCCGCCAGGCCTGGGGCTCCGCTACGGCCGATTGGCAGGCCAGGCTCGTCACCCCGTTCCTCGAGCGCGCCACCACCCGGCTCAAGATTTCCTCGACTCCCTCACCAGAACTGCTCGGCCGGCTCGGGCGGATCCTGGGCTACCGCGTGGCCGAAGTCCGCTGGGGCCCCGACGCCGCCGAAGAATTCTGGCTCCGCAACGACCCCGATGTCCTCGCCGCGATGCAATACTGGCCCAAACTCGATGAGTTGCTGAATTCGAAGAGTCGCTAGCGGAGAGCGGAGAGCGGAGAGAGGAGAGAGGAGAGAGGAGAGAGGAGAGATGAG
>JBEPVA010000252.1:0-4728 GCA_041691295.1 Gemmatimonadota bacterium
GCCCGGGCGGGGGCGCCGGGGGCACGCGGGGCCCCGGGCCGCGGGGGGGGGGGCCGGGGGGCCCCCCGCCCCGCGGCTCCCGCCCACGGCCGGGGTCCACCCGCACGATGCCAGCGAGTGGAACCCTGAGCTGGCCGAGTGGCTGCGAGGGGCGCTGGCCGATCAACGGGTGGTGGCGGCTGGCGAGATGGGGCTCGACTACCACTACGACCGCTCACCGCCTGAGGTACAGCAGGCGGTGTTCGAAGAACAGCTCTCGATCGCCGAAGCGGCCGGCAAGCCGGCGGTGATCCACGCCCGTGATGCCGATGAGGATATGGCCGCCATCCTGGCAAACCACCCCGGCGTCACCGCCATCCTGCATTCGTTCAGCAGCGGCCCCGAACTCCTGAGGGCTGCGGTTCAGATGGGCCACTACATCTCGTTCAGTGGTATGATCACGTTCAAGAACTGGCGGCTCGATGCGGTGATCCCGGAGATCCCGATCGACCGCCTGTTGGTGGAAACGGACGCGCCCTACCTGGCGCCGGTTCCCCAGAGGGGCCGGCGCAACGAGCCGGCATTCGTCCGCCTGGTCGCGGAACGTCTGGCCAGTGTGCTCGGCGTTTCATTCGAGGCGGCGGCAGTGTCAACCAGCCGGAACGCCATCCGGGTGTTCCAGCTCGAGCATGACCCCCGGTGAGGAGCCATCTCGCATGAACAAGGTCCCGTCCGATATCGAAATCGCCCAGGCCGCGAAGCCCAGACCCATTGCCGACGTGGCCAAGGAGCTTGGCCTCGGCCCGGACGACATCCTGCCCTACGGTCGCACCAAGGCCAAGATCACACCCGAAGTCATCGCCCGGTCCAAACCCACGGGACGGCTGGTGCTCGTCACCGGCATCAATCCGACGCCAGCCGGTGAAGGAAAGTCGACGGTGACCATCGGGGTCACCCAGGCGCTCCGCCGCATGGGCCAGAAGGTCGTGGTCTGCATCCGCGAGCCTTCACTCGGTCCGGTGTTTGGCGTCAAGGGTGGCGCCGCCGGCGGCGGCTATGCCCAGGTCATTCCGATGGACGAGATCAATCTCCATTTCACCGGAGATTTCCACGCCATCACCTCGGCGCACAACCTGTTGTCGGCGATGCTCGATAACCACATGCACCACGGTAACGGGCTCAACATCGATCCCCGGCGCATCACCTGGCCCCGCACCATCGACATGAACGACCGGGCGCTGCGCTCGATGATCGTGAGCCTGGGCGGCATCAACGCCGGCCCGGTGCGCGAGGAGCGCTTTGTCATCGTGCCCGGCAGCGAGATCATGGCGATTCTCTGCCTGGCCAGCGACCTCACCGACCTGGAAGCCCGGATCAGCCGGATCGTGGTGGGGCTGACCCGGGACCGGAAGCCGGTGACCGCCGGTGAACTCAAGGCCGCCGGCGCCATGACGCTGCTGCTCAAGGACGCCATGCTGCCCAACCTGGTCCAGACCCTCGAGGGCGGCCCGGCGCTGGTGCACGGTGGACCGTTCGGCAACATTGCCCACGGCTGCAACTCGCTGATCTGCACCAGGCTGGGCCTCGCGCTCGGTGACATCGTGCTGACCGAGGCGGGGTTCGGCGCGGATCTCGGAGCCGAGAAGTTCTTCGACATCAAGTGCCGGTTCGGCGGGCTCAATCCCGAGGCGGCGATCATCGTTGCCACGGTGCGGGCGCTCAAGATGCATGGCGGGGTCAAGAAGGACTCGCTCGGCGCCCCCGATGTGCCCGCGTTGAAAAAGGGGATGGTCAATCTCGAAGCCCACGTGAAGAACATCCAGAAGTTCGGCGTCCCGGCGGTCGTGGCGCTCAACCGGTTCAGCTCCGACACCGATGAAGAGGTAGAAACGGTGCTGGCGGCGGCGCGCTCGTGGGGCGCCCGGGCGGCACTGTCGGATGTCTGGGCCAAGGGTGGTGAGGGCGGGGAAGCGGTCGGCAAGGAAGTCCTGGCTATCCTGGCCGAAAAGAAGGGCAACTTCAAGCCGCTGTACGAGGTCGATCAGCCGATCAAGGCCAAGATCGAGATCATTGCCAGGGAAATTTACGGCGCCGATGGCGTCGATTTCACCTCGACGGCCAGCAAGGCCATCGAGCAGATCGAAGGGATGGGCTTCGGCGGCACCCCGGTCTGCATGGCCAAGACCCAGTACTCCTTTTCGGATGACCCGACCAAGCTGGGCCGCCCCACCGGTTTCCGGATTACCGTCAAGGATGCCTACGTTTCGGCGGGCGCCGGCTTTGTGGTGGCTCTCGCCGGTGACATCATGACCATGCCAGGATTGAGCAAGACTCCCTCGGCCGAAAATATCCGGGTGCATCCGGACGGCCGGATCGAAGGCCTCTTCTAAGGATCCGCCATGAGCAAGCTGCAGATCGTCACCACCGACGCCGCCCCCAAGGCCATCGGGCCATACAGCCAGGCCATCGTCATCGGCGAGATGATCTTCACCGCCGGCCAGATTGCCCTCAACCCGGCCACGATGGAAGTCGTCGGTGGCGGGATCAAGGAGCAGACCACCCAGGTGCTGGCCAATCTCACGGCGGTGCTCGGGGCGGCGGGGTCGGACTTCTCGAAAGTGGTCAAGACCACGGTCTTCCTGCAGGACATGGCGGATTTCCCCGCCATGAACGAGATCTATGGCCAGGCCTTTGGCGATCACAAGCCGGCCCGCTCGACCGTGGCCGCCGCAGGTTTGCCCCGCGGCGTCCGGGTCGAAATCGAAGTGATCGCGACGCGCTGATTGGTGCAGGGGGGTGAATCGGGCCTGGTGGTCCGGCCGGTCCTCAAAACCGTGATGGAGGCGCCTCAGGCGGCTCCGGTGGGTTCGATTCCCACGCACTCCCGCCACGTTGATGGAATGGGCCGCGTCTATGCGCCCCCTTCGTCAACGTGGCGTTGGCTTCCCGGTCATCTACCTTTCCCCCATGCCAACCCTCCTGCTGGTCAATCCGGTTGCCGGGCATGGCCGAGCGGCGCGGGCCGCGGCAGAGGCGGTGGCCTGCTGCGGCCGGCATTGGCGGGAGGTCAGGGTGGTGACCACGCGAGGACCGGGGGATGGCGTCACCCTCGTCAAACAGGCCATTGCCGCCGGGTGCGCGCGGGTCCTGGCGCTCGGCGGGGATGGCACCGTCCACGAGGCCGCCAACGGCATCCTGAGCGTACCATTCGACCAACGGCCGGCCCTGGGCATCATTCCCATGGGTACCGGGAACGATTACGCCAAGCTGTCCCGGACCTACGGCCTCTCGGTGGCGGCCGCGGTGCAGTCACTGGCCCACGCCAGGGTCACCCGGCTCGATGTCGGCCAGGCCCTGGGCGAATATTTCATCAACAGCATCGGGATCGGATTCGATGCCGAGGTGGCCAGGCGAGTGGCCGGTTACACGCGGTTGCGGGGAATCCCGGCGTACCTCTCGGCGGCGCTGGCCACCTTCGGCCACTTCGACCCGCCGCGGCTGTCGATCAGTTCCAGCGCGGCCTCATTCGAAGAATCGGTCCTGCTGCTGGAGGTCGGGATTGGGGCGGTGGTGGGTGGTGGGTTCCGGCTGACTCCCGATGCCAGGCCCGATGACGGGCTGTTCGACGTCTGCTCGATCGCGCGGCAGAATCTCTTCGGATTCATGTTCAAGCTGCCGCTCGCCATGCTGGGGTTGCACGGCCGGCTGCGCGGGGTCCGGATCTTCCGGACCGATTGCCTGACCGTTCGGTCGACCACCGGCGCCCCGCTGCTGGCGCAGCTCGATGGCGAGCTCCGCCCGATTGCAGGCCCGCTCGAGATCACGCAATTGCCCCTGGCGCTCCCTGTCCTGATCGCCTGAACCCGCCATCGATGACCATCCGCCGACATTTTGCCAGCGACAACTACGCCGGGGTCCATCCCGCCGTGCTCAAGGCCATTGCTGATGCCAACGTGGGGCACGCCCCATCGTACGGCGCCGATCCCTGGACCGCGCAGGCGGCCGATCTGATCCGCCGCGAATTCGGCCCGCGGGCCGAGCCGTTCTTCGTCTTCAATGGCACTGGTGCCAACGTGGTGGCGCTGTCCGCCATCCTGCAGCCGTGGCAGGCGGTGCTCTGCCCGGCTGGCGCCCACATCAATGTCGATGAGTGTGGCTCGCCGGAACGGTTCACCGGCTGCAAGCTGCTCACGGTGCCCACGATCGACGGCAAACTCCGCCCCGACGATATGACCGCGGCGCTGGCCAGGATCGGCGACGAGCACAGCGTCCAGCTCCGGGCCATCTCGATTTCCCAGACCACCGAATACGGCACCGCCTATTCAGCCGGTGAAATTCGCGCCCTGGCCGATCACGCGCACCGCCACAACCTGCTGCTGCACATGGACGGCGCCCGCCTGGCCAACGCCGCGGTCGGACTCGGCGCCACCCTCGCTGAACTGACGGCCGACGCCGGGGTCGACATCCTGTCGTTCGGCGGCACCAAGAACGGGCTGCTGGGCGCGGAAGCCGTCATCCTGTTCACCGTCAACCCCGCCAGCCTCAGGTTTCTCCGCAAGCAGGCCGCTCAACTTGCCTCCAAGTTGCGATTCGTCTCGGCCCAGTTCATCGCGTTGCTGACCGATCGGCTGTGGTACACCAACGCGGCCCATGCCAACCGGATGGCCGCGCGACTGGCGGCCGGGCTGGTCCGGTTTCCCCGGCTCACCCTCACCCAGCCGGTCGACGCCAATTCGGTGTTTGCCCAGG
>JBEPVA010000253.1:0-4690 GCA_041691295.1 Gemmatimonadota bacterium
GACCTGGTCGGCGCCGATCAGGCCAAGGCCAGGATCGGTGAATTGGTGAAGAGCACCCGGACTTCGCTCTCGGTCGGACATGTCGGTGCGTTCGGCGGGATGGTGCGGGTGCCCTCCGGAATGACCAAGCCGGTGCTGGTACTCAGTACCGATGGGGTCGGCACCAAGGTGCTCGTGGCGTTGCTGGCGGGACGTTTCGATACGGTCGGCGAGGACCTGGTCAATCACAGCGTCAACGACATCCTGGTGCACGGAGCCCGACCGATTGCCTTCATGGACTACATCGCAGGATCAGGGCTTTCGGTCGAGCAGATTGCCGGAATTGTGGAAGGAATTGCCCGGGGATGCCGGGCTCACGGCATGGCGCTCGCCGGTGGGGAGACAGCCCAGATGCCCGGATTGTATCAGCATGGGCACTATGACCTGGCCGGCACGATCATCGGGGTGGTGCAGGAGGATCAGGCCCTGCACGGCGACCGGATCCGCCCCGGCGATGTGCTGCTGGGCTATGGCTCAACCGGGCTCCATACCAACGGGTACACCCTGGCGCGTCGGATCCTGTTCGACCAGATGAACGCGTCGATCGACCAGTTCCTGCCCGAGGCCGATGGCACGGTCGCGGACCTGCTGCTGGCCGTACACCAGAGCTACGTCAAGGCGGTCATGCCCGTCATTTCCACCATCCATGGACTGGCCCATATCACTGGCGGCGGAATTCCGGGCAATCTGGTCCGGATCCTTCCTGACGGATGTCAGGCGGTCGTCGAGTCGGGCAGCTGGACAGTGCCTGCGCTGTTCCGGCTGCTGCAGCGCAGCGGATCGGTTTCCACCACGGAAATGCGGGACGTGTTCAACCTCGGCATCGGCCTGATCGCGGTGCTGCCCAGGGCTGATGTTGGCGCGGCGCAAGCGGCTGCGTCGGCTGACGGGGTGCCAACCTGGGTCATCGGTGAGGTCCGTTCCGGACCGGTGGAGGTGCGCTTCACCAGTTAACCTGCGGAGGTTTCGTGTCAGTAGCCCGTCTATTGGTTCTCGGAGTGGTGCTGGCGCTGGTGCCGGCCGTGGCCCGGGCTCAGAATCCCCAGTGCGATCCCCATTTCGCATCCAGCCAGACCTACAACGTCTGCAATGCCGCCATCGACGGCACGGCAATCTTCACTCCCGTGGTCGGCCTCGCGGTGAGTGGCGGCAGCCCGGTAATCGGCACCGCCCGCACCCTGGGCGGTTTCTTTCACCTCTCGATTGCGCTCCGCGCCAACGCCACGCAGGTCGTGACCCCCGCGCTCGGCTATGACGGTTCCAGCCGGACGGTGGCCCAGGGATCGAAAGTCTGGGCCGGCACACCGAACGTCGATGGCGCGTTCGGTCTGTTCAAGGGTCTCAAGGGCGGATTGCTCTCCATCGATGCCCTGGGCTCCGCACTGCTGATTCCTACCGGTATCATCGACAATCTCACCGTCGATCCCACTGCTCCCCATATCGGCTCGGTTGCCTTGGGGTTGGGATACGGCGGCCGGGTTGGCATTTCGAACGGCCGCGGTCCTGTTCCGGCGATTTCCGTCTCGTACATGCATCGCCACGTTCCCCGGATTTCCTACGGTGACGTCGGCGGCGGCGACAACTACCAGTACAGCTCAAAGGTCAACGCCGACAACCTCCGCCTCAGCGCCGGATACAAGCTCTCCATCCTGAACCTGATTGGCGGCATCGGCTGGGATCATTACACGGGCAGCTCCACGATCCTGTTCCGTGACCCGATTACTACCTTGGCCCAGCCGCCGATCGACGTCCTGGTCAAGCGCAGCCGGACCATCGCCTACCTGGGCGCCGCACTCGACCTGCCGGTCGTCAAGATTGCCGCCGAAGCCGGCTGGCAGGTTGGCAAAGCCGAATCGCTGTACACCAGCTTCGACGGCAATGACCCCTCCAAGACCCGGTTCTTCGTCGGCGCAGGCCTCCGCTTCAGCTTCTGAATCGAGAATGCCGGGCATTGCGAGGCTGGAGCGAGCTCCCGGGCCTTGGGCTACGGCGACGGAACCCGATGAAACCGGTCAGGGGGCACTACGTATGCTGAAATAACAGCATCGCCATCCCTTGACCGATTCTCCCTGGAGCCGGCATGAGACGAGTCACTCTCGCCCTTGTTGGGCTCGTGTACCCCACGCTCGCCGCAGCCCAATCGACGGCCCTGACTGAGGGACAGCGCGAGGCTCTCAGCAGCGCGATCGGCCAGTACCAGGCCGGCCATGCGATGCCCGCCATCTCGGTCGCCATCGGGATCGGGGGCATAATCGTCTTCACAGATGCCCGCGGCCTGTCCCAGGTCGAGAACCGCGTGCCGGCCACGACGGCCACCACCTTTCGTTCCGCATCAACGATTAAGGCAATGACGGCGACCCTGATTCTGCAGCAGGTGGCCGCCGGCCGAATCCGCTTCGACGGGGAAATTCACCAATACTGCCGCAACTACCCGGCGCAGAAATATCCGGTCACGATCCGGCAGCTCCTGTTGCATCAGGCAGGCCTTCGTGCATCCGACAAACCCGATGTATTCACCCGAGATTTCTACCCCTCGGTCGACGCGTCACTCGAGCGCTTTGGACACGACTCCTTGCGGTTCGAGCCCGGTACCAAGGCGCTCTACTCCAATTACGGCTATGTGTTGCTTGCCTGTGCCATCGAGGGTGTCACGGGGCGCCGCTACGATGTCGTCATGCGGGAATCGATCCTCGATCGACTGGGGATGACGAGCACAGAGGCGGTCAACCTGTTTCGCGCCCAGACCAATCGGGCTTCGAGCTATGTGATTCGGACGGCGGAGAACACAAAATCTCTCGAGGGTCTCTGGACACCTGCCCATCTCGCGGCCTCTCCCCTCGACACCTTGTTTCCCGCCGATTTGGTCGATCCCAGTTTCGAGATCGGCGCGGGCAACTATCTGAGCACCCCGACGGACATGGTCCGATTCATGATGGCGCTCGACCAGGGGCAGCTGCTTCCCGATTCGCTCCGGGCAGCCGAAGTCACGCCGCAGGCGGCTCCGCCGGGGGCGACCGGCCGGCCTATGGGCTGGACGGTTGGCAACTATGGCAACGTGCGGGTGAGTGAGATTTTCGGGAGTGATTGGGATGGCTCCTTCGCGACGGTGTGGGATCCGGCGAACCATGTCGCAATCGCTGTGGCGTCGAACATCAATTGGGATCAACCGGCCGAACTCGTGACCAAGATTCTGGCTGTCCTCCATCCAGGCTGGAGGTAGGCACTCTCCGCTTCTGCTTCTGACCGCTGGTCGCTATTTTCGTGGGTCACGGCCCCGGACGGTTTTTACCGTTCCGGGGCTATTCCCGTACCCCGAGCCCAGTGCGAATTCCGGCTCCTAGTTCTGCCAGCAGAGGGAGCGCGCGCGCCAGCCATGGATGAGCGTGCGGCAATGGCGCGTGCCCTGGAACTGGCCTGGCGCGGCTGGGGACGGGTTGCGCCCAATCCACTGGTCGGCGCCGTGGTCCTCACCAGTGGTGAGGTGGTTGGAGAAGGGTGGCACGCCGAGTTCGGGGAGGCCCACGCCGAGACGATGGCGCTGGCCGCCGCGGGCGACCGGGCCCGGGGCGGCACCCTTGTCGTCACCCTGGAGCCGTGCGCCCACCAGGGCAAGCAGCCGCCCTGCACCCTCGCAATCCAGGCCGCCGGCATCCGCCGGGTAAGTGCGGCGCTCCAGGACCCGAATCCTGAGGCGCGCGGTGGTGGCGATGAGCTGGTGGCTGCCGGAATCGAGTTCAGCTCAGGAGTGATGGCCGAAGAGGCCTGCCGCCAGAACGCCACATTTCTGCATCGGTTCCGCAACCAGGTGCGTCCGTTCAGTGCGCTCAAGCTGGCCACGACTGTTGATGGCAGGATTGCCGACCGGGCCGGCCACTCGCGCTGGATTTCAGGGTCGGGTGCCCGGGATTATGTCCACTGGCTCCGGGCCGGCTTCGATGCTATCGCCACCGGTGGGCACACCGCCCGGGTCGATGACAGCTCGCTGACCGTTCGGGGTGACCTCGAGCCGCGCCGCCCGCCGGTCCGGATCATCTTTGACTCGCGGGCTGATCTGCCCCGGACGCTCGAACTGGTCCGCACGGCGGGGGAGTTGCCTACCTGGGTCGTCGCCGCGCCGACTGCGCCGACCCTGGCCCGTACCTCGATGGAAGCCGCCGGCGTGCGGGTGTTCGTCGCCACCTCGCTGGCCGAAGGGCTGGCCCAGCTGCGTTCGGCGGGAATCGAATCAATGATCGTCGAAGGCGGTGGACGGCTGGGTGGCTCGATGCTGGCCGAAGGATTGATCGACCGGTTTCACTGGATTCAGTCGCCGCTCTGGCTGGGCGACGATGGCGTTCCGGCGTTCAGCGGCCTGCCGGGCAACTCGATCGCCGATTCTGCCCGGTGGAACGTGGTCGAACGCCGGGCCCTCGGAGAAGACACCCTGCTGGTGCTGGATCGGGAGCAATGTTTACCGGAATCGTGAGTGCCATCGGGAAGGTCCGTTCGGCCGTGACTGGTCCGGATGGGTTGACCCTGACGATCGAGACGCCATACCGGCGGGTCCACATCGGTGAGAGTGTGGCCATCGATGGCGTCTGTCTGACAGTCGAGCAGGGCAAGGCCGGTGTGCTTTCGTTTCACGCCATCGGCACGACCCTCGAGCGGACCC
>JBEPVA010000254.1:0-4681 GCA_041691295.1 Gemmatimonadota bacterium
CATCGCGAGGCGGGGTTATGGCCGGGCGCTGAGGGGCGCAAGCGCCGCGGCCCGCGGTCGGTATGTCCTGATGGGCGACGCGGACGACAGTTACGATTTCCTGGAATCGGCCCGGTTCCTGGGGCCGCTCCGGGCCGGCGCGCAGCTGGTGCAGGGCTGCCGCCTCCCGGCCGGCGGCGGAACCGTGTCACCGGGCGCCATGCCCTTCCTGCATCGCTGGTGGGGTAACCCGATGTTTTCGGCCATGGCGCGGCGGTGGTACGGTGCGCCGATCCATGACATCTACTGCGGCATGCGGGCATTCCGCCGCGACCTGATCGAGCCGCTGGATCTTCGCTGCACCGGGATGGAATTTGCCACCGAGATGATCATCAAGGCGACGATCCACGGGGCCCGGATCGCTGAAGTGCCGATCACGCTGCACAAGGACGGACGCACCACCCACGCCCCGCATCTCAGAACCTTCCGCGACGGCTGGCGGACCCTGCGGTTCTTCCTGATGTACAGTCCGCGCTGGCTGTTCCTGCTGCCTGGATTCTTCCTCGGCCTGGCGGGCCTGCTCTGCTATGTGCTGGCCCTGCCGCAGCTGAGCATCGGCCGGATCACTTTTGATGTGCACACCCTGTTGTTCGGCAGCCTGGCCATCATCTGCGGGTTCCAGTCGGTGCTGTTCGCCGTGCTCACCAAGGTGTTCGCCATCAACGAGCGGATGCTACCGATGGACACCCGGCTGGAGCGGGCGTTCCAGATCATCAATCTCGAACGGGGACTGGTCATCGCGGCGATCACCATGCTGGCCGGCATCGCGCTGCTGGCGGTGGCCGTCGGGCAGTGGGTCGCGGCCGATTTCGGTCGCCTTGACTATGCCCGTACCATGCGGTGGGTCATTCCCGGTGTCACGCTCACAACCCTCGGGTTCCAGGCCATCCTGTCGGGATTCTTCCTTTCGATCCTGGGCATGCGGCGCCGGTGAGCGGCGACGCCAGCCGGCCGGCGGAATTCGACGCCCACGCCGACAGCTACGACGAAGACCTGGCCCGCGGCCTCTCGGCTTCCGGCGAAGGCAAGAGTTACTACGCGACCAGCCGGGTCGCGTGGTTGGCCCGAAGGCTTCGGGAACTGGCGCCCTCGACGCCGGCCACGCCGCGGGTGCTCGACTTCGGCTGTGGCGACGGCTTCGCGGCCCCGCTGCTGCTCTCGATCCTGAAGGCGGGCTCTGTCGCGGGTGTGGACGTGTCGGACGGATTGCTCGAAATCGCCAGGGCACGGCACCAGGGACCGCAGGCCAGTTTCTTCCAACTTGAAGGCTGGTCCGAGCCGGCCGGGTTCGACCTGGCCTTCACCAACGGTGTGTTCCACCACATTCCGCTGGACCAGCGGGCCGAGGCGCTGGAGCGGGTACGAAGCTCGCTCAAGCCCGGCGGGCTGTTTGCCTTCTGGGAAAACAATCCCTGGAATCCCGGCACTCGACTGGTAATGCGTCGCGTGGTCTTTGACCGCGACGCGATCACCATCTCTCCTCCGGCCGGCCGGCGGCTGCTGCGCCATGCCGGGTTCGACCTCCTGACGCTCGACAGCCTGTTCTACTTCCCGCGGATGCTCCGCTGGTTCCGACCGCTGGAACCGATCCTGGCTCACCTGCCGCTGGGCGGGCAGTATCTGATCCTGGCGCGGCGCCGATGAGGGAGATTGCCCTGGCCATCCTGCTGCCGCTGCTCATCTGGCTCCTGCTCCCGAGGATCGGGTGGCTGACCGCGCCGCTCGAGCACAGGCTGGGACAGCGCTGGGCGCCGGTGCTGTTCGGGGTGGTGAGTGCGGCCGGACTGTGGTGGAGCTGGGGCAGCCTCAATCCCGTCGAAGTGATCCACGATGAGACCGCCTACCTGCTGCAAGCCTCGCTGCTGGCCCACGGCCATCTGTTCGGCCCGGCCCGCCCGCTGCCCGAATTCTTCGAACAGTTCCAGGTGTTTGCCACGCCGGCGGTGGCGGCCAAGTATCCGCTGGGCTTTTCCCTGGCCCTGGTGCCAGGAGTCTGGCTCGGGCTGCCCGGACTGATGCCGGTCCTCATGATCGGGCTGACGGGAGCGCTGATTTTCGCGCTGGTGCGCCGGATCGCATCGCCGGCTACCGCACTGCTGGCCTGGGCCATCTGGTTCCTGGCGCCGGGCAGCATTCCGTTTCGCCAGTTGATCATGTCGGAGACGCTCACCACGATGCTGTGGCTGGCGGGGTGGTGGTGGCTGCTCGAGTGGCAGGAGACCGGAGCCCGTCGCTGGCTGATGCTGGTGGCCGGGGCGGCCGCGTGGTGCGTGATCACCCGGCCGCTCACCGGCCTGGCCTATGGGGCGGTGACGGCGGCGGGGGTACTCTGGATCGCGGCGCGAGAGCGACGGCTCGGCTCGCTGCTCCCCGCGCTCGGTGTGGCTGGACTCATCCTGCTGATTCTGCCATGGCAGAATCACGCCATCACGGGCCGGTGGACCGAGAGCGCCTGGAGCCACTACACCCGGGTATACGCTCCCAGTGATCACTTCGGCTTCGGGGTCGACTCGACCCCGCCGGAGCGCAGCCTGCCACCGGACTTCGGCGACTACATCTGGTATTACGGCGAATTCCACAAGGATTTCGTGCCGGCCAACGTCCCCCATTTCCTGGTCGAGCGGGGCGCGCAGCTGCTGCATGATGTCTGGGGATCGGCCGCACCAGTGGCCGCGATTGTGGCGGGACTCGGGCTGGCCAGCGCGGGTGGCCCGCTGTTATTCGCGACGGGCGCCGCGCTGCTCTTGCTGATTCTGCACCTGGGTTTTGCCCACCCGCCCGAATGGAGCATCTACTACGAGGAGGCGGTGCCGGTGCTGGCGGCGCTGACCGCGGTCGGGGCCCGGCGGGTGCTGGCGCTGATTCCGGCTCGCCTGCTGCCCAGGCCGCCCGCCTTCGGTCCCGAACCGACCGCGGCTGCCAACCTGGCCGGCATCGCGCTGTTGCTTCTCGGATTCAGCCTGATTCACCTGGCCGACGCCCGCCAGAATTACCGACTGCTCTCGCAGTATCACCGCCGATTCCGTGAACGGGTTGCGGCGTTGCCGGGCCGGCCGGTCGTCTTCGTCCGCTACGCGAAGAATCACAGCTTCCACCGCAGCCTGATCACCAATCCCGCGGATCTCGGTGCGGCATCGGCCTGGATCGTGTACGACATGGGTCCGCAAAACCCCCGGCTGCTGGCGGTCACCCCTGGCCGAGTGCCGTTCATCTATTTCGAACGCGGGGATAGCCTGAGGGCGTGGACACCGGCCGACACGCTGGGTTGGCCATGAATCCCGGCCTGGTGCCTCACCTGGTGCAGGGCGTACTCCCGATCCTGCTGGTCGTGCTGGCGGCATTGATCGGTGGATGGTGGCCCCATCGCTGGCTGCCCGATCTCGATCGATGGCTGGGACACCGCGCGGTGCCGTGGCTGGTCGGGCTGATCACGGCGCTGGTGATCCGGAATGTCTGGGGCGGTCTCAATGCCGTGCCGACGGTGCACGATGAAGCGGCCTACCTGCTGCAAGCGGGGATGCTGGCCCGGGGCCAACTGGCCGGGTCGCCGCGGCCGCTGCCTGAATTCTTCGAGCAGTTCCATGTCTTCGTGACGCCGGTACTCGCTGCGCGATATCCCCCCGGCTTCGCGATCGCCCTGGTGCCTGGAATCTGGCTGGGGCTGCCGGGACTGATGCCGGTGATCCTCAACGGCCTCACCGGCGCTCTGCTGTTTGCGCTGGTCAAGCGGCTGGTCACTCCGACGGCTGCGCTGCTGGCGTGGCTGTTGTGGGTGGTTACACCGGCCAGCCTGCGATTCAGGCCGTTGTATCTCACCGAGGCCTTGTCGGGCCTGCTCTGGCTGGCGGCGTGGTGGAGCCTGCTGGAATGGCGGCGGACCGGCCGGCGTGGATGGCTGCTGGCGGTGAGCACCACGATCGGCTGGCAGGCGATTACCCGGCCGCTCACGGCCATCGCGTTCGCGATCCCGATCGGGGTCGTGGTGCTGGTCACCGTCTGGCGGCAGCGCCGCTGGGCCGACTGGGCCATTGCCACGGCGGCGGGGCTGCTCTGGCTCGCCATCATTCCCTACCAGAACCAAGCCGTCACCGGCAACTGGCGGCTGACTCCACTCAGCCACTACAGCACGGTGTACTTCCCGTTCGACCTGCCCGGTTTCGGCTACGACTCCACTCCGCCGCAACGGGCACTGCCGGCCGACTTCCAGGCCTTTCGCGATCATTTCAGCCCGATACACAAGGTATTCACGCCCGACCGGGTGCCAGGCTTGTTCGTGAGCCGGAGCAGCCAGGTGCTGCTCGACGCCTGGGGCCGCTGGTGGCCCTCGTTTGCCGTACTCGGCCTCATCGGGGTGGCGGTGGGCGGCGCCGAGATCCTGTTCGGCGTGGCTACCTGCCTGGTGCTGCTGCTGGTCTACCTGACTTTCGCGCACGCCGACAACTGGACCGTCTATTACCTCGAGGAACAGTCGGTGCTGATCGCGGTCGTGGCCGTCGGGGCGGCGGCCGTGGCCCGATGGCTGAGTCCGAAAGTGTCCACCGATGGAGCCGACCAGCCGATGACGCAGCCGAGGCGGGTCAGCCTGGCGCTGGTGGTGATGTCCGTCGGTGCCGCAACCACCTGGTCACGCACGATTCACGAG
>JBEPVA010000255.1:0-4629 GCA_041691295.1 Gemmatimonadota bacterium
ACGCCAATGCCGCCAAGACTGCCATTGCCCGGATCGAACGGCTGGGCCATCAACACTCCATTGCGGGCGTAGAGCAGCTGGCCGTCGTGATATCCCGCATTGCTGCCGAAGTCGGTCACCCTCCGCTTGGCAGTCGAGCCCAATCGCCCGGCCCAAATCGCGCTGGCGACGGAATCAATGGAGCCCCTGACGTAGAGAAAATCCCGGCCGTTGGGCAGGAAGTACGGCAGGCGATTGGTGATGGTGGAGTCCGACGCCTGCACGGCGACCGCCGAAGTGCCTCCTTCGGCGGGCACTTGCATGATCGGCCCGGAGATATCGGGGGCGTAGAGGATCACCCCGTTTCGGCTCCAGCTGCCGCCCCGACCGGCCACGATCGGGGCCAGGTCGCGCACCGCGCCACTCTGCAGGTCCACCCGCTTGAGCTGGCTGGTGCCAAACAGGCCCAGGCTGCGGCTGTCCGGTGACCAGAAGGGCGCGGTGGCTCCCTCAGTGCCCGCGATCTGCTTCAGGTCACCGCTGGCGAGATTGCGGATCCACAGGCTCCGGGTCTCTCCGCAGTTGGCCATGAAGGCGAGCATGGTGCCGTCGGGCGAGAGCTCCGCCACGTTGCCCGCAGAGAGATCGGCATAGGCGCACCCGGGCGGCGGCAGCAGCGTGGAGCGGATCGGGAGTGCCGCGGGCATGCGATGGCCCGCGAAATAACCGGCCGCCAGGGCGCCTCCGAGCGCCAGCACGCCGAGCGCGAGCATCGGCACCGACCGACGGCGGGCGGCGGCGGTAGGGGCCGCGTATATGCGGCTCCTGCCGGTCCGCCCGCCCGCCTCGCCGCCCATCGCCGCCGCAAATTCCGCCGCGCTGGCAAACCGATCGGCCGGCAGCTTCTGGAGCGCGGTGAGCACCGCGTCCTCCACCGCTGGCGGCACACTCTTCCGCTGCACCATGAGCCCGGCGGGCTCCGCCGTCATCACCTTGGCCACGATGGCCTGCGCGGTCGGGCCGGTGAACGGCGGCTCGCCGATCAGCATCTCGTACGTCATGGCGCCGAGGGCGTAGACATCGGAGCGGGCGGTGATCTCGCGCTCGCCCATGGCCTGCTCAGGGCTCATGTAGGTCGGAGTCCCGAGGCTCATTCCGGTCTCGGTCATCCGGGTGCCGCCCGCCTTGCTGGCCGCCAGCGCGATCCCAAAATCGGCCACCAGCGCCCGCCCGTCGTGCAACAGGATGTTCTCGGGCTTGATGTCCCGGTGAATGACGTTGTGCCGGTGGGCGTAATCCAGCGCCGAGGCCACTTCACTGGCAATCCGGACGGCGTCGTTGACCGGCAGCTGGGTCTCGCGGGTCAGCCGGTCGCGCAGCGATTCGCCGTCGATGAAGGGCATGACGTAGAACAGAAAGGAGTTGGGAGTGGGGAGTTGGGAGTTCGGACCAATGCCCGCAACTCCCAACTCCGAACTCCTGACTTCAGCGACGCCGGAATCGAACAGAGGCAGGATGTGAGGATGCTGCAGGTTGGCGGTGGTCCTGATCTCGGACAGAAACCGGTCGGCACCGATGACCGCGGCCAGCTCGGGCCGGAGCACCTTGATCGCGACCTTGCGGTCGTGCTTGAGATCCTGGGCCAGGTACACAGTGGCCATGCCACCCTGGCCCACCTCGCGCTCCAGCCGGTACCGATCGGCCAGCGCCGCGGCGAGGCGATCGACCGATTCAGTCAACCAGGTACCGCCGCATGATTCTCACTGATGTTCGCCCCCTCAATGACTTGACTCAGCCTGCATCCAATTCAGTGGCGGTTCTCTCGTCCCGCCTGTCCGCCTGTCCTACTTCCTCCGCACCTCAATCGTCGACACATCCCCCTCGTACTGGGTGATGGTGTAGTACAGACGTTTGCCATCGGCATACCAGTCAGCCCGGAGCGCCGAGCGGCTGGCATCCCTGGGCCGGACCAGAATCTGGCGAGGGCCGCCACCGATCGGCTGGTAGATCAGGGTCAGCCGGCCGTCGGACTCGCGCATCCGGTAGTAGAAGCCGCGCCCGTCCGCCGACCACCAGGCGTTGCGCAGTCCCTGGGTCGTCTCGATGGCCGGCGTCACCGGCGTGGGTGCGTAGCTCCTGGCGTCGATCAGGGTCAAGACGCCGGCGTGGGTCGTCAGCAGGCGGCTGCCGTCGGGTGAAAAGGCAGCGTACCCCGGAACATCCGGCAGGACCAACCGCCCCACCCCCCAGGTGCCGTTTGCGTCCCGGGACATGATCCCCAGCCAGAGCGTGCCGGCGGAATCGGCGTAGTAACTGATCGACCGCCCATCGGGCGACCAGTTGCCGGCAAACTCGGCTTTCGGCGTATTGGTCAGGGGTCGCTGGTTGGTGCCATCGCTCGACATCAGGAAGAGATCGCGATTGCCCTGCCGGAAGGAGTGGAACAGGATCTCCTTGCCATCGGGCGAGCTCGCAGCTGAATAGTCCCCGGCCGAGTCGGTGGTCAGCTGTTCGGGCTCCGCGCCGGCCTGATCGAGGTGCAGCCGGTAGACATCCTGGTTGCCGCGCCGGTCGGAGTCGTAGATCAGCCAATGACTGTCATTCGACAGGAAAACCCGTTCGATGACCTGCTGGCCGGTGGTCACCTGGACTGCGGCGTCATCGGTGATAGTATGGCCCGGCTCCAGCGGCAGCATCCAGATGTTGGCCTGGCGCACCAAAGTCGAGACCGCCAGCGTCTTGCCGTCGGTCGAGAGCGCCATCGCGTGCAGGGTGAGACCGGTAGTGAGCCGCTCGGGCGTACCAGCGAGCGCCCCGCTGGAGGTCAGCGTGGCGCGATAGATGTCCTTCGATCCATCACGATTCGAGATGAAGAACAGCCCCCGGCTGTCAGGGGTCCAGGTCGGACTCAGGTTGATCGCGGCCAGCGGCGCGATCGTATCGGTCCGGGCGCCGTCGGCCGAAATGACGAAGATGGCACTGGGCGCCACATTGGTCAGGTCGGTGGCCCCGTGCCACAGCCGGTTGCCGCCCTCGACAAAGGCGATGTGCTTGCCGTCGGGAGACCAGCTCACGGCAAAGGGATCGGTGCCTTTCCAGATCACGGTGGGCGTCCCGCCCTCGAGCGGGGTGATGTTGAGCACGCCGCCCTGATCGTAGACGATCCGCTTGCCATCGGGCGACCAGTCGGCGCTGGCGATGCCGTCATCGCTCTGGATATCGACCAGCACCTTAGGCACACCACCCAGCAGCGAGACCCGGCTCACCTTCCGCTCCCGGCCGTCGCTGCTCACGAACAGCAGTTCGGATCCGTCAGGTGACCAGCGCGGCCTGGTATTGCGGCCCGGCAGGCTGGCCGTGAGATCGCGGACTGGTCCGCCACTCAACTGCCGGACGAAGACATGGGCCTGGAAGTACGGTCCCGCCGCATAGGCGATGAACCGGTGATCGGGCGAGATCGCCGGATCGGTCTCGAGACCCGGGCTGTCGGTGATTCGGCTCTGGGTGCCCAGCACCACATCCGACCCACCTCGGCGCGACAGTACCAGCGCCGCCAGCGCGATCAGGGCCGCAGCTGCCACCAACCACTTGATCAACCCTGCCCTGCCAGTCTCAGCCTCGCGCCTGATTCCGGGCACCGGCCTGGTCTGGGTCGGCGTCAGTCCGCCGCTGGTGGTGGCCAGCGGCTCCAGTGCCGCCACCAGCTCCTCGGCCGACTGCCATCGATCGGACGGCCGCTTCTCGAGGCACTTCATGATCACGGCGTTGAGCGCCGGTGGGCAGTTGGCCCGCCGGCTGATCAGCGGCTCGGGCGTCCGGGTCACATGCGCCGCGAGAATTTCCTGGGCCCCGCCGGTGAACGGCGGCCGGCCGGAGATCAACTCGTAGCCCAGCGCCCCGATGGCGTAGATGTCCACCCGGTGATCGAGGTTGGGATCGGCGGCTGCCTGCTCCGGCGCCATGTACGCCGGGGTACCGAGTGCCACGCCGGCGGTGGTGAGCTGGTTGCGGCCGGTGGCCTCGCTGACGGCCTTGGCCACACCGAAGTCGGTGACCAGGGCGTGGCGGCCCGACAGCATGATGTTTTCCGGCTTGATGTCCCGGTGCACCACACCCTTGGCGTGGGCATGGGCCAGGGCATCGACCACTTCCACCAGGATCCGGACCGCATCCGGGATCGGCAGTTCGCCCTGCTTCTTGAGCCGGTCCCGCAGCGAATCCCCCTCGACGTACGGCATCACGTAATAGAGGAAGCCGTCGGATTCCCCAGAATCGTGCACCGCCAGGACATGGGGGTGCTGCAGGTTGGCGGCGATCTCGATTTCGCGGGAAAACCGCTCGGGGCCCATCGTGGCGGCCAGCTCAGGCCGCAGCACCTTCACCGCCACCTTGCGATGGTGCTTGAGGTCCTCGGCCAGGTACACGGTGGCCATGCCGCCCTGCCCCAGCTCACGCTCGATCCGGTAGCGGTCCGCCAGGGCGGTGGTGAGGCGTTCGAGTGGGCTAGTCATTTCTCTCGCCAAATCTGTCATCACGAGGGAGCGGAGCGACCGATAGGAACGCCATGCCGCCCGCGCCCAGCTCACGCTCGAGGCGGTAGCGGTCGGCCAGGGCGGCCTTCAACTGCTCGATGCTCATTCGGGATCGAAG